>NZ_CP195161.1:310253-620506 GCF_051200835.1 Janibacter sp. GS2
CACGAGCTGTCCGCGCCCCTGGAGGAGACCGTGACGAAGCGCACCGCGTTCGGCACCCACTGGGGTCTGCTTTACTTCTTCGGCGACGACCCGTACGAGATGCGCTCGTTGCTCAAGCGACAGGAAGACCTCGATTTCTACGTCTGACCGGAAGGTGGCGTCAGTGGGCGGTACTGCCGCGGTGCTGGACAAGAGGCTGGCCAGCCTCTCCGACGCGATCCAGGCCTTCGAGCGGGCCGGCGACCTGGGGCGGCCCACGCGGCTGCGCCGGGTGCTGGACGGACTGCGCCTCGTGCTGCTGCAACCCGGTGGGCCGGCAGCGGTGCAGGCGCAGACCACCGCGATCGAGGCGGCCGGTGTCTTCGAGGGCACCGACTGGGCGACGCCGCAGGCACTCACGCCGGCGCTCAGCCCCGGTTCGCTGCGCAGCGCGGACTCGGACACGGTGGTGATGGAGGTCGTGAGCAACCTGCGGCTCGTGGCGGTCGCCCTCGGGGAGTACGAGCACCCGCAGATCTCCAGGGCCGAGGCCCGGGACCACGTCCTGCAGGTGCTCGCGCTCAACACGACCCTGCTCTTCTCCAAGCCCTCCGAGGCCGAGCGGGAGCAGCAGGGACGGATGTCCGAGGTCACCCGTGCCGCGATGCGCCACATCGTCGACCAGCTCGGGTACGACGGGGTCCTCGGCCAGGTCGTCGAGGAGATCTGGCGGATCCTGCGCCAGCGTCCGATCCAGGTCGACCAGGTCAAGGCGACGATCACCCGGATCGCCGTGGCGCGCGCGGACCCGGGCATCGACCTGGGCCACGGAGGCTTCGGTGTCGACCGGCTGGTCAGCAGCCTGTTCGGCACCACCGACGCGAGTCGGGAGGACCCGGGCGTCGAGGTCTACCGTGACCGCCTCGAGTCGATGGACGAAGGCACGCTGCAGTACGAGGCCACGGGCTTCGCCCGGTCCATGCACGACACCGGCCTGGTCTCGGCGTACCACGCCGTGCTGCTGCGTTTCCTGTGCAAGAAGGGCGACTTCCTCCTCAGCGAGGCCCTGGGCCTGTCCAGCACCGGGCGGGAGAGCCTGTTGTGCTTCCGCGATCTCGTCGACGAGCTCATTGATGCCGCCGTGCACCCGGAGACGGCGCAGGACATCTACGGGCTGACCCTGCTGCTCGAGCGCGGCGTGCTCTTCCAACCGCCCGTGGCGCCCGCGCTGTGGCGCCTGCTGGCGCTGCCGTTGTCGCCGGCGGCGCGCGAACGGCTGCAGCTGGCCTTCGGCACGGCCCATGACCCGCGGGTCTGGCTGCTGTCCGGGACCCTGTCCATGCTCGGCCTGCCCCTCGGCATCGGTCAGGGCGACAACCCCACCTGCCAGTCCGCCCGCGCGCTGTCCATGTGGGCCTACAACGACCCCGACTACCTGCTCCAGACGATCGCCTGGACCGCTCGCGACGACGAGATCGTCATGCACTTCGAGGGGCAGCTGATCTCCTCCCGCGAGGCCGATGTCGGTCTCGCGACGACACTTCCCGTCGACCTCGACCCCGTCTCGTTGCTGGTCGTGCCGCACCTGGACCGCGTCTACGCCGAGATGGGTCGCCGCTGCGCCGACCGCGAGGGCGACCCGCACCAGTGGATCAACCCCGAGTTCCATGGCTGGTGGGTCGGTCGCGGCTTCCGCATCAACGTGGACGTCGCGACGGGACGCCTCACCGACCTCGACGGCTTCATCCGGCACTTCTACGCCAGCTACCACCCCTTCCACAACGGGAACCAGCCGCTGATCCACCCGCAACCGGCAGGTGTCGCGGTCACGGACGCCGCCGCCCGCTTCGTCGGCTGGCACGCGATCACGGTGTTGCGCGTCGCGCTCGACCCCACCGAGACGATGCGGGTCTACTTCTACAACCCGAACAACGACAGCGGCCAGGACTGGGGCGATGGCGTGCTCGTGAGCACGGCCGGCAACGGCGAGCGCTTCGGTGAGGCCTCCCTGCCCCTCGAGCAGTTCGCCGCGAGGTTGTACATCTTCCACTTCGACCCGCTCGAACCCGGCACGGTGGACTCGGTCACGACGGCGGAGGTCGAGCGCGTCGTCGACTCCATCGAGCGCACGTGGGGCACCGACCGCCTCCCCGAGATCGCCGGCTGATCCACCGGCTTCGGGACTGCTCGAGGCGCCCGCACGGGGTCAACCGGCGCGGCGCCGGTCGTTCTCCCCGACCCGGTCGAGGGTGGCCAGGGCGACGTCGACGACGAGCTCGGGGTGGTCAATCTGCGGGCAGTGACCGCAGTCCGGCAGGCTGACGTGGACGGCCTCGGGCAGCCGGGTGCGCGCCGTCTGCGCCTCCGAGGGCAGCAGCAACCGGTCGGTGTCCCCCCAGGCGATCGTCGTCGGTACCTGCACGTCCTTCGCGAAGCGCAGGAAGGTCGCCCGGACGAAGTGCGGCCAGAACCCCTTCGCCCGACGCAGGTTGAGGGTGTCCGCGACGGCGTCCTCCGGCGCGACCCGCTCGGGGTGGGTGTAGAGGGAGTGGAAGGCGAGCCTGCGGAACCACGCGTGGTTGGTGAGCCTGCGGTGCAGCGACTCGGGGGCGTAGCTGCCGAACTTCATCAGGAGCAGGTTCGCGGCGATGTTCGGCAGGTGGTGGACCGGGAAGAAACCGGCCGGGGAGTACACGGTGGCACTGCGCACGAGGTCACGGTGGGCCAGCTCGAGGGCGATGATCCCCCCGAGCGAGTGGCCGAGGACGTGCGGGCGGTCGAGGCCGAGCCGGATGAAGAGCCGCTCGAACTGCTCCGCCGTGCTGGGCATCGAGTACCCGTCCGGTCTCGTCGGCGCCGGCGAGTCCCCGTGCCCCGGCAGGTCGACGACGTAGACGTCGAAGCCGTGCGCCCGCAGCAGCGCCGGCACCTCGCCCCAGGCCTGACGCCGGTGACCGATGCCGTGGATGAGGACGACCGATTCGCCCGGGCCCTGGTGACGCTCGTACTCGATGGTGCTCTTCATGCCGACAGGTTACTGCCCGGTCACCCCGGAGCAGCCGGGGAGATCAGTGCTCGGTCGGGTCGGCATCCTGGTCGGCCTTCGTCGGGTGCACCGTGCCGTGCACGTGCTCCGGCGGACCGTAGAGGGAGTAGACCTTCAGCGGCACGTCGCCGATGTTGGTGACGTTGTGCCAAGACCCGGCCGGGACCATGATGATGTCGTCGTCGCCGACCTCACGGTCGAAGGACAGGTCGTCCTCGGCCGGACCCATCTGGGCGCGACCGTGCCCCTCCTCGACGCGCAGGAACTGGTCGTGGTCCTCGTGGACCTCCAGGCCGATGTCGTCGCCGGGGGCGATCGCCATCACCGTCAGCTGGAGGAACGACCCGGTCCACAGGGTGGAGCGGTAGTTCGAGTTCTGCGCCGTGGCGGACTCGATGTTGACGACATAGGGGGACGGGCCGTGGTCGGACAGGTCGATCTGCTCGCTCATGCGATCTCCTTCGTGGTCGGGTGAGGTCACGGTGGTCCGCAGCTCAGACGGAGGCACCGGCGCGGTCGGGAACGTCGATCTGGTCGCCGGCCTCGAGGGGGCCGTCAGCCACCTTCGTCCCCGCCATCGCGGCCTCCTCGGTGGGGGCGCTCGTGCGGATGAGGTGGTCGAAGGCGCTCAGCGAAGCGGTCGAGCCCGCGCCCAGTGCGGTGACGATCTGCTTGTAGGGCTCGGTGGTGCAGTCCCCCGCGGCGAAGACCCCCGGGAGGTTGGTCCTGCCGACCCCGTCGATGACGACTTCGCCGCGCTCGGACAGCTCCACTGCGTCACCGAGCCACTCGGTGTTGGGCAGCAGGCCGATCTGCACGAAGACGCCCTCGAGCTGCAGCTGCTCACCGTCGCCGCCGTCACGCGGCTCGACGACGATGCCGGTCACCTTGCTCCCGTCACCGACGACCTCGGTCGTCCGGGTGCCCAGCCGGACGTCCACATTGGGCAGGGAGCGCAGCTTGCGCTGCAGGACGTCGTCGGCGCGCATCTCGTCGAGGAACTCGATGAGGGTGACGTGGCCGACGACGCCGGCAAGATCGATCGCGGCCTCGACGCCGGAGTTGCCTCCACCGACGACGGCGATGCGCTTGCCCTTGAAGAGCGGGCCGTCGCAGTGGGGGCAGAAGGTCACGCCCTTGTTGCGGTACTCCTCCTCGCCGGGAACGCCCATCGTGCGCCACCGGGCCCCGGTGGCGAGCACGACGGTCTTGCCGGAGAGGGTGGCGCCGTTGCCCAGGTCGATGGTGGTCAGGCCGTCACCGACGGAGAGACCAGCCGCCTCCTGGCTGCGGACCATGTCGACCTCGTACTCGCCCACGTGGCGCTCGAGGTCGGCAGCGAGCTTCGGGCCCTCGGTGTGCGGCACGGAGACGAGGTTCTCGATGGCCATGGTGTCGAGGACCTGGCCACCGAAGCGCTCGGCCACGAGGCCGGTGCGGATGCCCTTGCGGGCGGCGTAGATCGCGGCGGAGGCACCAGCGGGACCACCGCCGACGACGAGGACCTCGTAGGGCTCGCGGGTGGCGAGCTCCTCCGCAGCGCGGGCCGCGGAGTCGCCGCCGGAGAGCTCGTCGACCGTGCCGACGATCTCGGCCAGCTCCATGCGGCCGGAGCCGAAGAGCTCCCCGTTGCGGAAGACGGTGGGCACGGCGAGGACCCCGCGCTCCTCGGCCTCGGTCGGGAAGACGGCGCCGTCGATGGCGACGTGGTGGATGTTCGGGTTGAGGACGCTCATGAGGTTGAGCGCCTGGACGACGTCCGGGCAGTTCTGGCAGCTGAGGGAGAAGAAGGTCTCGAACCTGTGGGTACCTGCGAGCCCTCGTACTTGGTCGAGCACCTCCTGCGAGGCCTTGCTCGGGTGGCCGCCGACCTGCAGGAGAGCGAGGACGAGGGAGGTGAACTCGTGCCCCATCGGGATGCCGGCGAACCGCACGGACACCTCGTCGGCCCCCGCACGCGTGATCGCGAAGGACGGCACGCGCTCATCACGCTCGTCACCCTCGGCGACGCGACGGGTGATCATCTCGCTCATGCCCTCGATCTCGACGAGCAGCTCGTCGAGCTCGGTGGACTTGGCGCCGTCGTCGAGGGTCGCGACGAGCTCGATCGGCTCGCGGAGGTTCTCGAGGTAGGCCGTGAGCTGGGTGGCGAGGTTCGGATCGAGGGCCATGGTGCTGCGACTCCTGGAGGACGAAGGGGGCGGGCGGGGGGTGAGGGGCGGCGGCAGGCGCCGCCCCTCACCGGAGATGCTGCAGACCGTGAGGTCTGACGAGGAGAACGGATCAGATCTTGCCGACGAGGTCCAGGCTCGGGGCGAGCGTCTCGGCGCCCTCTTCCCACTTGGCCGGGCAGACCTCGCCCGGGTTGTTGCGCACGTACTGCGCGGCCTTGACCTTGCGGACGAGCTCCTTGGCGTTGCGGCCGATGCCCTCGGCGGTGATCTCGAGGAACTGGATCACGCCGTCGGGGTCGACGAGGAAGGTGCCACGGTTGGCCAGGCCCTCGTCCTCGCGGAGGATGTCGAAGTTGCGCGAGATGGTGGCGGTCGGGTCGCCGAGCATCGGGTAGGTGACCTTGCCGACCGCGTCGGAGGTCTCGTGCCAGGCCTTGTGCGTGAAGTGCGTGTCGGTCGAGACGGAGAAGACCTCGACGCCCAGGTCCTTCAGCTCACTGTCGTACTCCGCGGCGAGGTCCTCGAGCTCCGTCGGGCAGACGAAGGTGAAGTCCGCCGGGTAGAAGAAGAAGATCGCCCACTTGCCGGCGATGTCCGCCTCGGAGAAGTCCTTGAACTCACCGTTGAGGTACCCGGTGGTCTGGAAGGGCTGGATCTGGGTGTTGATGAGCGACATGCGGTGTTCTCCTGTGCATCTCTCGGGTTCTGGTTGTTCCGCCCACGCCATTCGTCTGGAGAACGTCGTGTTCTGGAATAGATCCAGAATATCCAGAGGTGACGGACGGCGCAAATCCGGGTCGCCCCCTTCGTGCCCACCCTCACGTGCCTTGGACCGCCTTGAGGGACAACGGCCGTCGCGTACGAAGGGAGAGCTCCGCCACCTGGGCGAGGTAGAGCTCGGCACAGGCCAGGGCGTCGGTCAACGGCTCGTGGGCCCGGTACCGGGGCAACCCGTACCGCTCACGGGCGGCCCACAGCCGCAGGGAACCCGGCAGGGGGTCCGGCTGCGCGCCGACACCGTCGGTGAGCACCCGCCGGTGGAGGGCCAGGGTGTCCACGCTGCTCGCGACGAAGGGGACCCCGTACACGCGACGACACGCAGCGGCGAGGAAGCCCACCTCGATGCTGGCGTGGTGCGCGAGGAGCACCCGACCGGCCAGGGCCTCGAGCAGCTGGGCGAGCACGTCGATCGGGAGGTCCCCCGCGGCGAGGGCGTCGTCGGTGAGCCCGTGCACCGTCGCCGACTGGCCCACCTCCCGCCGGGTGGCCAGGATGCGGCGCTGTGCGCCGGAGAGGTCGATCGCCAGACCGTCGACGGGCACCCAACCCACCGCGATGACGCGGTCCGCCTCCACGTCGAGGCCGGTCGCCTCGACGTCGAGGGCCAGGAGCGGCACCTCGTCCAGGGGCGTGCCCGGGTCGGGGAAGGGAGTGGACAGGTAGTCCCGCAGGGGGCCCGGCGGGGCCGCGGCGACCGCGTCCTCGCGGCGTCGCTGTGGCGTCCGGCGCAGACCGAACATCAGGTGAAGTAGTGCCCTGGGGTGCGGTACGCCAGTGCCTGCTGCGCCTCGCGCACCACGTGGAAGGCCTCCCGCAGGGAGCGCCGCTCGAAGGCGGTGAGGTCGCTCGGCCGCACCCTCGAGTCCGGGTGGGCACCGGCTGCGGCCTGCCGGGACTGGTGCGCGAGCCGCACGTGCGAGATGAACTCCAGGGCATCGACGAGGCTGGCGGCCGTCATCGGGTCGAGCGCGCCGGCCCGGCCCGCGGCGAGCAGCCGCGAGCGGGTGTTGACGGAGACGAGTCCGGTGGCGAGGGCATGCGCCCGGGCGAGGTCGACGATGGCCCCCACGCCGCCCCGCTTGAGGTCGAGCGTGTCCTTGTGCTCCCCGGCCCGGGCGAGCACGAAGCCGCGGAAGAACCCGAGCGGGGGCTCGTTGGCCACGGCCTGCTTGACGAGGTGCGCGAGGAACATGCGCCCCTGCGGCGCCCACCGGGCGACGTCCTCGACGAGACGGGAGTGCAGCGCCTCGTCGCCGACGAGCGCTCGGGAGTCGAAGAAGATGCTCGCGGTGAGCACCGCGTCGGCGACCGGCTCGTGGATCCACTGCCGGAACTCGCGCCGCCAGCCCGTCAGCCGTTGCCGCCAGCGCGGGTTGCTCGCCATGACGTCACCCTCGCAGCGGGGGTACCCGCACGCCTCGAGACCGGCGACGACGCGCTCGGCCAGGGCGGCGATGTAGTCCTCGGCACCCTCGGGTGCGTCGTCGGCGAGGATCACCGCATGGTCCTGGTCACCGCCCAGTGCCTGCTCGTGCCGGGCCCGCGATCCCAGCACCATCCAGCAGTACCGCGGGGCCCGGCCGTGGCCCTCTGCGACGAGGGCCTCCTCGGCGAGGGCGATCAGCCGGCGCTCGATGGCGTCACCGACCGTGGTCACCGCGCGCGTGATGTCGTCGGCGCTCACGTCCTGGGCGACGAGCTGCTCGACGAGCCGGGGCAGACGGGCGGCCACGGCGACCACCCCGGCGACGTCGCGTTGCTTCGCGACGTCGCCGACGACGTGGACGATGTTCACCCGCTCCAGTCGCATCAGGTCGGTCGTCGTCACGACCCCGATGGGGCGTCCGCCCTCGACGACGGGCAGGTGGTGGATGGTGCGCTCGGTCATCGTCAGCAGCAGCTCGAGCGCGGAGGCGTCCGCCGCGACGACGACGGGATCCGCGGTCATCACCGAGGTCACCGGCCCCGCGGGGTCGGTGCCGACGGCGACCACCCTTCGCCGCAGGTCCCGGTCGGTGAGGATCCCGGCCACTCGACCACCACGCAGGACGAGGAGGCTGGAGACCCCTTCGTCGGTCATCACCCGGGCCGCGTCGGCGATGGTGACGTCGTCGGGGACCGTGACGAGCTCCCGGTGGGTCAGCTCGCGCGCCGAGGTGCGCAGGATCGCCTCCCCCGCAGCGTTCGTCGCGACGGACGAGGCAGCCGTCCGCAGGCGATCCGCCCGCTCGGCGTCGAAGTGGTCGGCGAAGTCGGGGTGGGCCCGGGACAGCTCGTGGAAGACCTGGCCGGGCAGGTGCAGCGCGAGGGTGTCCTCGATGGCGAGGACGTCGAAGCGCGAGGGGTTGCCCCCGACGAGCGTCGTCGAGCCCGCCGTCGCCCCCTCCGCGCCACGGTCGACGAGTCCTCCGTCGGCGTCACGGATCTCGATCGCGCCCGAGCGCACGATGACGAGGTCGTGACTGTCGACGCCCACGGCCATGAGGTGGGCACCCCGGCGGTGGTAGCGGACCGTCATCCGGGCCGGGAGGGCTCGACGGACCGGTCCGGGCAGGGCGTCGAAGGGAGCATGCGTGGCGAGGAAGTCGGCGACCTCGGCCAGCTCGGTGTCGGCCATGCCCTCATGGTGGCAGCAGCGGCCGCCTCAGGGCATCGGGTCGATCACCCGTGGGTCAGGCGGCCCCCGACGAAGGTCGCCAGGACCCGGACCTCGCGCAGGCGACCGGCCTGCTCCCTCGTCACCGTCAACTCCGGGGGAAAGGGGTGGTCGTCGACGAGCACGAGGTCGCCCGGCTGACCGACCGACACGGAGGCGATCCCGTCGGTCGAGGCGAGGAGCGCCTCGCGGGGGGTGAGCGCCTGCTCCGGCCCCCAGGGTTCCCGCTCATCGGCGCTGCGGTGCACTGCCGCGGACATCGCCAGCCACGGGTCGAGCGGGGAGACCGGCGCATCCGATCCCAGACGAAGGGGGATCCCCGCCTGCGTCAACGAGCGCAGGGCGAAGCACCGGTCGAGCCGGTCCGGCCACAGCGCCTCGGTCGAGTCCCGGTCGTCGAGCAGGTGGGCGGGCTGCACGCTCGCGACCAGACCCAGCTCGGCCATGCGCGGCAGGACCTCCCGGCGCATCAGCTGCGCGTGCTCGATGCTGCCCCGGGCGCCGCTCGCGGCGAAGGCACTGACAGCCGCCACCAGCGCGGCGTCCCCGATGGCGTGCACCGCGCCGGTCAGCCCGTGGGAGCGGGCCCGGAGCAGCAGGTCGGTCAGCTCGGCCTCGTCGACGTTCTGCTTCCCGCGCGGGTCAGCCAGGTCGTCGTCGAGGACGAAGGGCTCGCAGCACCACGCCGTGCGGGTGTTGAGCGAGCCGTCGGTGATGACCTTGAGCGGTCCCATCGTCACGAGCCCGGCCTCGTCGAGGACGTCACCGGTGTGGACACCGGCCGCGATCGCGTCGTCGAGACCCTCCGGGTAGGTGCACGGACGCACGCGCAGCAGGTCGAGACCGGCGGCGGTGCGCTCCGGCCAGGCGGTGCGGCCGGTCTCGAACTCCATGTCGACGACGCCGACGACGCCCTTCGCCGCGGCATCACGCATCGCCCCCTCGAGGCTGGCGCGCACGGCCGCCGGGTCCTCGGGCAGATCGGCGAGGTGGGAGTAGATCGGGAACCAGTCGTCCTCGTCGAGGTGACCGGGACGGACGGGCAGGCCGAGCAACCGATAGGCGGCGCTGCTCAGCCACCCGGCATGGCAGTCGCCCGAGATGAGGATGACCGGCCGGTCACCGACGACCTCGTCGAGCTCGGCGGTCGTGGGGAGCCGATCCCAGCCGGCGACCCGCCAGCCGAAGCCCTGGATCACCACGCCGGGCTCCGACGGGTGCACCGCCAGGTGCCGGGCCATGCGTGCCGTGACCTCCTCCGGTCCGGAGGTCTCGGACACGTCGACCCGTCGAGTCATCGCCGCCCACTGGCCGAAGTGCACGTGGGCGTCCCAGAGACCGGGGATCGCGAAGGCGCCACCACCTTCGTGGACCACCGCGTCGAACCGGGTCAGCCAGGGACCGATCTCGACGATCGACCCACGCCGGATCCGGACATCGACGGGCTCGGCGTCGGGACGGAGACGAACGCCCGTGAGGAGGACGTGCGAGACCTGGGAGGGCATGATCGAAACTGTACGACGACCTCCGGCCCGCACCCGGATCGGCGGGCGCGGCTCGCCGGGAAGAGCCCGGGCACCGTGCGCGTTACCCGGACATGACACAGCGCACCGAGGTCTACGGATTCGAGCGGTACGAGCGCGCGAAGCACGCCTTCGACGACGCCCGGTACACCGACGCCGCCCACGAGCTCGAGGAGCTCTTCACCGACCTGACGGCCGCTCGCGCCGCGCAGCAGGAGTCCCACGCCTCCCCGGTGGACCCCGTCGGTCACGGCACCGCGGAGGCGCACCTGCTCCTCGCCCGCGCCTACTTCCACTCCGCGCAGCTCTCCCGGGCAGAGGCAGCCGCCCGGGAAGTCCTCGCAGAGGCACCGGACGACTCCTACGCCCACCTGCTCCTGGGACGCACCCTGCAGCGGGCCGGACGCGCCGATGAGGCGCGCGGCCCCCTTCGCCTCGCGGAGCTGCTCGGTGGGTACGCCACCGGTTCACCACCGATCGCCGACGTGCACGACGAGCGCTGACCCACGCGAAGGGGCCCGTCCGACGTGTTGTCGGACGGGCCCCTTCGCGTGGTCGTCGGTCAGCCGGCGCTCGGGTGCGTCATGTCCGACGGGACAACCCAGGCGTCGAAGTCCTCGCCGGAGATGTCCCCCGAGGCGACGGCGGCCTCCCGCAGGCTCGTGCCCTCCTTGTGCGCCTTCTTGGCGATGGCGGCGGACTTGTCGTAGCCGATGTGCCGGTTGAGCGCGGTGACGACCATGAGGTTGCGCTCGAGGTTGCCCTCGATGACCTCGGTCACCGGCTCGATGCCGACGGCGCAGTTGGTGTCGAAGGAGACGCACGAGTCGGCGATCAGGCGGATCGACTCGAGCACGGCGTGCGCCATGACCGGCTTGTAGACGTTGAGCTGGAAGTTGCCCTGGCTGCCGGCGAAACCCACCGTGGCGTCGTTGCCGAAGACGCGCGTGGCGACCATCGTCATCGCCTCGGCCTGGGTCGGGTTGACCTTCCCCGGCATGATCGAGGAGCCCGGCTCGTTCTCCGGGATCGCGAGCTCGCCGATGCCGTTGCGGGGCCCGGAGGCGTACCAGCGCACGTCGTTGGCGATCTTCATCAGCGCGCCGGCGAGGGTGCGAAGGGAGCCGGACACCTCGACGAGCGCGTCGTGCGCCGAGAGGGCGGCGAAGAGGTTCGGGGCCTGGACGAAGTCGTGGCCGGACTCCTCGCTGATCTTCGCGGCGGTGAGCGTGCCGAACTGGGGGTGGGCGTTCAGACCGGTACCGACCGCGGTGCCACCGATGGCCAGCTCGCGGGCGCGCTCGTCGGCGTGCTCGACCGCGCCGAGCGCGAAGTCGATCTGGGCGACCCACCCGTCGATGACCTGGCCGAGGGTGACCGGGGTGGCGTCCTGCAGGTGGGTGCGACCGACCATGACGACGTCGGCGTACTCCCTTGCCTTGCCGGCGAGGGTCTCACGCAGCTGGGTGACGGAGGGGTAGAGGCGCTCGGCGAGGTCGATGACGATCGCGATGTGCATCGCGGTCGGGAAGGTGTCATTGCTCGACTGGCCGCGGTTGACGTGGTCATTCGGGTGGACCGGCGCCTTGGAGCCCTGCTCCCCGCCGGCGATCTCGATGCCGCGGTTGGAGATGACCTCGTTGGAGTTCATGTTGGACTGCGTGCCCGAGCCGGTCTGGAAGACCACGAGCGGGAAGTGCGCGTCGAGCTCCCCGGCGATGACCTCGTCGGCCGCTCGGGAGATGAGGTCGGCGACGTCCTGCGGCAGCTCGCCGAGCTCGGCATTGGCACGGGCCGCGGACTTCTTCAGCACCCCGAGGGCCCGGATCATCGAGCGACCCCAGACGAAGGTGTCACGGCCGATGTCGAAGTTGCCCAGGCTGCGCTGCGTCTGCGCGCCCCAGTACTTGTCCGCGGGCACCTCGATGGTGCCCATGCTGTCCTTTTCCCGGCGCATCTCAGTCATGGCCGCAACGCTACTCGGCCGCCCCGGACATCCTGAGCGAGCCCTACGGCGTTGTCCGCACCTGTCACCTGAAATAGCGGGACACGGGCGCGCACAACGCCGTCAGGTCCGGCCGGTGAGCATCCGCGTACCCGGCGTCCGGGCCTCGAGCTCGACCAGAGCCGAGCCCAGGTCCGCCTCCACGACCACATCCGCCAGGCTGGCCCCGGACATGAAGCCGGCGTCGGCGATACCGCGGAGGGCTTCCAGCAGAGGCGCCCAGAAGCCCTCTGCGTCGAGGAACCCGACCGGCTTGTCCAGAAGCCCGATCTGCCGCCAGGTCCAGACCTCGAAGATCTCCTCGAGCGTGCCCATGCCCCCCGGCAGCGCGAGGAAGGCGCTGGTCAGGTCCGCCATGAGCGCCTTGCGCTCGTGCATCGTCTGCACGACGTGCACCTCGGTGAGGTCGGCGCGACCCCACTCCCGCTCGATCATGAACTCGGGGATGACGCCGATGACCTCACCCCCTTCGTCGAGGGCACCCTGGGCGAGCGCACCCATGAGGCCCCCTCCACCCGCGCCGTAGACCACGCCGATGTCGCGGCGGGCGAGGTCGGCGCCGACCTCTCGGGCCAGGTCCACCCACTTCGGGTCGTGGCCGGGGGTGGAGCCGGTGAAGCACGTCAGTCGTCGGATCATCCCCGGAACGATAGGCCCACCGGCCCTGGACCCGAGCGTCACCGTCGAGCCGTGATCACCGCGAGGAGTCGGGTGAAGCGCTCCGCCATGTCGGCGGCACTCATCTCGTCGTGCTCCTGCCACCACTGCACGGCGGCCGCGACGATCGCCTCCCACAGCCGGTCGAGCAGGTCGTGGTCGACCGGGTCGTCGACCCCTGCTGCCGAGAGGACCTCGCGGGTGCCGATGGTGCCCATCGCGTGCAGCTGCGACCGGAATCCCGCCGCCAGGCCCAGCGCGGCGCTCCCCGGCGGCAGGGTGTCGTCGTGGATCACGGCCCAGGCGTGCCGGTGCTCGGCCATCGCGGCGAAGATCGCGGTGATCGTGTCCTGCGCGCGCTGCCCGGGGTCGTCGGCCGTCTGGGCCGCGGCGATCGCGGCGACCAACCCGGGGCCGACCTCCTCGAGGCAGGCTGCGCCGAGGCCCTCCTTCGACGTGAAGACGTGGTGGATCATCGCCTTGGAGACCCCCGCCCGCCGGGCGATGTCGGCGAGGGAGGCGCGGGCGTAGCCGCGGCGGCCGAACTCCTCGACCGCCTCGTCGACGAGCTGCTGTCGCCGCTCGGCCCGGGCCACGCCCTTCGTCCCGACCTCGCCCATCGTCGCCTCCACTCTTGTGACCCCTTAGTAATTGACTGTACAGTCAATTACATCCTCCGGCCGTCGCTGTGCCCACAGTGTGCTGCCGCGCAGTTTCGGAGCAAAGGAGCCCTGGTGGAGCGTCCCGACCTGACCGTGCTGGCCATCCCCGCCTTCGTCGGCGCGATGGGTGCCGAGCTCTGGTGGCAACGCAGGCACCCCGCCACGCCGGGCGGGGAGCGCGCGGGCGACTACGAGCTCAACGACACGATCGCCAGCCTCACCATGGGCGTGGGCAGCCTCGCGGCGCCCTTCATCACCGGTCCGCTGATGCGCCGGCTGCGACCCGGCCGGGGCCCGCTCGGCACCGCCCTGCTCGTCGCCGGTGCGGCTGCCGGCGTCGTCACCACGGTCGGCGACGTCCTGCGCCAGCGCCGGGGAAACGGGGGCGAGCTACCACCCGCCGGGACGCTGCCGTCCGACGCCGAGCCCGCCATCACCGTGCGCTCGCGCCTCGACGCCCTGGGACTGCTCACCTCGGGGTCCGCCGTCGCCGCCGTGGCATCGACCGCCACTGCCGCCGCCTCGGTGTGGGCGACGCAGACCTCCGCGACGAGGCTGGCCCGGCTCTCCCCCTTCGGGATGCGCCGCGGGGCGGCCACCTACCTGCTCGCGATCGCCGGCTGGGACGCCATCTACTACTGGAACCATCGCCTGTCCCACGAGTCGCGCTGGCTGTGGGCCGTGCACGTCGTCCACCACAGCAGCGAGCGCTACAACCTGTCGACGGCCCTGCGCCAGCCGGTCGCCGAGAGCTTCATCATGACCGTCCCCTACGGCCTGCTCGCACTGGTGGGCGTTCCGCCGAAGTACATCGAGGACGCCCGGGCGATCAACCTCATCTACCAGTTCTGGATCCACACCGAGGCGGTCCGCTCGATCGGTTGGCTGGAGAAGGTGCTCAACACCCCGAGCCACCACCGCGCCCACCACGGCAGCCAGCGGCAGTACCTCGACATCAACCACGGCTCGATCCTCATCCTCTGGGACAAGCTCTTCGGGACCTTCGAGCCCGAGGTGGAGCCGGTGCGCTACGGCCTGACCCGCAACATCGACTCCTACAACCTCGCGACCATCGCCACCCACGAGTGGCAGGACATCGCCACGGACATCGCCACGGCGCCGACGTGGACGGACCGCTTTGCCTTCCTCCTGCGCGGCCCCGGCTGGGCCTACGAGCGACGCGAGCAGCTCGCCCCGGTCACCGGCGAACCGACCGCGATCGCACCCGTCTCGCAACCGGTCGCCGGCTGACGGGCGAAGGGAGCGCCCCCCTTCGCCCTAGTAGTAGACGGCGAGTGGCCCGTTGGGGCCGTCGATGACCTGGACGGGGGTGTTGAAGACCCGGGTGAGGACGTCATCGGTCATGATCTCGCCAGGGGTGCCGAACTCCACGACCCGCCCCTCCTTCACCGCGCAGATCCGGTCGGAGTAGTGCCCGGCGAAGTTGATGTCGTGGAGCACGACGATGATCGTCTTGCCGAGCTCCGCGGCGGCGCGCCTGAGGTGCTGCATCATGTGCACCGAGTGCTGCATGTCGAGGTTGTTCAGCGGCTCGTCGAGGAGCAGGTAGTCGGTGTCCTGGGTGAGCACCATGGCGACGTAGGCGCGCTGGCGCTGACCACCGGAGAGCTGGTCGAGGTAGCGCCCCTCGAGGTCGGTGAGGTCGAGGAAGTCGATCGAACGGGAGATGACCTCCTCGTCCTCGACCGTCAGCCGTCCCTGCGAATGGGGGAAGCGACCGAAACCCACGAGCTGGCGCACCGTGAGCCGGGTGATGAAGTGGTTCTCCTGCCGCAGGATCGACACGACCTTCGCGAGGTCCTTCGACCTCGTGCTCGAGACGTCGAACCCCGCCACCTCGATCACGCCCTCGTCGAGATCGAGCAGCCGACCGACCATCGTCAGCAGGGTCGACTTGCCGGCACCGTTCGGACCGACGAGGGCGGTGACGCCCCCAGCGGGGATCGTCAGGTCGACCGGCCCGATGGTGACCTCGCTGCCATAGGTCTTGCGGACATTGGTCAGGGTGATCACAGGCGACCCTTTCTCAGGATGACGACGAGGAAGACCGACCCACCGACCAGCTCGATGATGATCGAGACGACGCCCTGGGCGTAGAACACGTTCTTCATCGTGAAGTAGGCGCCGGAGAGCACGACGAAGCCGATGAGCACGGCGACGGGGAAGACGCGTCGGTGGTCGTGGGTCTCGGCGAACTGGTAGGCCAAGGTGGCCACGAGGAAGCCGAGGAAGGTCATCGGGCCCACGAGCGCCGTCGAGACGGCCATGAGGATCGACACGAGGAAGAGCGTCTGCATCATCTCGCGGCGGTGGTTCAGCCCGAGGTTGATCGAGGCGTCCCGCCCGAGCGCGACGACGTCGAGCCGCCTGGAACGCCAGAGCAGCAGGGCCCCGGCCAAGAGGCACAGGGGGATGGCGACGGGGAAGTAGGCCGGGTCGGCACTGGACATCGAGCCGAACATCCGCGCGGTGAGCACGTCGAACTCGCTCGGGGTGAGCATGCGCCGCATGAAGGAGGAGATCGAGGCGAGGCCACCCCCGATGACGATGCCGATGAGCAGCATGATCTGCACGTTGCCGTAGCGCCCGGAGAGCAACCAGCCGTAGAGGGCCAGGGACAGTCCGACCATGACGGCGACCTGCAGGACGAACTGGGGCAGTCCCGTGAGCATCGTCAGGCCGGCGACGCCGAAGAAGTACACGGCGGCGGTCTGGACCGCGACGAAGAGCGCCTCGAAGCCCATGATCGACGGCGTGATGATGCGGTTGCTCGTCACCGTCTGGAAGCTCACCGTGGCGAGCGCCTGACAGGCCGCGACGATGAGCATCACGAGGACGGTGGTCGCCCTCAACCGCGCGATGATCCAGAACTCGGGCGTCCCGAACGGCATCGGGTTGTCCCAGGCGACGTGGCCGACGGCGAATCCCAGGGCCAGCACCAGCAGGACCGACACGGTGATCCGGTAGCGCCACCGGGACCGGGCGGTCGGGAGCGGACCCGAGTCCCGCTGCGGCGTGGACTCGATCGATGGGGTGAGCCGCGTGCGGGCGGGCGCCTCAGCCACGGCGGCGCTGCTGCAGCAGGAGGGCGATGAAGACCATCGCGCCGACGACACCGAGGATCAGCGACACCGGGATCTCGAAGGGGGCGATGATCGTGCGCCCGATGAGGTCGCAGACCGTGACGATGGCGATGCCGAGGAGGCAGACCCACGGGAGGTTGCTGCGCAGGTCGTCCCCACGGAACATCGAGACGATGTTCGGCACGATGAGTCCGACGAAGGGCAGGTTGCCCACGACCACGGTGACGACGCCGGTGGCGATGGCGATGAGCCCGGTGCCGACGAGGATGATCTGGTTGTAGTTGAGCCCGACATTCGTCGAGATCTCCTCGCCGAGCCCGGCCACCGTCAACCGGTCGGCGACGACGAAGATCGCGACCCCGACGAGGGCCACGATCCACAGGACCTCGTACTGGCCACGCAGGACGGAGGTGAAGCTGCCCGCGAACCAGATCCCGAGGTTCTGCAGCATGTCCGTCTGCAGCGCGATGAAGGTGGAGACCGAGCCGACGACGGCCCCGAGCATGATGCCGATGATCGGGACGATGAGCGAGCTGCGCAGGGTCACCCGGCGGAGGAAGAGGAAGAAGACCATCGTGCCGATGAAGGCCGCGATGATCGCCCCGACCATCCGCTCCATGAGGCTGGCACCGGGGACGAGGATCATCACCGCCAGCAGACCGAGACCGGCCCACTCGGTGGTGCCGGTGGTCGTGGGCTCGACGAAGCGGTTCTGGGTGAGCAGCTGCATCACGAGCCCGGACATGGCCATGGCTGCGCCGGCGAGGACGAGGGCGAGGGTCCTCGGGATGCGGGTGATGGCGAACATCTCGCCGCCGCGCTCGCCGCCGACGACGTCGTAGACGCCGGTGAAGAGGGAGACGACGAGGAGCCCGCCCACGGCCAGGAGGCCGAGGGCGAGCTTCGCGTCGAGGAGCCGGCCCTTGGAGGCGGCCCGCTGTGCCGTGGTGGTCAGCGCGCACCCTCGAGGGCGTCGGCGAAGGTGGTGAAGAACTCGGTGTAGGTCTGGATGCCCTCGTTGATGTAGGTGTCCTCGGGCATGAAGACGATCTGGCCCTCCGTCACCGCGGTGACCTCCGTGAGCGCCTCCGAGTTCTCCAGGAGAGCCTTGGCGGGGGTGTAGCCCTCCTCGTCGGCACCGACGGCGGCGTCACGGTCCATGACGAGGATCCAGTCCGGGTCGGACGTGGCGATCGCCTCGACGGAGACCTCGTCGCCCTGGTGGTCGTCGCTGGCGCCCTCGACCTCCAGTGCCGGCTCGAGATCGAAGAGGTCGAAGGCCGGGCCGAGGGTGCGGCCGACCGTCGGGGCGATGTAGCCGATCTCGCCACCGGAGGTGTTGATGGCCATGACGGTGTCACCGGGCTGGTAGGCCTGCTTGACCCGCTCGACCGAGGCGTCGAGGTCCTCCCCGAGCCGGGTGGCCTCCTCCCCCTTGTCGAAGACCTCACCGAGGACTTCGGTCTGGCGCTTCAGCTCCTCGTCGAGGGGCTTGCCCTCACGCGGGTCGAGGTTGAGGATCGAGGCGGTCGGGGCCAGCTCCGCGAACGTGTCCTCGAAGTCCGTGAACCGCTGACCGTTGATGATCAGGTCCGGCTCGACCGCGACGACCGACTCCAGGTCCGGCTCGCGATGGGTGCCGAGGTCGACGATGTCCTCGTCGTCGACGTAGTCGATCGTGTCCGGCATCAGTCCGACGGCACCGGCCGCGAGCTCGACGTCCCAGTCGGAGAGCGTCTCGAAGGTGCGGTTGTCCGTCGCGACGACGGACGTCGGCGGTGTCGCAACCTGATGCGTGCCGTTGTTGTCCTCGACCTCGACGGTCTCCCCCGAGCCACCTCGGGTGTCGCTGTCGGCGGCACCTCCGCACGCGCTGAGTGCGAGAGCGATGCTGCCGACGAGGGCGAGCGAGCGCATGCGCTTCATCACCATGGTCCTTTCACCAGAGCCGTGCCGGGCCTGCTGCCGCGCCACGAATATCGGTAAGGTTAGCCTCACCTACTTTCGACGGTGCATAGGGGTCCGCCCTGCGGAACGCCGCCGCGTCGCGGGCCACCACGCGGTCGTCGGCCGCCCGGGCGAGTCGAGCGCCAGTGCAGCGGTGCACGATGGTCTCGTGACGACAACCGTGTTCTTCCACGCCCACCCCGACGACGAAGCCAGCGGCACCGCCGGGTCGATGATCCTCACCAGCGACGCCGGGCACCGGGTCGTGGTGGTCTACGCGACCCACGGCGAGCACGGCACCGTCCCGCCGGACCTGGGCGACGACAGGCCCCTCGCCGAGTACCGCCGCATCGAGGCCGAGGCCTCCGCGAAGGTCACCGGCGCCGCGCGCGTCGAGTGGCTCGGTTACGCCGACTCCGGGATGACCGGGTGGGAGCAGAACGCCCACGCGACCTCCTTCCACGGGGCCGACCTCGACGAGGCCGCCGGGCGCCTGGCTGCGATCCTCGACGAGGAGGACGCCGACATCCTCGTCGGCTACGACTGGCACGGCGGCTACGGTCACCCCGACCACGTCAAGGTCCACCACGTCGCGCACCGCGCGGCCGACCGGGCGGCCCGCCGACCACGGGTCCTCGAGAACACGATGAACCGCGATCGCATGCGCGAGCAGCTGGCCGCGGCGAACTCCATGGGCCTCGACCCGGGCTTCGACGCGGACGCCCCCATGGACGACGGCAACCCGATGGGCCTGCCCGAGAGCGAGATCCACCACGCGGTGGACGTCAGCGGGGTGATCGACCGCAAGCGGGCCGCCCTGGCCTGCCACGGGTCGCAGGTCGACGTGCAGGGGATGCTCGAGATGCCCCCGGAGATCTACGCGCAGGCCTTCGGGGTCGAGCACTACGCCGAGCCCGGGCTACCACAGGGGATGGCCACACGTCTCCCCTTCATCTCATGAGCGGAACACAGGGTAGGCACGCCTAACCTCGAGGGGATATCGTGCCCCCATGAGCAAGAAGGTGACGGTCGGCAAGGTCAAGGTCAAGGAGAAGTGCTGCGTCAGCAAGAAGCGCTGCGGCTCCTGCCCCATCCGCCTGCTCAAGGAGGGCCGCCTCCCCGCCGGCTACTCCGTGCACAAGCGCAAGCTCGTCACCGACAAGCAGAAGGCCAAGCTGCGCAAGGCCGCCTGACCCGCGAGAGGGCGGAGGCCCGCAGCGCGAAGGGGGTGGCCCGACCCAGCGCGGAGGTGGTGGCGAAGGGGGTGGCCCGACTCAGGGCGGAGCCTGCGGAGCCCAAGGGCCACCCCCTTCGGCCACCGCCGACGCCACCGCCGACACCACCGCCGACACCACCGCCGACGCCCAGACCGCACGCGCAGGGTCGCCTTTCCTTACTGGAAGCATTCCACTTTCGGCACTAGCGTCACCGCCATGACCACCTCGAAGTTCGCCGCCCAGCTCACCGCCCAGATCGGCGAGGAGTTCACCGCCCACCAGCAGTACCTCGCGGTCGCCGCGCACTACGAGGGCATGACGCTGCCGCAGCTGGCCGGGTGCTTCTACCGTCAGGCGGCCGAGGAGCGCGGTCACGCGATGATGATGGTCCAGTACCTCCTTGACACGGACCAGCCGATCCGCATCCCGGCCACCGCGGCACCGACGTGCGACTTCGAGGGCGTCGTCGCGCCCATCGAGCTCGCCGTCGCGCAGGAGAAGACGGTCACCGACCAGATCAACGAGCTGACCCGCATCGCCCGCGACGAGAACGACTTCGCGGCGGAGCAGTTCATGCACTGGTTCATCAAGGAGCAGGTCGAGGAGGTCTCCAAGATGCAGGACCTGCTGGCCGTCGCCCGCCGCAGCGGGGACGACCTCAACGACATCGAGACCTACGTCGAGCGCGACATGGGCCCCGGTGCCGCCGACGCCACGGCTCCGCGCCAGGCCGGGCAGTGACCCGGCGGGTCAGCCCAGGCTGACCCGCACCCGTCCCTCGTCGACCTCGAAGGTCAGGTCCGCCACGGACGTGACCACGACGTCCGCCCCGGTCAGCTCGCTGGCCGGGGCGGTCGTCGTCACGGCGATGACCGCGCAACCGGCCGCCCTCGCGGCAGCGACACCGCTCGGGGCGTCCTCGAGGACCAGGCAGTCCGCCGGGTCGACGCCGAGACGACGGGCACCCTCCTCGAAGGGGTCCGGAGCCGGCTTGCCGCGGGCGATGTCCTCGATCGTCACGACCTCGTCGATGGCCACTTTGGCGGCGTCGAGCCGGACCCGAGCCAACGCCCGGGTCGCGGAGGTCACCACCGCGACGGGTGCATCACGCAGCGCGGCCACGGCGTGGAGCACCCCTGGCAGGGCCAGGACACCGTCCACGTCAGCGAGCTCGAGCGCCTCGATCCGGGCGAAGGCCGCCGCCTGATCGACGTGGGGCGCCACCTCCTCGATGATCGCCGCGGCCGGGACCCCGTGGAAGCCGTCGAGCAGCTGTGGGTCGACGTCGTGCTCCTGCGCCCAGCGCACCCACGAACGCACCACCGATCCCGTGGAGTCGACCAGGGTGCCGTCGTTGTCGAAGAGCACGGCGGCGAAGGTGCGGTGGGCGAAGGGGGATGAGCTCACGGCTCGATGGTCTCGCAGCCCGAGGCGCCCCCGCGCAGCGCCCGGTCGAGATCTGCCCTGATGTCCTCGACGTCCTCCAGCCCCACCGAGAGGCGCAGCAGGTCCTCGCCCGGCCTGGCCCGCTCCTCGACCGGGCGGTGGGTCAACGAGGCGGGATGCTGGATGAGCGTGTCCACGCCGCCGAGGGACACGGCGTGGGTGATGAGCTCGCACCGGGTGACCAGCTCGGCCGCCGAGTCGAAGCCGCCACGCGGGGAGAAGGCGATCATGGCGCCGGGCCCATGCATCTGCCCCTCCGGCACGACCGCGTCGTCGAGACCCGGGTAGCTGACCTGCTCGACCAGCTCGTGCTCGGACAGCCAGGCGGCGAGCTGCCGGGCGCTCTCCTGCTGGGCGCGTACCCGCACCGGCAGGGTCTGCAGCCCACGGTGCAGCTGGTAGGCGGCCATCGGGTGCAGCAGACCACCGGTGAGCGCGCGCACCTGCCGCAGGCGGCGGGCCCACGAGGCGGTGGTGGCGATGACCCCGCCCATGACGTCACCGTGCCCGCCGAGGTACTTCGTCGCGGAGTGCATCGACAGGGCGACCCCGAGGTCCAGGGGCTGCTGCAGGACCGGGGTGGCGAAGGTGTTGTCCACCAGCACCGGGACGTCCCCGGCGGCCTCGACCACCGCGCGCACGTCGACGAGGTCGAGCGACGGGTTCGCCGGGGTCTCGATGACGACCAGGCCGGTGTCATCCCCCTGCGCCTCCCGCCGCGCGGAGATGGCGCCGGCGACGCCGTCGGCCCCGGTCCAGGTGACCTCGGTCCCGAGGAGCCCGGTGGCCAGCAGGTGGTCGCTGCCCCCGTAGAGCGGCCGGACCGCCACGACGTGGGGGGTGCCCGCGGAGACGCACGCGATGAGGGAGGCGGTGAACGCGGCCATGCCGGAGGCGAAGGCGACGGCCTCCTCGGCGTGCTCGAGGTCGGCCAGCGCCCGCTCGAAGCGGTCGACGTTCGGGTTCCACAGGCGCTGGTAGACGAGGGAGCTCACGCGCTCGTCCTCCGGGCGCCCTCCGGTGGCGAGGGTCTCGTAGGAGTCCCCACCGGACCCGAGGTCGGTGACCGGGTAGGTGGAGGAGAGGTCGATCGGGGGCACGTGCACTCCGAGAGCCGCGAGGTCTTCGCGCCCCCCGTGCACCGCCATGGTGTCCGGGTGTGTCATGTCTCACATCATGACAAGGAGTTGACCGCAACGCAGAATCGCCCCTCGTCGCGCCGGGCGTGGTCCGCCATCTACGCTCGTCCCTCGTGACCGAAACGACCCAGGACCAGCCGGGAGTCGACCCCGACGACCTGGCCACCACCCTTCGCGTCCTCGGCATGCTCCACGAGCTTCCGGCGGGCCACGAGGACATCACCGCGGTCAAGCGCGCGGCCGGCTCGATGTACAACCGGGTGAAGAAGACCCGCCGCCGCGAGGCCCGGCACGCGGATCGGGGCCCGAAGCTGGCGCACGACCAGGTCGTCCTCGACCGGACGGCGACCGGGTCCCCGCTGCGGATCGACGACGAGACGAAGGGGGTCCCCCTCGCCTCGGCCGTGGCCGGCGGCCAGCGCTTCGCCGGTGAGCTGCAGATCCCGCGCGGCTGCTACGTCTGCAAGGCCGACTACACGAGGGTCGACGCCTTCTACCACGCGCTCTGCCCGGACTGCGCGGCGAGCAACCACGTCCGGCGCGACCAGGGGACCGACCTGACCGGACGCCGCGCCCTGCTCACCGGGGGCCGCGCGAAGATCGGGATGTACATCGCCCTTCGCCTGCTGCGCGACGGTGCGGACCTGACGATCACCACGCGCTTCCCGCGGGACGCCGCCCGCCGCTTCGCCGAGCTCGCGGACTCCCCCGAGTGGATCGAGCGCCTGACCATCGTGGGGATCGACCTGCGCGACCCGACGCAGGTCGTCGCCCTCGCCGACGAGGTCGCCGCCGGCGGGCCGCTCGACATCCTCATCAACAACGCCTGCCAGACGGTGCGCCGCTCCCCCGGCTCCTACAGTCATCTCGTCTCGGGCGAGCGGGAGCCGCTGACCGGGGAGGGGACCACCCCGCGGATGCTCAGCTTCGACCGGGTGAGCGAGATCCACCCGGCCCAGCTCGTCGGCACCCTCTCCGAGCACGCCGTCGCCCACCCGGAGGGCGAGGTCACCGCGGCGGACATGACCCGGCTGGCCCTGAGTGCCGGCCACGCCAGCCTCGAGGCGCACCGGGACGGGAGCGCGATCGACGCCGGCGGCCTGCTGCCCGACGTCGTCTCGAGCAACTCGTGGAAGCAGACCGTCGACGAGGTCGACCCCCTCGAGCTGCTCGAGGTGCAGATGTGCAACTCGGTCGCCCCCTTCCTCCTCGTCTCCCGGCTGCGGCCGGCGATGCGAGCGGCGGTGGCGCGTCGTCGGGCGGCCGGCGCTGGGGACTCGGCCCGCGCGTACGTCGTCAACGTCTCGGCGATGGAGGGGCAGTTCTCCCGCCGCTACAAGGGCGCCGGGCACCCGCACACGAACATGGCCAAGGCCGCGCTCAACATGCTCACCCGCACCTCCGCCGGTGAGATGTTCACCAGCGACCGGATCCTCATGACCGCGGTCGACACCGGCTGGATCACCGACGAGCGCCCGCACCACGAGAAGCTCGAGATCGCCGCCCAGGGCTGGCACGCGCCGCTCGACCTCGTCGACGGCGCGGCCCGGGTCTACGACCCGATCGTCCGCGGCGAGCGCGGCGAGGACCTGCACGGTGTCTTCCTCAAGGACTACGCACCCCACCCCTGGTAGCCCGCCCGCTGACGCACGAACTGTGGCGCGCCCGGGCCGACAGGAGGGAGCACGAGGACTATGGTGAGGGCAGTCACACGTGCGGCGAAGGGAGCGGCGGCCATGGCCCCGAAGGATTCAACGTTTTTGGGTTGGCCCGTCCTGCGGCAGCTGGCCTCCGGGGACTTCCTCGGTCGCGGTCACTCCGTCACCTCACGCAAAACACGAGAGATCGAGCCGAGGACCTCGACCGCCGACCGGGTCGTGCAGAGCGTGTGCCCCTACTGCGCCGTCGGCTGTGGTCAGAACGTCTTCGTCAAGGACGAGAAGGTCGTCCAGATCGAGGGTGACCCGGACTCGCCCGTGAGCCGGGGGCGGCTGTGCCCCAAGGGCGCCGCCAGCGAGCAGCTCGTCAACTCCCCGACGCGCCAGACCCACATGCTCTACCGGGCCCCGGGTGCGACGCAGTTCGAGCGGATCGACCTCGACACGGCGCTCGACATGGTCGCCGACCGCTATCTCGAGGCGCGCGCCAACGGCTGGCAGGAGCTCGACGACACGGGCCGCCGGCTGCGCCGCACGATGGGGATCGCCTCGCTCGGGGGAGCCACCCTCGACAACGAGGAGAACTACCTCATGAAGAAGCTGTTCACGGCTTCCGGGGCGATCCAGATCGAGAACCAGGCCCGTATTTGACACAGTTCCACGGTTCCCAGTCTGGGATCCTCCTTCGGCCGCGGTGGCGCCACGCAGTACCTGCAGGACATGGCGAACGCGGACTGCATCATCATCCAGGGCTCGAACATGGCCGAGTGCCATCCGGTGGGCTTCCAGTGGGTCAGCGAGGCCAAGGCCCGCGGCGCGCGCGTCATCCACATCGACCCGCGCTTCACCCGCACCTCCGCCATCGCCGACACCCACGTCCCGGTCCGGGCGGGCACGGATGTCGTCCTCCTGGGCGCGCTGATCAACCACGTGCTGAGCAACGACCTCTACTTCCACGAGTACGTCGTCGCCTACACCAATGCCGCGACCCTCATCGGTGAGGACTTCCTCGACACCGAGGACCTCGATGGCGTCTTCTCGGGGTACGACCCGGAGACGGGCACCTACGACATGTCCTCGTGGCGTTATGCCGAGCGCGGTG
This sequence comes from Janibacter sp. GS2, assembly GCF_051200835.1. Lineage (GTDB taxonomy): Bacteria > Actinomycetota > Actinomycetes > Actinomycetales > Dermatophilaceae > Janibacter. The sequence goes on from NZ_CP195161.1 coordinate 335,349, forward strand.
ACGCCGAGGGGACGAACCACGACCAGGACGACGGCGAGCACGGCCAGCACCGGGCCACCCACGCCGGGGGCGACCTGCACGGCGCCGCCGGACCCAGCCTGCAGCACTCCAAGGTCAAGCGGGACGAGACGCTGCAGCACCCGCGCTCGGTCTTCCAGGTGCTCAAGCGGCACTACTCGCGCTACACGCCGGAGATGGTCCAGGAGGTCTGCGGCATCCCCGTGGACCAGTTCCACACGGTGGCCGATGCCCTGACGCACAACTCCGGTCGGGAACGCACGACGTGCTTCGCCTATGCACTCGGATGGACCCAGCACAGCCTCGGCGCGCAGTTCATCCGCACCGCGGCGATCCTCCAGCTGCTCATGGGCAACATGGGCCGCCCCGGCGGCGGGATCATGGCGCTGCGCGGGCACGCGAGCATCCAGGGTTCGACCGACATCCCGACCTTGTTCAACCTCCTGCCCGGGTACCTGCCGATGCCGATGGTCGGCACGCACGACACCTACGAGCAGTACCTCGCGAGCATCTCCTCGCCGTCGCAGAAGGGCTTCTGGACCGAGGCCGATGCCTACACCGCGAGCCTGCTCAAGGCGTGGTGGGGCGATGCGGCGACCCCCGACAACGACTTCTGCTACGACTACCTTCCCCGCCTGACCGGCGCGCACGGGACCTACCAGACCGTGCTGGCGATGCTCGACGACGAGGTCGAGGGGTACTTCGTCGTGGGTCAGAACCCGGCCGTCGGCTCCGCGCACGGCAAGCTGCAGCGGCTGGCGATGACCCACCTGAAGTGGGTCGTCGTCCGCGACTTCCAGCTCATCGAGTCCGCGACCTTCTGGAAGAACTCGCCCGAGATCGAGAGCGGCGAGCTGCGCACGGAGGACATCGACACGGAGGTCTTCTTCTTCCCCGCGGCCAACCACGTGGAGAAGTCGGGCACCTTCACCCAGACCCAACGGATGCTCCAGTGGCACCACCAGGCCATCCAGCCGCCGGACGACGCGCAGAGCGAGCTGGAGTTCTTCCACGAGCTCGGGGTGCGCATCCGCGCCCGCCTCGCCGGGTCCACCGACGAGCGCGACCGCCCGCTGCTCGACCTCACCTGGGACTACCCGAAGGACGAGCACGGCGAGACCGACGCCGAGGCCGTGCTCGCGGAGATCAACGGCTACCACCTCACGGGTGAGCGGGCGGGGCAGCCCCTCGACAAGTTCGTCGACATGCGGGCGGACGGGTCCACCTCCGGTGGCTGCTGGATCTACACCGGCGTCTTCGCCGGCGGGGTCAACAAGTCGAAGAACCGGGTGCCGGGCAGCGAGCAGGACGAGGTCGCCCACGACTGGGGTTGGGCCTGGCCGATGAACCGTCGGATCCTCTACAACCGGGCGTCGGCCGACCCCCAGGGCCGTCCGTGGAGCGAGCGCAAGAAGTACGTCTGGTGGGACGCCGAGGCGAAGACGTGGACCGGCAAGGACGTCCCCGACTTCCCCGTCGACCGCGACCCGTCCTTCCGCCCCGGCCCGGACGAGACCGGTCCCGCGGCGATCGCCGGCGACGACCCCTTCATCATGCAGGCCGACGGCAAGGGGTGGCTGTACGCCCCGAAGGGGATGGTCGACGGACCGATGCCGACGCACTACGAGGCGCAGGAGTCGCCGGTCACCAACCCGTTGTACGCGCAGCAGCGCAACCCGGGCCGGCTGACCTACCCCCGCAAGGACAACCTGTGGAGCCCCTCGGGGCAGGCGCCGGGCGCGGAGACCTATCCCTTCGTCTTCACCACCTACCGCCTTACCGAGCACCACACGGCGGGTGGGATGAGCCGCTGGCTGCCCTACCTCTCGGAGCTCCAGCCGGAGATGTTCTGCGAGATCTCACCGCAGCTGGCGCAGGAGCGGGGCCTCGACAACGGGGGGTGGGCGACGATCATCTCCGCCCGCAGCGCCATCGAGGCGCGTGTCCTCGTCACCGAGCGGATGACCCCGTTGACGATCGGTGGGCGCACCGTGCACCAGATCGGCCTGCCCTACCACTGGGGCGTGGGCGGGGAGGCCGTCGTCGAGGGTGACGGGGCGAACGACCTGCTCGGTGTCGTGCTCGACCCGAACGTCCAGATCCAGGAGTCGAAGGTCGGTTCCTGCGACATCCAGCCCGGTCGGCGCCCCCGCGGCGAGGAGCTGTTGCGGCTCGTCGCCGAGTACCAGTCGCGCTCCGGCGCGACGGTCGAGACCGGCAACGAGCGGTAGGAGAGAGCTGATGGGTTACCTGAGTCGCCAACTGGCGGGGCACACCGATCCCGCCACGGACGCCGGCTGGAGTGAGGCGCCCGAGCGCAAGGGCTTCTTCACCGACACCTCGATCTGCATCGGCTGCAAGGCCTGCGAGGTGGCCTGCAAGGAGTGGAATGCCATCCCGCTCGACGGACTGACCCTCTCCGGCAACTCCTACGACAACACCGGCGAGCTCGGCGCGAGCACCTGGCGCCACGTCGCCTTCGTCGAGCAGAGCGCCGATCGGATCACGGCCGCGCGCGAGTCCGGCGCCCGCCTCGTCGACCTGGGCATGCCCGCTCTCGGCGCTCCGGCGGGTCCCACACCGCCCGGCGGCGGGCAGCCGGCCGGGTACGGCACCCTGCCGGCCCCGATGGAGGACCACGGGCCGGACCTGCGGGACATGCTCACCGAGACCCGCAGCATCGAGCAGGCCAACGGCGCCGACCTCGGCACCACCGCCGACGGTGTCCCGATCGTCGGACCGGTGCCGACCTTCCGCTGGCTCATGGCCTCCGACGTGTGCAAGCATTGCACCCACGCTGGCTGTCTCGATGTCTGCCCGACCGGCTCGCTCTTCCGCAGCGAGCACGGCACCGTCGTCGTCCAGGACGACATCTGCAATGGGTGCGGGTACTGCGTCGGAGCCTGCCCCTTCGGGGTCATCGAGCGGCGCACCGATTCGAGCACCTCGGTCACCATCGATGACCATGTCCCGAATGTCGGGGTCGCCCAGAAGTGCACCCTCTGCTACGACCGGCTGGGCCACGACCAGCAGCCCGCCTGTGCGCAGGCCTGCCCGACGACCTCGATCAAGTTCGGGGCGCACGCGGACATGGTCACCGACGCCCAGGAGCGCGTCGCCACGCTGCACGACCAGGGTTTCACCGAGGCCCGCCTGTACGGCGCCAACGAGGACGACGGGGTCGGGGGCACCGGCTCGGTCTTCCTCCTCCTCGACGAGCCGGAGGTCTACGGTCTGCCGCCGGACCCGGTCTGCTCCACCTCGCGGCTGCCGGAGATGTTCCGCGCGGCCGGTCTGGCCGGCCTCGGTCTGCTCGGCGCTGCCGCCGTCGCCTTCCTCGGGGGATCCTCGTGACGACCTCCCCCTTCGACGACTACCGTCCGCCCGAGGAGGCCCGCCGCAGCAAGCGACGCTCCTCGGTGCGCGGAGCCGCCACCGGGGCCGTCCGCGGCCTGGCCACGGGCCAGCGCAGCTGGCTCAACCGCGACGGCGGCGGGCGAAGGGAGGCCGCCGCGGTCCCCGACGCGGAGTTCTCCAGCTACTACGGGCGCCCCATCGTCAAGCCGGTGCCTTGGGACCACAAGATCTCCGCCTACCTCTTCGTCGGTGGCATCGCCGGTGCCTCCGGGATCGTCGGGGCGGGCGCTGCGCTGACCGGCAACGACCTCCTGCGGCGCAATGCCCGCCTGACCGCGATCACCACGGTGGCCCTCAGCGGCGTTGCCCTCGTGGCCGACCTCGGCCGGCCGGAGCGTTTCCTGAACATGATGCGCACCATCAAGCTGACCTCGCCGATGTCGGTCGGGACCTGGATCCTGTCCGGGTACGCCGGCGCCGCGGGGGTCACGACGGCCGCGGAGGTGCTCGCCCTCCTCCCGGCCCGCGGGCCGGTGCCCGCCCTGACCCGACTCGTCTCCCGCGTGGAGGCTCCCGCCTCGATCGGTCAGGCGCTCCTCGGGGCACCGCTGGCCGCCTACACCTCGGTCCTGCTCTCCGACACCACACACCCGGTGTGGCACGAGAGCCGTCAGGAGCTCCCCTTCGTCTTCGTCGGCTCCGCGGCCCTGGCCACCGGTGGAGTGCAGATGCTGCTCACCCCACCGGCGCAGACGGGCCCCGCCCGGCGGCTGGCGCTGCTCGGCGTCGGCACCGAGCTGGTGGCCATGCACCGGCTCGAGCAGCACCTCGAGGACCTCGACATCGACGAGCCCATCCGCTCCGGCCACGGCGCAGGCAAGCTGCGCTGGGCGCGCGCGCTGACCATCGCCGGTGGAGCGGGGACGCTGCTGGCCGGCCGCAGCCGCCTCGCAGCCGCGGCCTGCGGGGTGGCGCTGGCCACCGCCTCAGCCCTGACGCGCGCCGGGATCGTCGAGGCGGGCATCGAGTCCGCGAAGGACCCGAAGTACACCGTGCGCGTGCAGAAGACGCGTCTCGAGGAGCGGCGCGAGCGTGGCGTCGTGCACGACAGCATCGTCACGGTGCGGTAGACGGCCGCACCCGACCGCCCGGAGGTGCCATGAGCACGTCCCACACTGCCGAGCACACAACACCGGCCGACAAGAGCGGCAACCGCTGGCTCATCCTCGCGGGCGGTGTCCTCGTCCAGCTGGCGATCGGTGCCGTCTATGCCTGGAGCACCTTCAGCAAGGCCCTGCAGGCAGACCCGTCCGCCTTCGGCCTGTCCACGGTCCAGGCGGCGATCCCCTTCGAGGTCGCCATCGGGATGATCTTCGTCGGCACCTTCCTCGGCGGGCGCATCCAGGACCAGCGCGGTCCACGGGTCGTCGCCCTCGCGGGCGTGACCATCTACTCGCTCGGCATCATCCTGGCGAGCTTCGCCCGAGAGACCTCGGACCTGTGGCTACTCGTCCTCGGGTACGGCGTGCTCGGCGGATTCGGTCTGGGGCTGGCGTACATCGTGCCGATCGCGATGCTGCAGAAATGGTTCCCGGACAAGCGTGGCCTCATCACGGGTGTGGCGGTGGGTGGCTTCGGCTTCGGCGCGGTCATCACCTCGCCGGTGGCCCAGCGGATCATCGCCTCCAGCGACGACTTCCAGAAGTACCCGACGAAGGCCTTCCTCTGGCTGGGCATCGCCTACCTCGTCTTCGGCATCCTCGGTGCCTCCGTCTTCAAGAACCCGCCCGCGGGCTACGGCGTCGCCGCCGCGCAGGAGAAGGGGGCGGACGCGACTGCGGTGAAGAATGCCCCGGGGAAGGACTTCACGCAGAAGGAGGCGCTGAGCACGCCGCAGTGGTACATGCTCACCGCGATCCTCACCCTGTCGGTCACCGCCGGCATCTCCCTGATCTCGGTCGCGGCCGACACCGCCTCGGACGTCGCCGGGATGTCCGCGGCGGGCGCGGCCACCCTCGTCGGGATCATGGGCCTCTTCAACGGCGCCGGGCGGATCGCCTGGGCCGGCGTCTCGGACAAGATCGGGCGGATGCCGGCCTTCCTCGGCATCCTCGGCCTGCAGGGTCTGGCACTCATCGCCATCCCCCACGCGAGCAATGCCGTGCTCTTCTACGTCCTCGCCGCCCTGATCTACACGTGCTACGGCGGTGCCTTCGGGACCCTGCCCTCGACCGCGGGTGACTTCTTCGGCGTGAAGAACGCCGGCGGCATCTACGGCCTGATGCTCATCGGCTGGTCGATCGGTGGCATCGTCGGCCCGTTGCTCATCGCGGCGCTCATCGGCCCGGAGAAGGCGTACACGCTCGGCTTCACGGTCGTCGGCCTCATCGCGGTCGTCGGCGCGGTGCTCCCCCTGATCACGAAGAAGCCGAAACACGCCTGACTGGCGGTGTGACAGGATCACGTCGTGGAGTTGGTCGAGACGCTGCTGCCCGGAGTCGGGGTCCGCTACGAGCTGCCCACCGAGTCGGGGCTGCACCTGGTGTTCGTCGTCCACCGCGACGGCTCCGTCGAGCTGTCCACGTATCCGCGCAATGACGCGGATCGTGCGTTGAGCGTCGTCAAGCTCTCCGCCGCGGAGGCGCTGACGGTCGCCGGCGTGCTCGGGGCTCCGCAACTCGTGGAACGCTTCGCCGACCTCTCCCGCGAGGTCCCCGGCCTGCAGTCCGCCCGGTTCGCGCTGCACTCCACGTCCCCGCACGTGGACCTGCCCCTGGGTGCGACGCAGGCGCGTACCCGCACGGGGTGCTCCATCGTGGCGATCGTGCGAGGTGACGACGTCGTCACCTCCCCGGGGCCGGACGAGATCATGCGCGAGGGCGACGTGCTCGTCGTCATCGGCTCCGAGCGCGGCCTGCAGCGCATGAGCGCTCTCCTGGTCAACGGCGCATAGAGGTCGGGCCGGTGGATCACCTCGCCGTCCTGCTGCTCGAGCTCAGCCTGCTCTTCCTCGCCCTGTCCGTGCTCGGCCTGCTGGCCCGCTGGCTGGGCCTGTCCCCCATCCCCTTCATCCTGTTGGCGGGTTTGGCCTTCGGTGACGGCGGGCTCACGACGCTGGAGGCCTCCGGTCTCTTCATCGATGTCGCCGCGGAGATCGGTGTCGTGCTGCTGCTGTTGGCGCTGGGGCTGGAGTTCACGTCCACCGAGCTGATGGACAGCCTCCGACGACACGCCCCGTCCGGCGTGGTGGATCTGCTGTTGAACGCACCGCCGGGCTTCATCGCCGGCCTCCTGCTGGGCTTCCCGTGGCCGGCCGCGCTGGCCCTGGCCGGGATCACGTGGGTCTCCTCGTCGGGGATCATCGCCCGGTTGCTGGGCGACCTGGGTCGGTTGGCCAATCGGGAGACACCGGCCGTGCTCTCCGTGCTGGTGCTCGAGGACGTGGCGATGGCCGTCTTCCTGCCGCTGCTCGGGGTGGCGGCGCTCGGCGGAGGTCCGGTGCAGGCGATCGCGGCCACGACCCTCGGGGGCGGCGCCGTCTTGCTGCTCCTCATCGCGGCGCACCGCCACGGGCACCACCTCGCACGGGTCCTCGCCCACGACGACGACGAACAGGTGGTGCTGCGGCTGGTCGGCCTGACCCTGCTGCTGGCGGGCATCGCCCAGGGAGTCGGGGCATCGGCCGCAGTCGGCGCCTTCCTCGTCGGGGTCGCGGTACCACCGTCATTCGCTGCGCGCGCGCGAACGCTCATCGCACCCCTGCGGGATGTGTTCTCCGCCGTGTTCTTCGCCGCCTTCGGCCTGGGCATCGACCCCGCAGCCCTCGGCCCGGTGCTGCCGGCGGCAGTCGCGCTTGCCGTGGTGACCATCGGCACGAAGTTGGCGACCGGTTACTACGCGGCCGGGCGCGACGGGGTCGGCCCGGCCGGGCGCTGGCGTGCCGGCGCCGCGCTCGTCGCCCGTGGCGAGTTCTCGATCGTCATCGCCGGGTTGGTCGTGGGTGCCGGTCTGACGATGGTCGGACCGGTGGCCACGGCCTACGTGCTGCTGCTCGCCGTGACCGGACCCGTGCTGGCACGGTTCATCGAGCCCTTGACCCAGCTGGGCCGACGGCCGCGGGTCGTGGGGCCCTGACCCGCGGGTCGACGGGCCATCACGAGACGTCGAGGAGGACGCCCGATCCGAGGGAGCCCGCGGCCACGGTCTCACCGACGATCGGGGCGCCCGGCACCTCGCCGACGACGAGCAGCCCGCCGGACGTCTGCGCGTCAGCGAGGAGGATCAGCTCCTCCTCGCCGACGCCCTCGGCGGCCAGGTGCGGGCGAACCCAGTCGAGGTTGCGGCGCGAGCCCCCGGGGACGTGACCGGCGGCGAGCGCCTCACGGGCGCCGGCGACATAGGGCACGGCCGCCGCATCGATCCGGGCAGCGACCCCCGAGGCACGGGCCATCTTGTACAGGTGCCCGAGCAGGCCGAATCCGGTCACGTCGGTGGCGGCACGCACGCCGGCGGCCACGGCGGCGCGGGCGGCATCCCGATTGAGCGCGACCATCGAGGCGATCGCCTCCTCGCTCACCTCACCGGTCGCCTTGTGCCGGTTGTTGAGGACCCCGACCCCGAGCGGCTTGGTCAGGCTGATCGGCAGGCCGGGCTCGGCGGCATCGTTGCGCATCATCGTCGAGGGGTCGGCGGTGCCGGTGACCGCCATCCCGTAGATCGGCTCCGGAGCATCGATGCTGTGTCCGCCGAGGACGGGGAATCCGGCCTGGGTCGCGACGTCGAACCCACCGCGCAGGACCTCCCGCAGGAGGTCCGTCGGGAGCAGCTCGCGTGGCCAGGCGACGACATTGATCGCCATGACCGGGTCGCCGCCCATGGCGTAGATGTCGGAGACGGCATTGGCCGCCGCGATCCGTCCCCAGTCGTAGGCGTCATCGACGACCGGGGTGAAGAAGTCGGCCGTCGACAACACCGCGACCCCGCCCTCGATGCGCACGGCGGCCGCGTCGTCGCCGTCGTCCAGACCGACGAGCACGTCCGCGCCGGGCGCGGGCACCACCAGACCGGCGATGATCTCCTCGAGCTCCCCCGCAGGGATCTTGCAGGCACACCCCCCACCTCGGGCGAACTGGGTCAGACGCATCGGCTCCATGCCCACAGGCTATGTCGAGTGTCCAGCGCGGGTCGGGACCCGGAAGATCTGACCGGTGGCGGGGAAGTCGCGCTGAGCGCTGGGCCTGGGCTCGCCGGTCCCCCATCGCGGGTCGCGGTCGCCGGGGTCGACGACCAGGTCCGGCCAGTGCATGGGCAGTCCGGTGGCCGCCGACGGGTGAGCGCGGTCCATGAGCTGGACGTGGAGGTGGGGTTCTGAGGTGTTGCCGGTGTTGCCCACCTGCGCGAGTTGCTCCCCCTCGCCCAGGCGCTGGCCGACGCGGACCGTGGCGGAGCCGCGTCGCAGGTGCGCGTAGGCAGCGCAGGTGCCGTCGTCGTGCTCGACGAGGACATGGTTGCCCAGCAGGCCGGAGGGGCCCACCAGCTCCCGCAGGAATCCCTCGAGGGTCATCATGAAGATCAGCAACGGCCACGTGTCCCTGGCCCCGTGGTCACGCCGGGAGTCCTGCACGCGGACCACCGTCCCGGACATCATGGCCACCACCGGCTCCCCGAAGGTCGGGTACGCCTCCGGTCGACGGGCGCGCACACCCCATCCGATCGAGGGTGCAGTCCGGTCCGACGGATGGAGGAGGTCGACGGCGTACATCTGCCCGTAGGCCGTGGTCCCGTGACTGGGGACGGCCGAGCCGGGACTGTTGATCGCCACCCACCGTCCGCGCACCGGCGCGGCCAGCTCGACCGGTGGCCGAGTCGAGACCGGTGGGCGCACGAGGAACAGCACGAAGGGTACGCCGATGAGGACCAGGTCCCACGGGCTCGGGATGTGCAGGACCACGCCGGCCGGGATCGCGAGGACGAACAGGCGCGCCCACCAGGTCTGCCACCGGGCGATCCAGCGCCTCATCGCCCGGCCCCCAGGACCAGGACGAGCAGGGGCACGACACGAGCGACCGGCACCTCGTAGCGGCCCCCGCCGAGCGCGTGCAGCCAGCCGGTGGAGGACAGCTGGCGAAGGTGGTGGTAGACCTGTCCGCTCGTGCCGACACCATCGATCTGCGTCAGCTCGTGCACCGTGTCGACACCCGCAAGGACCTGCTGCAGCAGGCGCAGGCGGAGCGGGTGGCCGAGCGCGGCCAAGGCGTCGCTGCTCGCGGTCCAGTCGCCGCCCACCAGCTCATCGGTCCCGGCGCCCTGTTGCCACTCGGCGTGGCGACCGTCGGGCAGGCGGACGGAGCCGACCAGCATGACCGCGCCGGGGTCGTCGACGCGGGCGTGCAGACCATCCAGTGCCCACAGGACCTCGCGGCCCGGTCCCGTGGGGACGGCGGCCTCCTCGTCAGCGTGCTCGAGCCGCGCTTCGAGGGCGCGCACGCGCCCTTCGAGCGCGGACAACCGGTCCTGGTTCGTCACCCCGATCACGGTAGTACGAAACTTCGTAATACCAAAGCCCTGGCCCTCCACGCTCGTCGCCCGGCCACCCGGTCCGGGCAGACGCCGAATGCCTACGATGGGTCCCGGAGGCGTCTGGGTTCCTGGTGGGCCCCCCGGTCTTCAACACCGGTGAGGCCGAGCATCTCGGCCTGGCGGGTTCGATTCCCGTCCGCCTCCGCCACACCTCGAAGGGGGCTGCCGCTCCCTTCGCCCGGACGAAGGGAGCGGCCATGAGCGAGGACCCACGCCGCGGCATCCCCCGCACCGATCTCGCGCTCGCCACGGCCCCCTTGGCCGCCGCGGCGCAGCGCCTCGGTCGCACTCGCGTGCGAGCGGCGGTCACCACCGCCCAGGAGCGGGCCCGCCGCGGAGAGATCCGGCCCGACGAGGTCATCGACGCCGCCGTGACCTCCCTCCCGACCCGGGCCTCGTCCCTCACCCCGGTGCTCAACGCGACCGGGGTGGTCGTCCACACCAACATCGGGCGGGCACCCCTGTCCCCCACCGCGATCGAGGCGGTCGTCGATGCCGCCGGGTACGTTGACGTCGAGATGGACCTGGCGTCAGGCGCTCGGAGCCGACGGGGCGCGGGCGCTCTCACAGCCCTGCTCGAGGCCGTCCCCGACGCCGGGGCCGCGCTGGCGGTGAACAACGGCGCCGCAGCCCTCGTGCTCGCGACCACCGCGCTGGCCGCGGGACGGGAGGTCATCGTCTCCCGGGGGGAGATGGTCGAGATCGGTGACGGGTTCCGCCTGCCCGACCTCATCGCCTCCACCGGCGCCCGACTGCGCGAGGTCGGTACGACCAACCGCACCCACGCGCGTGACTACCTCGAGGCGATCGGCCCCGAGACCGGCTGCATCCTCAAGGTGCACCCGAGCAACTTCCGCGTCGACGGCTTCGTCGCGTCCGTCGGCGTCCCACCACTGAGCGGAGCGAGGCGCCCGGACGGGTCCCCCGTGCCGGTCGTCGCCGACATCGGCTCGGGCCTGCTCACCCCGGACCCGCTGCTCCCGGACGAGCCGGATGCCACCTCGTGGCTGCGCGAGGGGGCGAGCATCGTCACCGCGAGCGGGGACAAGCTCCTCGGCGGACCGCAGGCCGGGCTCGTCCTCGGCGACGCCGAGGTCGTCGAACTGCTGCGCCGGCACCCGCTCGCGCGCGCGCTGCGGGTCGACAAGCTGACCCTCGCCGCGCTCGAGGCGACGGTGAGCGGGCCGGCCCCGCCCGTGACCACCTCGCTGCACGTCACCGCCGATGAGCTGCGCCCCAGGGTCGACGCCCTGGCCACGGCGCTCGGACGCGAGGTCGTGGCGGTCGAGGGGCGCGTCGGTGGCGGCGGGGCACCCGGCGTGCCGCTCGACGGCTGGGCCCTCGAGATCCCGGTCGCGGCGGTGGAGCGACTGCGTCGACCCCGGGGCGACGGACCGGTGGTGCTGGCCAGGGTCGACGACGGACGCGGCCTGGTCGACCTGCGCTGCATCCCCGCCGACCGGGACGGTGACGTCACCACGGCCCTGCGGGCGGCGCTGCGCACGCCCCCTTCGCCCTCATGAGGCGGGTCCTCGCCACGGCCGGGCACGTCGACCACGGCAAGTCGACACTCGTGCGGGCGCTGACCGGTCGGGACCCGGACCGGCTGCGCGAGGAGCAGTCGCGCCGGCTGACGATCGAGCTCGGCTACGCGTGGACGACCCTGCCGAGCGGTGCCGAGGTGGCCTTCGTCGACGTGCCGGGACACCAGCGCTTCGTCGGGACGATGCTCTCGGGACTCGGCCCCGCGCCGGCGGTGGTCTTCGTCGTCGCTGCCGACCAGGGGTGGCAGGCGCAGAGCAGCGAGCACCTCGCTGCGGTGCAGGCCCTGGGCATCACCGACGGGCTGCTCGTGATCACCCGGTGCGACCTCTCCGACAGCGATCGCACGAGGGCCGTCCGCGACGAGGCGACCCACCGCCTGGCCACCGCCGGACTCGAGGTGCCCGCCGTGGAGGTCGCCGCGGCCCACGGGTCGGGGCTGGACGCGGCACGGTCAGCACTCGACGCCCTCATCACGCGGATGCCGGACGCGGATCCGCACGCGGCCGTGCGGCTCTGGGGCGACCGCTCCTTCTCCGTCCCGGGGGCAGGGACCGTGGTCACCGGCACCCTCGGCGCGGGCACCATCCGCACCGGCGACACGCTGGCCCTGCTCGACCACGGGGTCGCGCGCGAGGTCGTGGTGCGTGGACTGCACAGCCAGGACACGGCCCGCGAGACGGTCGGGCCGGTCTCGCGGACGGCGGTGAACCTGCGGCGGCTCGACGCCGGTGAGGTCGGCCGCTCGCTCGTGCTCCTCACCCCGGGGGCCTTCCGACCGGCCGAGGTCGTCGACGTGGCCATCACGGCGGTCGGTCAGGACGACGGAGGCACCCGCGAGGAGCAGGTACCGCCACCGCAGCAGGCCACGCTGCACGTCGGGTCGACCGACACCCGGGTCCACGTCCGTCCGCTCGGGGGGGGCTGCGTCCGCCTCACCTCCGCGACAGCACTGCCCTGGCGCGTCGCCGACCGCGCGATCCTGCGGGACCCCGGCAGCCGACGGCTGTGGTCGGTGCGTGTCCTCGACGTCGACCCGCTGCCGCTGCGTCGGCGCGGGGCAGCGGCAGCCCGGGGAGTCGACCTGGCCGGCGCGGTGGCCGCCGGCTCCTTCGCCGACGCGCGACTGCGGGCACGGGGCGCGGAGCACGCCACCGTCCTCGGACAGCTCGGGCTCGGGTCGCCGACCGAGGCGGTGGCCGTCGGCGAGTGGTGGGTGGACGGCGCGACGCTGGAGACCTGGCGCGACCGGCTGGTCGAGCACGTGGCCGCCGACCACCGCGCGCACCCGCTGAGCGCAGGAGTCCCCGTCGCCGGGGCCGCGCACGCCCTGCTCCTGCCGGGCCATCTGCGCAGCTCCCGCGAAGGGGGCGCGCTCCCGCACGAGGTCCGCCCCCCTGCGGCGGACCTCGTGCGTCACCTGACGGCGAGCGCGGGACTGCGCATCACCGCAGGGCGCGTGCACGATCCGTCTGCCGGCGGGCTCGGTGACGCGGAGACGGGCGTCGCGGCTCTCGAGGAGAGGCTGCGGGGGTCTCCCTTCGTCGCGCCGGAGCGAAGGGAGCTGGACGACCTCGGTCTCGGCGCCCCGGAGCTGGCCGCCGCCGAGCGGCTCGGTCGGGCGCTGCGGCTGCCCGACGACGTCGTGCTGCTGCCGGACGCCCCGGCGCGGGCGATGCGCGTCCTGGCCGGGCTGGGCCAGCCCTTCACACTCAGTGCGGCTCGGCAGGCCCTCGGGACCACGCGCCGCGTCGCGGTGCCCCTGCTCGAGCACCTCGACTCCCGCGGCTGGACCCGGCGGGTCGACGGCGCCCTGCGTGAGGTGGTCCGCTGACCCGCCGGACGGGCGGTGGACTCAGGCGGTGGACACCTCGACGGTCGTGCGCACGGGCACGCCGTGGGTGAGGTTGTCCAGGACGGGGCAGTGCGCGGCCACGGCCTCCTCGAGGCGGCGGTAGTCGGCCTCGCTCTCCGGGCCGGAGAGACGGACCCCGAGCTCGATGCCCTGGAATCCGGGGCGCACCCCTTCCGCCGTGCCGAAGAACCCGGCGACGTCGATGTCGCCGCTCAGGTCGACGTCGACGCCCTCGAGCGTCAGGCCCAGGGTGTCCGCCCAGACCTGGTAGCTGATGACGGTGCACGAGGCGAGCGCGGCGAGGAGGTGCTCGATCGGGTTGGCGCCCTTGTCGGTGCCCCCGAGCGCGGCCGGCTCGTCGACGGTGAAGTCGAACTGCCGAGCGGTGATCGCGACCTCGGTGGCGCTCCCCCGGACGAGGGATCCCTGCACGGTGGTGGTCAGCTGGGTGCTCTTCGTGGCGGTCTGCGTCATGGACTGGCTCCTGTCAGAGGGGCTCTGGTGAACCCGCGCTTGGCGACGGCCGGTCGGCCGTGCCCAGGTCGTCACCCGGGGCACCCCACCGAGGGTGGAGGGTTGCCGCCCAGCAAGCCGGGGCTGTGCGCTGGGACTCATGACCTGCCCATAAGTAGACACGAGGTCATGCATAACGTCCAGTTATGTTTCAGTGGGTGGGACGGCGTCCTGCCGGAGGTCGACGGTGAAGAGCGGCAGGAAGAGCTGCGCCAGCGGGCCGATCGCGACCGCGTACAGGGCGGTGCCGAGCCCGACCGTCCCGCCGAGCAGCCACCCGACCGCGACGACGGTGACCTCGATGCCGGTACGCACCACCCGGATGGAGCGGCCGGTGACCCTGGCCAGGCCGGTCATCAGCCCGTCACGGGGGCCGGGACCGAACTGCGAGCCGATGTACATGCCCGTGGCCACGCCGTTGAGGACGACCCCACCCACGAGGAGCAGGACCCGCCAGGCGAGGTGGTCCGGTGCGTCGAGGATCGAGAGCACGAGGTCTGCAGAGGGTCCGATGAGCAGCGCATTGCCGATGGTGCCCAGACCGGGCTTCTGCCGCAACGGGATCCACGGGATGAGGACGAGCAGGGAGACGCCGACGACGATCGTGCCGAAGCTCAGGGGGACGTGCTGCGAGACACCGACGTGCAGGACGTCCCACGGGATGACGCCGAGGGTGGCGCGCAGGACCATGGCCATCGACGCCCCGTAGAGGAAGAGCCCGACGAGCAGCAGCGGCAGTCGGACGCCGAGGCGACCGGCACGCAGCTGGGCGAGCGGCCCGATGTCGGCGAGCTGGCGACCGCGGGGGGCTGATGTGCGGCCGGCGGGCGGCGCTGCCTTCGTCATGGGGTCACCATGGACCCGCAAGGCCCGGGGTGTCGACCTGCGGCCTCCGACCCAGCCAGCCACACTTCGTATGGTCAGTCGCCCTCGGTCTTCTTGCCGCGGGCGACGACCTCCCGGTCCGGGGCGTAGACGATGTCCGGGTCCTTGTCCGCGTAGTCGAACTGGTGGAGGAAGAAGCGCATCGCGTTGATCCGCCCGCGCTTCTTGTCATTGGACTTGATGACCATCCAGGGGGCGCGCTTGGTGTCGGTGCGCTCGAACATCGCCTCCTTCGCTGCGGTGTAGGCCTCCCACCGGTCGAGGCTCTTGAGGTCCATCGCGGAGAGCTTCCACCGGCGCACCGGGTCGATCTGGCGGATGGCGAAGCGGGTGCGCTGCTCCTGCTGGGTCACCGAGAACCACAGCTTGGTCACGTGCACCCCCGACTCGGCGAGCATCCGCTCCACCCGCGGCGCCTGGTCCATGAAGGTCTCGTACTCCTCGTCGGTGCAAAAGCCCATGACCCGCTCGACCCCGGCGCGGTTGTACCAGGAGCGGTCGAACAGCACGATCTCGCCGCTCGTGGGCAGGTGCTGGAGGTAGCGCTGGAAGTACCACTGCCCCTCCTCCTGCTCGCTCGGCCGGTTCAGCGCCACCACGCGCGCGCCGCGCGGGTTGAGGTGCTCGGTGAAGCGCTTGATCGTCCCGCCCTTGCCGGCGGCGTCCCGCCCCTCGAAGAGGATGACGAACTTCTGCCCGGTCTCCTGGGCCCAGTACTGGAACTTCAGCAGCTCGATCTGCAGCAGGTACTTCTCGACGTCGTAGTCCGCGCGCGTCATGAGCGCGTCGTAGGGGTAGTTCTCCCGCCAGGTCTCCACGGCCTTGCCGTCCGGCGCGATGAGCATCGGGTCGTCACCCTGGTCGTCGCGGACGGTGTAGCCCTCGTCGATGAGCTGGTCGATGTACGCGCGGAGGTTTTGCTGCATCGTCGATGGTATCCACTGGCAGGCTGGGCGCATGGCACGACGGACGAAGGGCGGTGGCGCCACCCCCGCGACCCGGTCTCTGACCGCGCAGGGGGTCGACTTCACGGAGCACCCCTACGAGCACGACCCTGCGGCGCAGTCCTACGGGCTCGAGGCGGCCGAGGCGATCGGCGTCCCGCCGGAGCGTGTCCTGAAGACCCTCCTCGCGCAGACCGACCTCCCGAGGGACCACGGCCTCGTCGTCGGGATCGTCCCCGTGACCGGAGAGCTCGACCTCAAGGCGCTCGCGGCCACCGTCGGCGCCAAGAGGGCGACGATGGCCGAGCCCGCACTGGCCGAGAGGACCACCGGCTACGTCGTCGGCGGCATCAGCCCCATCGGCCAGAAGCGCGCGCTCACCACCGTCCTCGACGAGTCGGCTCTCGGCCACGCGAGTGTCTACGTCAGCGGTGGGCGACGCGGCCTCGACCTGGAGCTCCTCCCGTCGGACCTCGTGCGGATCACCGGCGCTGTCGTGGCCGCCATCGCGAAGGGGACCTGACCCCCTTCGCGTGAGGTCAGAGCGCACCGCAGCCTCCAGCAGCCGGGACCCGGTGTCCCGTGGTGGCCGGGAAACCTGCGCCTGGCCGCGTCACAACCCGGTCAACGCGCGGCAGCCCCGGCGATACGGTCGCGATGGCCTAGCGGCGAAGGGGGAAGACGTCACCCACGCAGGCGACGGGCAGCTCGCCGCCGTAGACGTGCGGGAAGAGCTCGGTGCCCTCCTCGACGGGCGCACCCGGGACCGGCGGCTCGTGCCGCACGACGAGACCGTGGTCGGCGAGCGCCTGCTCGTCGAGGGTCAGCACGAGCAACGGCTCGGTGACGTCCGCGTAGAAGCGCTCGAGCACGGCGGCGAGCTGCTCCGCCGACCCACTGCAGTGCATGAAGCCGACCTCGACGATCTGGTGGTCCCGCGTGGACACCGGGTAGCTGCCGGTGATCTGCGCGTCCTGCCAGTCGGACTCGAGGGCGATGTGCTGGAGGCTCATGCGCACATCCTGCCTCGCCGATACCCTGCCCTCGTGGCCATGACTGCCCGGGAGGACCAGAACAGGCGCCTCCTTCGAGCGCGCGACGCGATGGACCGCGACTACGGGAGCCCGCTGGACATTCCTTCGCTCGCCCGGGTGGCGCTGATGTCGCCCGCTCACTTCTCCCGCCAGTTCACCGCGACCTTCGGCGAGACACCCCACCGCTACCTGCAGCGTCGGCGCATCGAGCGGGCGATGGCCCTGCTGCGCGACGACGACCGCAGCGTCACCGACGTGGCCATGGAGGTGGGCTACGACAGCTTGGGGACCTTCAGCCGGACCTTCCGGGAGATCACCGGGCGCACCCCGAGCGACATCCGCGACGATCCGCCGGTGGACGCGCCGGGATGCGTGGTGCGTCGCTGGTCGAGACCGAGCAGTTTCGGAGAAGCGCCCCCGGACCGGCCCTCCTAGATTGGCGTCATGCTCACCGCGATCTCACACCACTCCGTCTACGTCCTCGACCAGGAGGAGGCCCTCGCCTTCTACTGCGGCACGCTCGGCTTCGAGGTGACCAGCGATGTCGACCTCGGCTTCATGCGCTGGCTGACCATCGCCCTGCCCACCCAGCCGGACCGCCACATCATGCTCGAGGTCCCTGGCCCGCCGGTGGCCAGCGACGAGGTCGCCGCGCAGCTGCGCGACCTCGTGACCAAGGGCGCGCTCGGCGCCGCCGCGATCCTCACGACCGACGACTGCCGCGCCACCTACGAGGAGCTGCGGGCGAAGGGGGTCGAGTTCACCGAGGAGCCGACGCAGCGGCCCTACGGCATCGACTGCGCGTTGCGCGACCCTTTCGGCAACCACGTGCGGATCACCCAGCCGGCGCCCGGGCCCGTCACCGCCGACGACTTCGCCCGGGAGGACGCGGGCGGCTGACGACCTGCTCCACCCGACTTTCCCCTCCTTCGCACGAGTTTCTTACTCTTGCGAAGGAGGGGTTTATCGGGTGACCCGAGAATCCTGGGGCGGTGGGGCGTCACATCTTGATGCCGATGTACTTCGACTCGAGGAACTCGTCGATGCCGGTGAAGCCGCCCTCGCGACCGACGCCGGACTCCTTGATCCCGCCGAAGGGCGCGGCCGGGTTGGACACGACGCCCTGGTTGAGCCCGACCATGCCGGCCTCGAGGGCCTCGCTGACCCGCAGGCCACGGTTGAGGTCCTGGGTGAAGACGTAGGAGATCAGGCCGAAGGGGGTGTCGTTGGCCAGCGTGACCGCCTCCTCCTCGGTGTCGAACTCGCCGATCGCCGCGACCGGGCCGAAGATCTCCGCGCTCGCCATCTCGGCATCCGCGGGCACCCCGGTGAGGACCGTGGCCGGGTAGAAGTAGCCGTCCCGCTCGGCGGGGGCGCCACCGATCCGGGCGCTCGCCCCGCGACCGACGGCGTCCTTGACGAGCTCGTCGACCTTGTCGACCGCGGCCTGGTTGACCAGCGGACCGACGACGACGTCGTCCTCGACCCCGCGGCCCATGGCGAGAGCACCCATCCGCTCGGTGAGCCGCTGGGCGAACTCCTCGGCGACCGGACGCTGCACGAGGATCCGGTTGGCGGCCGTGCAGGCCTGGCCGATGTTGCGCATCTTCGCCAGCATCGCGCCCTCGACCGCGACGTCGAGGTCGGCGTCCTCGAAGACGAGGAAGGGGGCATTGCCACCGAGCTCCATGGAGGTGCGCATGACCGTCCGCGACGCGAGCTCGAGCAGGTGCTTGCCCACCGGGGTGGACCCGGTGAAGGAGATCTTGCGCGAGCGCGGGTCGAGGATGAGCGGGCTCATCACGTCGTCCGTCTTGCTCGTCGTCACGACGTTGACGACGCCCTCGGGCAGGCCGGCCCGCACGAGGATGTCGACGAGCGCGAGGGTCGACAGCGGCGTCTGCGAGGCGGGCTTGATGACCGAGGTGCACCCGGCCGCGAGGGCGGGACCGATCTTGCGCGTGCCCATCGCCATCGGGAAGTTCCAGGGCGTGATGAGGATGCACGGGCCCACCGGCTGCTTCGCCACGAGGAAGCGCGAGCCACCCGCGGGTGCGGTCATGTACCCGCCGTCGATGCGCACCGCCTCCTCGGCGAACCACCGGAAGAACTCGGCGGCATAGGCCACCTCGCCCTTCGCCTCGGCCAGGGGCTTGCCCATCTCGAGGGTCATGATCAGCGCGAGCCGGTCCCGCTCCTCCATGAGCAGGGCGTAGGCGCGGGAGAGGATCTCGCTGCGCTCCCGCGGCGCGGTCGCGGCCCAGGCCGGCTGCGCGGCGACGGCGGCATCGAGCGCGGCGGCGGCCTCGTCCGGATCGGCGTCGGCGACCTCGGTGAGGACGCGACCCGTCGACGGGTCGTCCACGGGCATCGTGGCGTTCGTCGTCACCCACGCGCCCCCGATGAAGAGGCCGGTGGGTACCGACTCGATGACCTCCCGCTCACGGGTGTCGTTCATCTGGGCGGACCCGCTCTGGGTGTTCTGCATCGGGGCATCTCCTTTTGTGCGTCAGCATCCTTGCCGTCCCTGCCATCCTAGAAGTATTGTCAACAATCAGACAACCAATTGGAGGTTCGCGATGACAGCACTGTCCCCCCTGCTCAAGCAGGCCACCCCCGTGACCGTCGACCACGCCCTCGGCTGCGAGGTCTTCGACTCCGACGGCGGCCGCCACCTCGACTTCACCGCCGGCATCGGCGTCGTGAGCACGGGGCACTGCCACCCGAAGGTCGTCGCCGCCGCCCAGGAGCAGGTCGGCAAGCTCATCCACGGGCAGTACACCACCGTGATGCACCAGCCGCTCCTCGAGCTGATCGGGAAGCTCTCGGGCGTCCTCCCGTCGCACCTGGACTCGCTCTTCTTCGCCAACTCCGGCAGCGAGGCCCTCGAGGCGTCGCTGCGCCTGAGCCGCCAGGCGACCGGCCGCCCGAATGTCATCGTCTTCCACGGCGGCTTCCACGGCCGGACCGTCGCGACCGCGACCATGACCACGTCCGGCACGCGCTTCTCGGCGGGCTTCTCGCCCCTCATGGGTGGGGTGCACGTCGCCCCCTTCCCCACCGCCTACCGCTACGGCTGGAGCGAGGAGGAGGCCACCGCCTTCGCCCTCAAGGAGCTCGACTACATCCTCGCGACGCTCACCTCGCCGCAGGAGACGGCCGCCTTCATCGTCGAGCCGGTCCTCGGCGAAGGGGGGTACATCCCCGGCAACACCGCCTTCTTCCAGGGGCTGCGCGAGCGTGCCGACAAGCACGGGATCCTCCTGGTCATGGACGAGGTCCAGACCGGTTTCGGGCGCACCGGCAAGATGTTCGGCCACCAGCACTTCGACGTGCGGCCCGACATCATCACGCTGGCGAAGGGGATCGCCTCCGGCTTCCCCATTTCCGGCATCGCCGCCTCCGAGGAGCTCATGGCCAAGGCCTGGCCCGGGTCGCAGGGTGGGACCTACGGCGGCAATGCCGTCGCCTGCGCCGCCGCCGTCGCCACCCTCGGGGTCATCGAGGAGGAGGGCCTCGTGGCCAACTCGGCCGAGCGCGGCACCCAGCTCCTGGCGGGCGCTCGGGCCGCAGCCATCGACGGCATCGGCGACGTGCGCGGACTCGGTCTGCTCGTCGGCAGCGAGTTCACGGCCGCCGACGGCACTCCGGACTCCGCGCGGGCCGCCAAGGCCCAGCAGACGGCCGCCCGGAAGGGGCTGCTGCTCCTCACCTGCGGCGCCCACATGAACGTCGTGCGCATGATCCCCCCGCTCGTCGTCACGGCCGAGCAGGTCGACGAGGCGCTGGGGATCTGGTCCGAGGTCCTGAAGGAGGTCTGATGATGGCGCGCCACATGACGATCACCCTGGAGACCCGCGGGGTGAGCTGCCGGGCCAGACTGCTCGACGACGAGGCACCGGCGACCTGCGATGCCGTGTGGGACGCGCTGCCCTCGGGCGGCGACGCCTTCCACGCGAAGTACGCCCGCAACGAGGTCTACACGCTCATCCCCCGGATCACCGCGGCCCCGCGACGGGAGAACCCGACGATCACGCCCATCCCGGGCGACGTGTGCCTCTTCGACTTCGAGCCCTGGGAGATCGGCAACCCGGCCTACGGCTACGAGCCGGGGTCGACCGCCCACGCCGACCAGGGCGCGACCGACCTCGCGATCTTCTACGGCCGCAACAACCTGCTCATCAACGGCGACATGGGCTGGGTGCCCGGCTCGGTCTTCGCGGCGATCGAGGAGGGCCTGCCGCAGATGGCCGCCGCGTGCAACGACCTGTGGCGCCACGGGTTCGCCGGTGAGCGGCTGACCTTCGCCCGGGCCTGACCCGCCACCCGTCCGGTCCGTCAGATCCCGGTGTTCCCGGGGATCTGACGGATCTGACAGGGGTGGTCGTTTCGCCGTCGCCCCGGGGTCTGACGTCGTCCGACGGCGCGAATTCGTGCGCAGCACTGCCGGACGCCCGCACCGACTCGGCAGCGTGGTCCCCGAGCTCGACGACGAGGTCGGGCCGGACCCGGAAGGACCGCACGATGCGCACCATGATGAACCGCACAGCGACCGCCCTCGGACTGCTGGCGCTCACCGCCGGCACCAGCCTCGCCACCGCCACCCCCGCCCAGGCGGCAGACCGCGACGGCACGTGCCAGAGCGGCGAGTTCTGCTACAACTACAACTCCGACCTCGAGGGCTCTTGGTCCGACTTCAGGTCCTCCGTGGGCAACTACGGCACCAGCCAGCCCGAGTGCTACGAGTTCAAGGGCGGGGGCGCCGGCAAGGGCAAGTGCATCAAGAACGACGCCGGCGGCTTCTGGAACCGATCGGGCAAGAAGGTCACGATCTACTACAACAGCGGCCACGCCGGGAAGTCGGTCACGGTGAACCCCGGCGCCAAGGGCAAGCTGCCCTCGGCCGTCTACAACAACAACGCCTCCCACAAGATCGGCGGCGGCTCGACCCCCTCCGGCGGCTGGGCCTCGCCGGTCCCCTCCTCCGCGGTCATCACCGCCCGGGTGAACTACCCCAGCGGCGGGTACCACGGCGCCGTCGACTACTCGGGATTCAACGGGAAGTTCACCTCAGCCTGCACCGGCACCGTGGACGAGGTGAACATCGACCCGACCTACGCCAACAGGAACGCCTACGGCGTCTCCGGCTCGACGAACTACCTCTGGGTCAACTGCGGCGGGGGCATCCGCATGGGCTACGCCCACTTCTACGAGAAGGACCGCCCCGCGGCGCTGAAGAAGGGCGCCACGGTCAAGGCCGGTCAGGACCTGATCGCGGTCGGCAACCAGGGCAACTCCAG
Organism: Janibacter sp. GS2; assembly: GCF_051200835.1. Lineage (GTDB taxonomy): Bacteria > Actinomycetota > Actinomycetes > Actinomycetales > Dermatophilaceae > Janibacter. The sequence goes on from NZ_CP195161.1 coordinate 357,376, forward strand.
CGGTCAGCACCTGCACTTCGAGGTCCGTCGCAACGGCTCGAAGATCGACGGGCACGACTTCCTCCAGAGCAAGGGCGTCAAGGGCCTGCCCAACGAGTGACCGCGAGTCACTCCCCGCACCGTGGTGCCGGGCACGTCCCGGCACCACGGCCCCCTGCTCCACGGAAGGACCGACCATGAGCACCACCCACAACACCGACCTCGACCGCCGCAGCCTCCTGCGCATCGCCGGCACGGGCGCCCTCGGCGCGACCGCGCTCGCCGTCGCCGGACCGGGCCTGTCGAGCGCACACGCGGCCGCGCGGATCATCCCGCGCACGCAATGGGGATTCAACGGATGGCAGGCGGGCGGACCGCCGGCGCTGCCCACGGGCGACATCACCCACTTCGTCGTCCACTACCACGGCGCGACGGGAGCCAACGTCAACGGGCCGGGCGTCCCACGCAGGATCCACGCCGACCACAAGGCCGCGGACGCCAACAACTCCGGCATCCTCTACAACTTCGTCATCACCCAGGACGGGGCGATCTACCGGGCGCGCGGCTACGAGTTCAAGTCCGGCGCGACGAAGGGGGCCAACGACTTCTCCATCGGCGTCCAGATCCACATCCACGGCAGCACCAAGCCCAGCTCGGCGGCCCTGTCCTCCCTCGAGTGGCTCTACCGGCACTCCCACCAGGCACTCGACTCGACACAGGCGCTGCAGATCACCGGGCACGGGGACCACAAGGCGACCGCCTGCCCCGGCGGGCCGCTCGGGCAGTGGGTCGACGGCCGTGGCCAGGAGCTCCACCGCGAGATGGCCGAGGAGCTCGGCGACGGGGGCGGCTCCCAGCCGCCGCCCTTCCCGGGGGCCGACGCCTTCCGACTCGGCCAGAGCCACCCGGCGGTCGAGACCCTCGATCAGGGCCTCATCGCCAAGGGCTACACCCAGCACCACGACGGTGACGGCTACCAGGCCGGGACGACCTTCTCGACGTACACCCGCCGAAACGTCCGGGACTTCCAGCAGGCCCAGGGCTGGAGCGGCGCGGATGCCGACGGCTACCCGGGGCCCGAGACCTGGAGGCGCCTCGTGTCCTGACGTCGTTCGACCACGGCGGACCGGTTCCGGCAGGCGGGGGAACCGGTCCGCCGTTACCCTTCCGAGGGGGCGGGATGCACCGCCCGGACCCACGTGCGGACTCGGAGGAGGAGAGCGGTGCCCGGCGACACCCACGCCAGGTCGATGGCCATCCAGGGCTTCGTCGACCGTCTGACCCAGGTCCGCGACGAGGCCGGGCGGCCCTCCTTCCGCGAGATGGCCAAGCGGTCCGGCGCAATCTCGCACGCGACGCTCCATGACGCCCTCCAGGGCGCGCGAATGCCCTCCTGGGAGACCACGGTCGAGTTCGCCACGGCCTGCGGCACGGACCCGGAGGTGTTGCGCGCGGACTGGGAACAGGCCGCGGCGATCGTCCGCGCGAACACCGAGGGCTGTGCCGCGGAGCCGCCGGACGAGACCGAGCCCCCGGCCGACGGGGACACCCCCGCGTCGCCGGCCCCCGCACCGCGGAAGCCGGTCCTGGGCATCGGACTCGGGGTGACCGCGGTCGCCGTGGTCGCCCTCGTCGGCGCCTTCCTGGTGACCCGCGAGACGCCGTCGAGCGAGGCCGACAGCTCGACCCGGGTGACCGGCGAGGCCGCCGAGGCCTACACCAGCGCCCCGGACGCCCCGAGCACGACGACCGGCCCGAAGGGATGCCCCGCCAACGTCGACGTCCGCCCGGGGACGAAGACCCTCGTCCCCGGTGACGCCAGCGAGTTCGCGGGCGATGTCACGATCGCGGACTGCAGCACCCAGGAACGCGGCCGCTCGGTCGTCAAGACCTGGGCCTTCGCCAACACCGGGACCGTCGAGTGGACGGACCGCTTCCTCCACCGCATCAACGTCCACGAGGGCTCGCCCGGCTGCAGGGCCCCCGAGCGCGTGGCCATCCCCGACACGGAGCCCGGGGAGACGGTCGAGGTGTCGGTGACCATCGCGACCCCCGACGCGAAGGCGACCTGCTTCGGTCGGTGGATGCAGACGGACGGCGACGGGAACTTCACCTTCCCGGAGCAGCGGCCGTATTACTACACCTTCAAGGTCACGTAGGACCTGCCCGCGGGCTCCGGCGACCGGGGTCCTCCGCCCTCGTGGAGCGGGCCAGGCGAAACAGCAGGCCGGAGCGCACCTGGGGCCACTCGGTGGCGGTGATCGAGTAGACGCAGGTGTCGCGCAGGGCCCCGTCCGAGGTTCGCTGGTGGGCACGCAGCACGCCGTCGAGCCTGGCCCCGAGGTACTCGATCGCGGCCCGGGACCGGTGGTTCATCCAGTGCGTCCGAAACTCCACGACAGGACAGCCGAGGGTGTCGAAGGCGTGCCCGAGCAGCAACAGCTTGGACTCGGCATTGCTCCCCGACCCCCGGGCGGAGGCGCGATTCCACGTGGAGCCGATCTCGACGCGGGGCACGGACACGTCGATGTTCATGTAGGTCGTCATCCCCAGCAGCAGTCCGTCGCTGGTCCGCCGGGTGGCGAAGGGGAGCATGCTGCCGGCCTCCTGCAGGGCCAGGCGACGGTCGATCTCGGCCGTCATCCCCTCCGGCGTCGGGACCGAGGTGTACCAGAGGTTCCACAGCTGCCCGTCGCGCACGGCATCGACCAGGCCATCGGCATGGCCCCGGGTCAGCGGCTCGAGGGTGACGACGCTGCCACGCAGGACGAGCGGGGAGAGACCTGGCATGACTCGTCGCCGCGGCGTCAGCCGAGCAACCACTCCACGAAGCGCGCCACCGCGAGGACGAGGTCGTCCGAGTGGCGCGGGCCGACGATCTGCAGACCGACGGGCAGTCCCGCCGCGGTGCGACCGATCGGGATGCTGATCGCCGGCTGCTGCGTCATGTTGAAGGGGTAGGTGAAGGGGGTCCACTCCGCCCAGTGCGTCATCCCGCTCCCCGGCGGCACGTCGTGCCCGGCCTCGAAGGCCGGGATCGGCATCGTCGGCGTGATGAGCACATTGTGCTCTTCGTGGAAGGCGCCCATCGTGATGCCGAGCGCTGCGGCCACGGCGCGTGCCTCGAAGACCTCGACGCCGCTCGCCGCCTCGCCCACGTCCCAGGCCTCCCCCAAGCCGGGGTCGATGGTCTCGCGCGCACCGGGCATCGTCCGCAGGAGGGTCGCCGCGCTGGCACCCCACAGGAGTTTGAAGGGCTCGAGCGGGTCCTCGAAGCCGGGGTCGACGGCCGTGACCGGCAGCCCCGCGGCATCGATCCGCTTCACGACGTCGTCGCAGATGCGCCCGACCTCCTCGTCGACCTGCACGTAGCCGAGCGTCTTGGAGTAGGCCACCGGCAGCCCGGTGACCTCACGGTTGTACTCGCCCCGGAAGGTCAGGCGCGGCGGGGCGAGCGCGGTCGGGTCGCGGTGGTCGGGTAGCGAGATGATGTCCATGAGCAACGCCGCGTCCTCGACGGTGCGCGTCATCGGCCCAGCATGCGCCAGCGGGCCGAAGGGGCTGGCCGGGAACATCGGGACCCGGCCGTGGGTCGGCTTGAAGCCGACGATCCCGCAGAAGGACGCGGGGATGCGCACGCTGCCACCGGCATCGGTGCCCACGCAGACCGGCCCCATCCCGGCGGCGACCGCGGCCGAGGCCCCGCCCGAGGAACCACCAGCGGTCGTGCGGGGGTCCACGGGGTTGCGAGTGATGCCGGTCAGTGGCGAGTCCGTAACTCCCTTCCACGCGATCTCGGGGGTCGCGTTCTTGCCGACGAAGACCATCCCGTCCTCACGCAGCCGGGCGACGACCGGGGCGTCGACCTCCCACGGCTGGTCCGGGTCGATCGCCTTGGAGCCGCGACGGGTGGGCCAGCCCTTGGTGAGGAAGATGTCCTTGATCGAGGTCGGGACACCGTCGAGCAGCCCCTGCGGGTGGTCGGCCTGCCAGCGCGCCTCGGACTCGCGCGCCTGCACCAGCGCGCTCTCCCGGTCGACGAGGCAGTAGGCGTTCAGCTCGCCGTCGACCTCCTCGATCCGGTCGATGACCGCGTTGGTCGCCTCGACGGGAGAGAGCTCGTGGGCGCGGTAGGCGGCGACGAGCTCGACGGCGGTCATCTCGGTGGGGTTCATCATCAGCTCCCGGTGGTGGGCACGTAGCCCAGTGACTTGTCGACGACGTTGTCCAGCGGTCGGCCATCGGCCCACCGCACGAAGTTCTCGGCGAAGAGCGTGACGAGGGCGTCGCGCCAGCCGATGAAGTCCCCCGAGTTGTGCGGGGTGATCATGACACCGGGCAGGGTCCACAGCGGGTGGTCCTGCGGTAGGGGCTCCACGTCGACGACGTCGAGCGCGGCACCGGCGATCGCACCGTCGCGAAGGGCGGACACCAGGTCGTCGGTGACGACCAGCTCGCCCCGGCCCACGTTGATGAAGCGGGCGTGGGCGGGCATGGCCGCGAAGGCATCGGCGGCGAACATCCCCTTCGTCGAGTCGGTGAGGGGGGCGATGGCGACGACCCAGTCGGCCCGGCCGAGCGCCTCCGGCAGGCCGGCGGTGTCGGTCACGGTGCCGAAGTCGGCGTCGTCGGTGCGCTCCCTTCGCCCCGAGCCGCTGACCTCGAGGCCGGCGGCCCGCAACAGCCGGGCGATGGCCCGTCCGATCGGTCCGGTACCGACGACGAGGGCCCGAGTCCCGGCCACCCGCTCGGACTCACGGTGCTGCCAGCGGCGCTCGTCCTGCAGCCGGAGGGAGCCGGGCAGGTCCTTGGCGAAGGACAGGACCTGACCCAGGACGTACTCGGCGATCGCGGAGTCGAAGACACCGCGGGAGTTGGTGACGACGACCTCGCTCTCGCGCACCTGCGGGGAGAGCAGAGCGTCGACTCCTGCCGCGGCGACGTGCACCCACTGCACCGAGCCGGCGGCGTGCCAGGCCTCGGCGATCGCCGTGCTGAGGAAGTCGTACGCGAAGACGACGTCGGCACCCTCCAGCGCGTCGGCGAGCCCGGCGGCCTCGGTGTAGCGGATCTCGGCGCGTTCGGCCACGGGCGCAAGTGCCTGCGGCGAGGGGCGGTCCGCGCCATGGAGGACGACGACGACTGGCGTGCTCGACATGTTGACAACCTAAGAGCGTGCTCCCTAGATTGTCAACAATCCGGCAATCTTCCGACGGTGGTGAAAGTGAGGCCCGCGTGGAGCTGACCGACGTGGAGTTCGAGGGCCCGCTCGCCCAGCGGGGGATCGGCATCATCGCGCCCTTCGACCTGGCCCTCGAGCGCGAGCTGTGGCGCTGGGCTCCCCTCGAGGTGAGCTTCCACCTGGCGCGCACTCCCTTCGAACCGGTGCGGGTGAGCCTCGAGCAGGCCGAGCTCGTCTCGGAGCACCACGCGTTGCAGGCCGCGACCCGCGATGTCCTCGGGGTCGACCCCGAGGTCGTGGCCTACCTGTGCACCTCCGGCAGCTTCGTCCACGGCGTCGCCCACGAGGAGACCCTGCGGCAGACGATCCTCGACGCCGGTGCGCCGGACGCGGTGACGACCTCCGGGGCACTCGCCGAGGCCGTGCGGGCGCTGGGCCTGGCTCGCATCTCGGTGATGACCCCCTACGACGCCCCGCTGACCGAGCGGCTCGGCGACTTCCTCGGCGAGCTCGACGTCGAGGTCCTGCGCTCGCACCACCTCGGGCTCGGCGGCGGCATCTGGCGGGTCAACTACCGCACGGTGGCGGAGCTGATCCTCGCTGCCGACGACCCGCAGGCCGAGGCGATCTTCGTCTCCTGCACCAACCTGCCCACCTACGACATCATCGCCCCGCTCGAGCGCGAGCTCGGCAAGCCGATCCTCACCGCCAACCAGCTCACCGTCTGGGCCTGCCTGGGCCGCATGGGGCTGCCGATGGTCGGGCCCGGACGCTGGCTGCAGGGCGTCTTCCAGGAGGACCCATGAGCCCGACCATCGGGATGATCTACCCCGACCACGCCGCCGAGGACGAGTACCCCGTGGCGGCGGCCCTGCTCGGCGTCGAGCTGCCCGTCGCACACATCTATGGCACCGACCTGCACGCGGTGCCCGAGCTGCTCGACCTCGGCAGCCCGGAGAAGCTCGCGGCCGGCGCCGCCCAGCTGCAGGAGCACGACCCCGACGCGGTCGTGTGGGCGTGCACCTCCGGCAGCTTCGTCTACGGACCGAAGGGGGCGAGGGAGCAGGTCGCCGCCCTGGCGCGGGTCGCCGCGGTCCCCGCGTCGAGCACCAGTGAGGCCTTCGTCTCCGCGCTGGCCCACCTCGGGGTCACCCGGGTCGCCGTGGCGGCGAGCTACCCGCAGGACGTCGCGACACTCTTCGTCGACTATCTCGCTGCTGCCGGCGCGAGCGTCGTGGCGATGTCGAGCTCGGGGATCGACACCGCCGCCGAGGTGGGGACCCTCGCTCCCGACCAGGTGATCGCGCTCGCGGTCGCCAACGACCACCCCGAGGCGCAGGCCCTGCTCATCCCCGACACGGCGATGCACACCTTGGGAGTCGTACCCGAGCTGGAGGCCCGCCTGGGCAAGCCGGTGCTCACCGCCAACCAGGTGACGATCTGGCAGGGGCTGCGGCTGGCGGGGGTCGCCCGATCGGCCCCGCAGCTCGGAGCGCTCTTTCGGGAGAGGCCGGCTGATGACCCTCGATGACCTCAAACCGGTCAAGCGGCGCTCGACGGTCGAGTTCATCGCCGAGGAGCTGCGCCAGGCGATCATGTCCGGTTCGCTCGAGCCGGGTGACCAGCTCGGGGAGGCCGACCTCGCCGAGCACTTCGCGGTCTCCCGGGGCCCGCTGCGCGAGGCGATGCAACGCCTCGTCTCCGAGGGCGTGCTGTGCGCGATCGCCAACCGCGGCGTCTTCGTCAACGAGCTGACCCTCGACGACGTCCGGGACGTCTACCGCACCCGCTCGGTCATCGAGCGGGGTGCGGTCGAGATCAGCCTCAGGGGTCGGCGCGAGGAGCTGCACCAGGCCGTCCGCAGTGCCGTGGACCAGATGCGCACGGCGGCCCGCCGCGGTGACGGGCCGGCCGTCTCCGACGCCGACCAGGCCTTCCACGAGGCGCTCGTCGAGTGCTCGGGCAGCCCCCGGCTCATCCGCGCGATGCGCACGCTGCTCGTGGAGACGCGGATGTGCCTCGGCGAGCTGCGCACGACCTACCCCGACCTCGACACCCAGGTCCACGAACACGAGGCCCTCGCCGAGGCCTTCCTCACCGAGTCCCCCGCGAAGGCCAAGGCCATGCTGCTCGCCCACCTCGACGACGCGGTCGACCGGCTCGTCACGAAACGCAACGAGCCGCTCAACTGATCACCGGGGCGCGGACGGAGGAGACGGGGGTGGCCCGACTCACCCCTGAGGGCTACCGCGCAGACGGATGCGGGGGGCCCTTGGGCTCCGCAAGCTCCACCCTGAGTTGGGCCACCCCCGCATCCGCCTGCGCTGCGCACGGGTCAGGGGATGAAGATCTCCACGCCCTCGAGCTGCGCGTGGTTGGCCATCGCGATGACCCGACCGGTCTCGCGCGGGGCGATGCCCATGCCCTTCCACTCGCCGAGCATGACCGCGACCTTCGAGCGCATCTCCGTCTTGAGGCGGGTGAAGGAGTCCTGCGGGTCGGAACCCACCTGGCCCTGAAGGAGCCACCAGGCCCACGCCGCGGCACCGGCGTTGGCGACGAAGTCGGGGATCACCGGGATCCCGCTGGAGGTGAGCATCGCCTCGGCCTCGGGGGTGGTCGCGGAGTTGGCTGCCTCGACGACGACCCGGGCCGCGATCTCCGAGGCATTCTCCTCGCGGATCGCGTAGGAGATCGCCGCCGGCACGAAGATGTCGGCCGGGAGCGAGAGGATCGCCTCGCGGGGCAGCTGCTGGACGTCGCCGGGGACCTTCGTCCGGTCGATCTCGCCGAAGGCGTCACGCAGGTCGAGCAGGGCGGGCACGTCCAGGCCCTGCGGGCAGTACAGCGTCCCTGCGGCGTCGCCCATCGCGACGACCCGCACCCCGGCCTCGTGGAGGTACCAGGCGGCGCCGCCGCCCATGGTGCCCACGCCCTGGATCGAGACCGAGGTCTCGCCCTGGGCCCACCCGAGGGAGTCGGCCACGCCGAGGCAGGCCTCTGCGACGCCGTAACCACCGATGATCTCGCCGAGCTCCAGGCCGTCGTCGGTGAGCGTGCCGAGTCCGTCACGCACCCGGTGCAGGGTCTCCTCCGGGGTGGCCGAGCGGCTGATGGCCGCGTGGTAGGACTGTCCGAGACCGAGGGTCGCGAAGACCTCGTCGATCCGCGACTGCGCCACGCCCAGGTCCTCGGCCGTCACCCAGTGACCATCGAGCCAGGGCAGCATCGCCGAGCAGAAGCGCTCCAGGACACCGACCGCACGGGGGTCGCGGGGATCGAAGTCGATCCCTCCCTTCGCCCCACCGACCGGCAGGCCGAAGACCGACGTCTTCGTGGCCATGCCGCGCGCGAGGTCGCCCACCTCGGAGATCGTGCACCCGGGACGCATCCGCGTCCCACCGGTGGCCAGCCCGCCGACCAGGGTGTGCACGACGAGGTAGCCGGAGGCGCCCGTGACCGGATCGGTCCAGGTGACCTCATGGGCCGGAGAGGCATCGAGGAAGTTGGTGACCACTTCCTGCCCGATGGGCCCCTGGGCCTCATCCGTCGAGTCCCAACGTCCGCTGTGCATGATCGTCACGCAAAACCACCTCTTCCATTCCGGTCCGTCCTCCCAGAGTGGGCCCGGCCACTCGGGAGCGTCTAGTTACGGAAGATGCACGGTGATGTGCAGTTCCACTGCACGATCTGCGGAGCGCTCTAGGCTGGGCAGATGGAACTGTCGCTGCGCCGACTGCAGATGCTGCGGGAGCTGCACCTTCGCGGCACGGTCACGGCCGTCGCCGCCGCACTGCACTACAGCCCGTCGGGGGTTTCCCAGCAGCTCGCGCAGCTCGAGCGGGAGGTCGGGGTCCAGCTCGTCGAGCGGCACGGTCGGCGGGTGCAGCTCACCGACCTCGGCCTGCTCCTCTTCGACCACGCCGAGGAGATCCTCGGCTCTGTGGAGCGGGCCACGACGGCGCTCGAGCAGGCCCAGGACGGGATCACCGCACGGCTGACGGTCGGGGTGTGGGCGTCGGTCGCCTCCGGCCTGCTCCCTCCGGCTCTCGCGGCGCTGGCCGTCGACCACCCCGGGGTGCGGGTGCACACGAGCGAGCTCGCGCCGGAGGCCACGGCTGCCGCCGTGCGCGACGGGAAGCTCGACGTCTCCTTCGTCATCGACTACTCGAACTACCCGATGGACTGGGACCCGACCCTCACCCGCACGGTCGTCGCCGTGGAGCGGCTGCACGCGGCCGTCCCCACGGGAAGCCACCCGAGCGAGACGATCTCCCTCCTCGAGCTCGCCGACTACCCGTGGATCCTCGCCGGGGCCCGCTCGCACTTCGGCAAGGCCGTGCGCATCGCCTGCCACCGCAGCGGCTTCGAGCCGCGCATCGCCCACACCGTCGAGGAGCAGCCGACCGCCCTCGCGCTCGTCGGCGGGGGGCTCGGGGTCACCCTCGTCTCCGACCTCGCCCTGTCGCTGCTGCCCCCGGGCGTGGACATCATCGCCCTCGACGAGCCGGTGATGCGCACCGTCTCGACGGCGCACCGGTCCACCTCGACACCGCGGGGGTCGATCGACCTCTTCATCCAGGCGGTGCGCACGGCGGCGGCGGAGCAGGGACTGGGGGCGAGCTCGTCACTCCCCCTGGCGGACGTCGACTGACGGCGCCGGTGGCGCGGTCGCCAGGACGACCACGCCGGTGACGACCTGCCAGAGCACGACCGCGTTGACGGCGATCCGCTCGTAGAGCCCGAAGTGCGCGCTCCCCCAGACCGCGAGGACGCTCCCGAGGATCGAGACCGCTGCGCACACGCCGGTGAAGGTCGCGAGCGCAGGGTGTCTGCGCGAGAAGGCGATCGCGATGGCCAGGAGCAGGATGCCCCCGCCGACCACCGCGAGGAGGGCCCCGATCCCGTGCATCGTCGCGCGCACCCCGACGGTGGCGGTCGGGAAGACCCCGACGACGATCAGCCCGAGCACGTAGGCGACGACGAGCGGAAGGACGACCCATCGCCCGCGCCGGGGGACGAAGGGAGCGAGCAGCAGCCCCGCGAGAGCAGCCCGGACGCCGGAGCCGATGAAGGTCGCGTTCATCACCGCGGACCGCGTGGAGGTGACCTGCTCCCCCGCCCAGGAGCGGGTCTCGGGCACGCCGAGCTCGCTGATCGCGTCCACGCTCCACCGGTAGGGCCGCCCCTCCCAGCCGGCGGCCGCCCACGCCTCCCCGAGGAAGTAGACGGCCGACAGCACGAGGAGCAGACCGCCGAGGCGGTAGCGGATCAGCGCTCCTCGCCCTCGGCGGACGGCTCGTCTGGGTCCCTGCTCGACCCCTGCTCGGCGACGAGGTCCACTCCGGCGGCCAGGCCGGAGCGCACCTTCGCCACGACGTCGTGGCCGCGGCCCCCGGTGACCCGGTCGACCTCGTCCTCGGCGCGACCGAGCCAGCCGTGCGCCTGATCCCGGTGCTCGCGCGCGAAGCCACCCACCGTGGTCACGGCCTCCTGCGCGAGCTGCGAGGCCGCAGCACCGGCCTTCGCCAGGCGCGCATCGAGATCGAGGTCCTCGATGGCCCGGCGGGCATCCCGCTTGTGGTCACTCATGCTCCGGCTCCCTTCGTCGGCAGGTGTTCGTCGAACCAGCGGATGACCCGCTCGGTGACCTCGTCCCGGACGGTGTCGTTGAGCAGTTCGTGCCGGCCCTGCGGGTAGAGCTCGAGGGTGACGTCCTGCACCCCGCCCTGCGTGAAGGCCTCGGCGACACCGCGCACTCCCGCCCCGTTGCCCCCGACGGGGTCGCGGTCACCCGAGATGACCAGGAGCGGCAGGTCACGGGGCACCCGGGCGGCGAGCGACGGGAGTGAGTTGACCCCACCGAGCAGGTCGGCGAAGAAGCCGGCGGTGAAGACCTCGCCGCAGCGTGGGTCGTCGACGTACCTGGCCACCTCCTCGGGGTCCCGGGAGAGCCAGTCGAAGTCGGTGTCTGCGGGGGTGAACCCCTTGTTGAAGGAGCCGAAGGTCAGGGAGTTCATCAGCCTCGAGGTGGCCCGGCGGCCGCGCAGGCGGGACTCGACCCTGGCGATGATCTCACCGGCCCGCCCCAACAGGCCCTGGTCGCCGCCCGTCCCGCTGAAGACCGCGCCGGCGAGGTCCTGTCCGTAGCGGGTGACGTAGTCGCGGCCGAGGAGGGAGCCCATCGAGTGCCCGAAGAAGAAGAGCGGAAGGCCGGGGTGGGCCTGCTGTGCCGCGAGCGAGACGGTGTGGATGTCCTCGACGACGGTGTCCCACCCGTGCTCGTCGACGAAGTAGCCGCGCTCCGCGGGCGCGCTCGAGGTCTCGCCGTGGCCGCGGTGGTCGTGGATCCAGACGGCGTACCCGGCGCCGGTGAGCGCCCGCGCGAAGCGCTCGTAGCGGCCGGAGTGCTCGGCCATGCCGTGGGCCAGCTGGACCACCCCCTTCGCCTCCCCCTCGGGCAGCCAGGTGCGGACGAAGAGGTCGACCCCGTCCTGCGGGGACGGGAGGGTGGTCGTGTCGGCGCGCATGGGCGACAGCCTATCGACGTGGGTCCTCAGGGGACCTTCAGTCGACGGTGCGATAATCCCGGCGCAGACCTGCCGACCCCCGACCCGAGGGATCCATGAGCAAGAAGAAGCCCACGTCATCCTCCGCCCGCAAGGACAAGCTCGCCGAGGCCCGCAAGGCACAGCAGGCGACCGAGCGGCGCCGGACCTTCCTCCTCGTCGGAGCGGCCGGCCTGGTCATCGCCTTCATCATCGGCGCGGTCGGGTGGGCGGTCCTCAGCGAGCGCGACGAGCGTCAGGCCGCCAGCAAGCTGGGTGACGTCCAGGAGTACGACTACGAGGGCCAGAAGCACACGAGCGGCAAGATCGACTACAAGGAGTCGCCGCCGGTCGGGGGTGAGCACAACAACGCGTGGCTCAACTGCGGTGTCTACGACGAGGTCGTGCCCAACGAGCACGCCGTCCACTCGCTCGAGCACGGCGCCGTCTGGGTCACCTACGAGCCGGACCTGGCGAAGTCCGAGGTGGAGACGCTCGAGGAGGACCTCCCCGACACCTACACCGTGCTCTCCCCCTACGAGGGCACGATGGACGCCCCGATCGTCCTCAGCGCCTGGAACCAGCAGCTCGAGGTCGACTCGGCCGACGACCCGCGGATCAAGGGCTTCATCAAGGAGTACCGCCAGGGGCCGCAGACGCCCGAGCCGGGTGCAGCCTGCACGGGCGGTGTCACGCCCGAGACGAGCCTCGTCAAGTGAGCCCCAAGGTCGTCCTCGCCGCGCTCGTCGCGCTGGCCCTCGGCCTCGTCGCGGGCCTGGCACTGGGCCGCGTCGGGGGCGGGGACGACGCGCCCGGGGACCGCAGCGTGGCTGCGGGCTTCGCCAGGGACATGCAGACCCACCACGACCAGGCCGTCGAGATGTCGTGGATCGTCTACGACCGCACCGACGACGAGCAGGTCCGCACGCTGGCCTACGACATCGCCCGCACGCAGTCCCACCAGTCCGGTCAGATGGCCGGCTGGCTGCAGCTGTGGGGGCTCTCCCCGACGGGCCCCGGCCAGCAGATGGACTGGATGAAGGGCCTGGGCCACGGACACGAGGGCGAGGCGGGCTCCATGCTCACCGAGGACGGACGCATGCCGGGGATGGCCTCCTCGGACCAGCTGGACAAGCTGCGGGGCCTGCGCGCGGAGGAGGCGGAGGTCTACTTCCTCCAGCTGATGATCCGTCACCACGAGGCCGGCGTCCCGATGGCTGAGGCGGCGCGCGACTCCTCGGGCCAGGACGCGGTCGAGACGCTCGCATCCTCGATCATCAGGTCCCAGACCGCAGAGGCCGAGACGATGACGGAGATGCTCGAGGAACGCGACGCCACGCCGCTCGAGTGAACCCGCCCGCTGGCACAGGAGTGAGGGCGGTTGCGGCCGACGTCTGCGAACCACGGCAGGATGGAGCCATGGACTTCGGCATCGAGACGATCAGAGCGGCCGCGCAGCGGATCGAGGGCCGGGTACGTCGGACCCCCCTGCTGACCTCCCCCACCCTCGACGAGCTCGTCGGAGCGAGGGTGCTCGTCAAGGCCGAGTCGCTGCAGGTCACCGGGTCCTTCAAGCTCCGCGGGGCGCTCAACGCCCTGCTGTGCCTCGACGACGCGCGGCGGGAGTCCGGGGTCGTCGCCTTCTCCACCGGTAACCACGGGCAGGCGGTGGCCGCGGCCGCGACGATGACCGGCTCGCGGGCGACGATCGTCATGCCCGCCGATGCGCCCCGGGTCAAGGTCGACGGTTGCCGGTGGTGGGGCGCGGAGGTCGTCTTCTACGACCCGGCCACGCAGGACCGCGAGGAGGTCGGCGCCCGCCTCATCGAGGAGCGCGGCGCGACGCTCGTCCATCCCTTCGACGACGTGCAGGTCATGTCGGGCCAGGGCACGGTCGGTCTGGAGGTCGTCGACCAGCTGGAGGAAGGGGGGATCACCCCGGACGCCGTCGTCACCCCCTGCAGTGGGGGTGGGTTGTCCTCCGGGGTCGTCGAGGCGGTGACGACGACGCATCCGCGGGTCGCCCCCTTCGTCGTGGAGCGGGAGGGTTACGCCAAGATGGCGCACTCCCTGGCCTCGGGCCGGGTGGAGCGCGTGCCGGTCGTCGCCGGGGTCTTCCTCGACGCGATCGGTGCTCCCAATGTCGGTCGCCACACCCTCGCCGCCCTCTCCCGGCGCGACGTCACGCCGCTGACGGTCAGCGACGACGACGCCAGGACCGCCATGCGCGAGGCCTTCCGCACCCTCAAGCTCGTGCTGGAGCCCGGCGGGTCGGCCGGGCTGGCCGCCGTTCTCGCACAACCGGATCGCTTCGCCGGGCAGACCGTGGTCGTGGTCGCCTCCGGCGGCAATGTGGACCCCTCGGTCTATGCCGGGGTGCTGACGCCCTGAGTGCGAGTGGCCACGGGGCACGTGCCCTGTGGAGTGCCGGCGACGCGCTGTCGGTCAACGCCGATACGGTCTGAGCGTGGCACTTCACCTCCACCGCGCGCAGCGGACCGACCTCCTCGCCGAGGGTCTCGGTGAGCTGCTTGCGAGCCCGCTGCCGGACCCCTTCGCGCAGGAGGTCGTCGTCGTGCCCGAGCAGGGCATCGAGCGGTGGCTGGCCCAGCGTCTCTCGCACCGCCTCGGGACCGGCAAGGGGAGCGAGGACGGTGTCTGCGCGGGAGTGAGGTTCCTCCGGCCGCGGTCGCTGGTCACGATGCTCACCGGCCACGACGAGGACGACCCGTGGCTGCCACAGCACCTCACCTGGCCGCTGCTCGAGGTCATCGATGGAGCCATTGGCGAGCCGTGGTGCCGGGCCCTGAGCCGGCACCTCGGTGACGGTGACCCCGACGACGAGGTGCGAGCGGGACGGCGCTACTCCGTGGCCCTGCGCCTGGCCCGGCTCTTCCACCGCTACGGCCAGAGCCGACCGGGGATGCTCACCGACTGGCGCGAGGGCCGGGACGGCTGCGGCGTCGTCGGGATGGACCTCGACCCCGACCTCGCCTGGCAGGCCGAGCTGTGGCGACGACTCGTGGCACGGCTGCATGCTCCCCCGCCCGATGTGCGGCACGCGCGGACGCTCGCCGGGCTGCGCGACCTCGCCGGAGCGGGTGACGACGCGAGCGACGATCTCGACCTGCCCGCGCGCCTGTCGCTCTTCGGTCACACCCGACTCGCCGTGACCGAGGTCGAGCTGCTCGAGGCGCTCGCGCTCTCCCGCGAGGTCCACCTGTGGCTGCCGCAGCCCTCCCCCGTCCTGTGGGAGAGGCTGGCCCCCTCGTCGGCCGAGGGGATCGTCGCCCGGGCCGAGGACCACACGAGTGAGCTCGTCCACCATCCGCTGCTGGCCTCGCTCGGACGCGACTCCCGCGAGCTGATCCGGGTGCTGGGCAACGCGTCGGCCGACGAGGGAACTCGGCTTCGAGACTCCTCGCCGGCGCTCGTCACACCTGAGCCGGCATCCGTGCTGGGGTGGCTGCAGGAGGACCTGCGCGACGACCACCTCCCGACGCCGACGGAGCGGACGGCGCGGGTCGTGCCCGAGGACGACCGCTCGATCCAGGTCCACGCCTGCCACGGACCCTCACGCCAGGTCGAGGTGCTGCGCGAGGTCCTCGTCGGTCTCCTCGAGGACGATCCGACGCTCGAGCCCCGGGACGTGCTCGTCATGTGCCCGGACGTGGAGACCTACGCCCCGCTCATCGGAGCGGCCTTCGGCCTCGGCGACCACGGCACCGATGCCGCGGGCGTCGACACCCACCCCGCGCACCGGCTGAGGGTCCGCCTGGCCGACCGGTCGTTGCGCGCCACCAACCCCCTGCTCGACGTGGCCGACCGGATCGTCGGCCTCGCCGGTGGCCGCCTCACGGCGAGCGAGGTCCTCGACCTCGCGGCCAGCGAGCCGATCCGGCACCGGTTCCGCCTGGACGACGACGATCTCGCCACGATGACGCGATGGGTCGGCGACTCGGGGATCCGGTGGGGCTACGACCAGGCGCACCGTGCCCCCTTCGCGATGGACGCAGAGCCCCAGGGCACCTGGCGCTTCGGCCTCGACCGGTTGCTGCTCGGCGTGACCGTCTCCGCCGACGGGCCGCTGCAGGTCGCTGGGGTCATGCCGCTCGACGACGTCGGCAGCGGCTCGGTCGACCTCGTCGGGCGGGTCACCGAGCTGCTCGAGCGGGTCGGGGCCGGCCTCGACGCGCTCGAGGGTGCGCGCACCGCCGGGGAGTGGATGATCGCGCTGACCGAGGCGGTGCTAGCCCTCACCGACGTCCCCGTGCGGGAGCAGTGGCAGGTCGGAGACCTGCGGCGGACGCTGACGCGCGCGGCCCGGCACGCGAGCGACGACGTGCCGCTGCGCCTCGCCGACGTGCGGGTGCTCCTGTCCGACCAGCTGGCCGGACGGCCGAGCCGGGCCAGCTTCCGCACCGGCGGGTTGACCGTCTGCACGATGACTCCCATGCGCTCGGTGCCACACCGGGTCGTGTGCCTGCTCGGCATGGACGACGACTCCTTCCCCCGGCAGCAGACGATCGATGGCGACGACGTCCTGGCCCGGATCCCGCTCACCGGTGAGCGCGATGCCCGCAGCGAGGACCGCCAGCTCCTCCTCGACGCGGTCCTCGCCGCCCGGGAGCGTCTCGTCATCGCCTACACGGGGTCCGACGAGCGCACCGGCGAGCACTGCCCGCCGGCCGTGCCGCTCGGCGAGCTCATCGACGCCGCCCGGGAGACGACCGACGCCCCGGTGCCGGTGGTCGAGCACCCCCTGCAGCCCTTCGACGCGCGCAACCTCACCCCGGGTGCCCTGGGTGGCGCGGCGGCGTTCAGCTTCGACCGCTCCGCGCTCGACGCCGCCCGCGCCAGCCTGGGCACACGCACCGAGCCCGGTCGCCTCCTCACCGCCCCCCTGCCGGCACGGCCCGTTGACGACATCACCCTGGCCGACCTCATCGCCTTCTACGAGCACCCGGCGCGGGGTTTCCTCAAGGAGCGCCTCCAGGTCAGCGTCTCCCGGGAGGCCGAGGAGGTCAGCGACCGACTCCCCATCGACCTCGACGGTCTGCAGAAGTGGGCCGTCGGCGAGCGGACCCTGCGCGCGCGACTCGCCGGCGAGGACCCCGGCGGGGTCTACGCTGCCGAGCTGCTGCGGGGTGAGCTGCCCCCCGCCAACCTCGGTTCCCTCGCGCTCGACGAGATCCGCGGTCAGGTGGAGCTGCTCATCGCACAGATCGACCGCGGTCCGGCCGGACCGACCCGCTCGGTCGACATCGACGCCCCACTGTCCGGTGGCCGCCGGCTCACCGGAACCATCGAGGGTGTCCGCGGCGGGCACGTCGTCGACGCCACCTACTCCAGGCTCGCTCCGAAGCACCAGATCGGTTCGTGGATCCGGTTGCTCGCCCTGACGGCGGCCGGTCGGGACGACGAGGGGTGGCAGGCCTCGGTCCTCGGCAAGGGCGCCCGCGGGTCGGTTGCCCGCACGACCCGGGGCCCCTTGCCGCAGGCTGCCGCCCGGTCCCACCTGACCGCACTCATCGACCTCTACGCCCTCGGGATGACCGCGCCGCTGCCGCTGCCGGTCAAGGCTGCGTACGGCTGGGCCGAGGTGATGCACCGCAACTCCTCCCTCCGGCAGGCCGCGACCAAGCGCGCCAGCGACGAGTGGAACCAGACGGTCATGAAGAACGGCGGGGTCATCCCCGGCGAACGCGACGACGCCTGGTGGCAGCTCGTCCACGGGACCGGTTCCCCCATCGAGGTCCTCTTCGAGCCCGTGGCCGGACCGGGGACCGACCTGGCCACCCTCGCCCCGAAGGTCTGGGGCCCGGCCATCGACAACATCGCGAGCTCCGCATGAGTGCACTGACGCCCTTCGACATCACCGCGGACCTGCCCACCGGCACGGTCCTGCTCGAGGCGAGCGCCGGCACCGGCAAGACGTGGACGATCGGCGCCCTCGTCGCCCGGCACATCGCCGAGGGGACACCGCTGGAGGAGATGCTCGTCATCACCTTCGGTCGCGCGGCCTCGAAGGAGATGCGCGAGCGGGTACGTGAGCACCTGCGCTTCGTCCACCGCCACGTGGCCGACTTCACGCAGGACCCGGGCGATCCTGTGGTCACCCTGCTGCGCGAGGGGGGCGATGCCGTCGTCGCGGAGAGGGAGCGGCGCCTGCGCGACGCGCTGACCCACTTCGACGCGGCGACGATCGCCACGACCCACCAGTTCTGCCAGCTCGTCCTGCGTGGGCTCGGGGTCGCCGGCGACTCCGACCCGCACTCACGGCTCGTCGAGGACCTCTCCGACCTGCGCGACGACGTCGTCGACGACCTCTACGTGCGCGGCTTCGCGGGGGGCGGACAGCCGGCCTTCACCCGACAGCGCGCCGGCGAGATCGCCCGGTCCGTCACCGAGAACCCGCACGCCACCCTCGATCCGAGCTCCCTCGACGGTGGCACGGCCGACGCCCGGTCGCTGCGCTTCGCGCACCTGGTGCGGGCGGAGATGGACCGCCGGAAGCGACGCCTCGGGCTGCTCGGCTACGACGACCTGCTCTCCCACCTCGCCGACGCCCTCGAGGACGAGGACTCTCCTGCGCGCGAGCGCATGCGCCACCGGTGGAAGGTCGTGCTCGTCGACGAGTTCCAGGACACCGACCCCGTGCAGTGGCAGATCCTGGACCGCGCGTTCTCGGGGCACAGCACCCTCGTGCTCATCGGCGACCCGAAGCAGGCGATCTACGGCTTCCGGGGCGGTGACGTCGACACTTATCTCACCGCCGCCGACACCGCGGCGACCAGGCACACCCTCGGGGTGAACCACCGCTCGGACGGGCCGCTCGTGCGCTGCCTCGGCATACTCCTCGGCGGTGCCGAGCTCGGGGACCCGGAGATCGTCGTCCACCCGGTCAGTGCCGCGCAGGAGGACTCGCGGCTGGGTGTCGCCGACGGGGTCGCGCCCGACGGCCTGCTCGCGCCGGTCCGGCTGCGGGTCGTCCCGAGCGAGCTCGTGCAGCAGCCCGGCCAGCAGCACGTGGCCATCGCCGCGGTGCGTCCTCTCGTCGCCGCGGACTGCGCCGCCGAGATCACCCGGCTGCTCGCCGGGGACACGACCTTCGAGGGCCGCCCCCTGCGAGCCGGGGACGTCTCCGTCCTCGCGCACACCCGCAACCAGCTCGACCAGGTCCGCGCCGCCCTCGCCGACCTCGGCCTGCGCTCGGTCATCGTCTCCAGCGACAGCATCTATGCCTCGCCCGCGGCCGCCGCCTGGCTCACCCTGCTCGAGGCGATGGAGCTGACCCACCGTCCGGAGCGGGTGCGCGCGGCGGCACTGACCCCCTTCGTCGGGGCCACCGCGCAGGAGCTGGACGCACGAGGCGAGGACCTGACCGAGGAGGTCGCCCACCGGCTACGCACCTGGGCCGGGCTCCTCGGCCGTCGTGGAGTGGCCGCCGTGCTCGCCGCCGCCACGGCCGAGGGCCTGGACGCGCGCGTCCTCACCCGCACCGACGGCGAGCGACTGCTCACCGACCTCCGCCACGTCGGTGAGACCCTGCACCAGCGGGTCATCACCGAGGGCGACGGCCTGGCCTCGCTCACGTCCTGGCTGCGCGAGCGCATCGGCGCCTCCCGCAAGGAGGAGCGCGCGCGACGCCTCGACAGCGACGCGGACGCCGTGCACCTCGCGACCATCCACGCGAGCAAGGGGCTGCAGTACCCGATCGTCATGCTGCCCTTCGTCGCCGATCGGTGGCTGCCGCGTCCGGACGTCCTGCACTTCCACCGTGCGGACCGCACCCGCTGCCTGGACATCGGCATCACCTCCGACGAGGGCCGCGCGGACCGGGTCGAGCGAGCGGCTGCCGAGGAGAGTGGCGAGTCGCTGCGCCTGCTCTACGTCGCGATGACCCGCGCCCAGAGCCAGGTCGTGACGTGGTGGTTCCCGTCGGCGAAGAACACCGCCCCCTCGCCGCTGCACCGGATGCTCCTCGGTCGCAGCCAGGGCCAGGGAGCGGTGCCCCGCAACCATCCGGTGCCCGGGGACGACACGCTGCGCTCCCAGGTGGAGGAGTGGGAGCGTCGCGGCGGTCTGCGCGTCGAGGTCGTCGACCGGCCGGACCCCAGGGCGCTCACGTCCCCGCAGCCGGCCCCCGACCTGTCCGTGCGCACCTTCGGCCGCACCATCGACGACGCGTGGCGGCGCACCTCCTACACCGCGCTGACCCGGCCGATGGACGAGGCGCAGCGGCCGGCCGCCGAGGAGCTCGTCGCCAGCGAGCCGGAGGTCACCGACCGTCAGGACGACGAAGGGAGCACCCCCCTCTCCCCTGCGGGTGGCGGGGACGTCCTGCCTGCCACCAGCACCGCCCCGGGGCACCTCCCGTCACCCATGGCCGAGCTCCCGGTGGGCGCGGGCTTCGGATCGCTCGTCCACGCCGTCCTCGAGGAGGCGGACGCCCAGGCACCGGACCTGCTCGGCGAGCTGCGGCAGCGGATCGAGGAGCAGGTCATCCACTGGCCGGTGCCCGACCTGGACCGGGAGGGGCTGGCAGCGGCTCTCCTCGAGGTCATCGACTCCCCGCTGGGGCCACTCGCGCCGGGGTCGACCCTGCGTGACGTCACCGCCCGCGACCGGTTGTGCGAGATGGACTTCGAGCTCCCGCTCGGGGGTGGCGACGGTGCGGACACCGCCGGCGAGGCGCTCCTCGGCGACCTCGCGACGCTCATGCGCGAGCACCTGCCCGCGGACGATCCCGTGCTGCCCTTCGCCCAGGCACTCGACGACCCGGTCCTCGGGGATCAGGCGCTGCGTGGCTACCTCACCGGATCCGTGGACATCGTGCTGCGCGTGGACGGGCGACACCTCGTCGTCGACTACAAGACCAACTGGCTCGGTGCGGTCGACGAACCCTTGACGACGGGGCACTACGACCGGGCTGCGTTGCGGGAGGCGATGAACCACTCCTCCTACCCGCTGCAGGCGATCCTCTACGGGGTCGTGCTGCACCGCTTCCTGCGCTGGCGGCTGCCGGGCTACGACCCGGGCGTGCACTTCGGTGGCGTGCTCTACCTGTACCTGCGCGGGATGGCCGGTGCCGAGACCCCCGTCGTCGACGGTCACCCGACCGGCGTCTTCTCCTGGGAGCCGCCGATCGCCCTCATCGAGGCCGTGTCCGACCTGCTCGACGGACGCGGGCCGGGGACGAGGGAGACCCGATGAGCACCCGCGAGCAGGAGGACCGGTACGACCGACGCCTCGCACTGTCGGCGGACGGGGACCTGGCCGTCCTCAACGCCGCCGGGGTCATCGAGGCCGCCGACGTGCACGTCGCGACCCGGTTGACCGAGCTCGTCGACGAGAGCGACGACGTGGTCCGGGTGACGCTCGCGCTCGTGGTGCGCGCCGCCCGGGAGGGATCGACCAGCCTCGATCCGGAGCACGCCCGCGAGCTCGTCGCCGGGGAGTCGGCCGATGACGCCGGCGATGACGCCGGGGAGGTGGCCCCCTTCGTCGACCTGCCCCCGACGCGGACGTGGCTGGACCAGGTGCGCGCCAGCGCACTCGGCGCGGCAGGGGTGCTCCACGTGGAGCACGACCTCATCTACCTGGACCGCTACCACCGTGAGGAGGTGCAGGTCGCCGCCGACCTCGCCCGACGCGCAGGTGCTGCCCCGCCGCCCGTGGAGGACGCGGTGCTCGAGGCCGGGCTGGCCCGGGTCTTCCCCGGTGAGAGCTGGCGCGAGCAGCGCGATGCCGTGCGGGCCGCGGCCGCCCGGCTGACCACGGTCCTCGCGGGGGGACCGGGGACGGGCAAGACCTCGACCGTGGCCGGTCTGCTCACGCTCCTCCTCGAGCAGGCCGAGGAGGGCGGCCGGCGGCCGCGGATCGCCCTGGCCGCTCCGACCGGCAAGGCCGCGGCGCGACTACGCGAGTCCGTCCTCGGGTCGCTCCAGCACCTGCCCGACGAGGACCGGCTGCGGCTCGGGAGCGACATCGAGGCAGTCACCGTCCACCGGTTGCTCGGCTGGCGCCCGGACAGCGGGAACCGCTTCCGGCGCGACCGCGGGAACCCGCTGCCCCACGACGTCGTCGTCGTCGACGAGGCCTCGATGCTCTCGCTGACGCTGACCGCCCGACTACTGGAGGCCCTGCGCCCGACGGCACGCCTGCTGCTCGTGGGCGACCCGGACCAGCTCGCCTCCGTCGAGGCCGGCGCGGTCCTCGCGGACCTCGTCGCCGGGTACGGCGATCGCGACGACAGCCCGGTCGTCCGGCTGCAGACCTCGCACCGCTTCGGTCAGGAGATCGGGTCGCTGGCCGAGGCAGTGCGCATCGGGGATGCGGACAGCGTCCTGGAGATGCTCTCCGCCGCCACCCCGGGCGGAGCGGTCGAGCACCTGCCGGTCGACGACGTCCTCGGTGCCGACGAGGTCCTCCGGACGCGGCTGCTGCAGCACGCGCTGCGACTGCGCGAGCTCGCGCTGGCCGGCGACCACGCCGCAGCACTGCACGAGCTCGCCGAGGAGCGACTGCTGTGTGCCCACCGCGACGGCCCCTGGGGCGTCGGCCCGTGGAACGACCGGGTCGAGCGGTGGCTCGGCGAGGCCACGGACTACTCCGGTCGGCAGCTCGTCGGACGGCCGCTGCTCGTGACGACGAACGACCGCGGGCTGGGGCTCTTCAACGGCGACACCGGCGTCATGGCGCTGCGCTCGGACGGGCGGGTCGTCGGGGTCTTCGGCGAGCCGTCCAGCCCGCTGGTGCACGCTGCGACCTCGCTCGCGGAGGTCGACACCGCGCACGCGCTGACGATCCACAAGAGCCAGGGCAGCCAGGCGCGCTCGGTGACGGTGCTGCTGCCGGACGCCGACTCGCGGTTGCTCACCCGTGAGCTGCTCTACACCGCGATCACGCGCGCGCAGGAGAGGGTGACCCTCGTGGGGTCACAGGAGGCGATCCGCGCCGCGGTGCTGCGCCGCACCCAGCGCGCGACCGGGCTGCGCCACCGGGTCTGAGCCGATCCATCGACCAGGGGCCCCTCAACCCTGTACGGGCTCCGCGTGCAGCACCCGCAGCTCCTCCAGGACGACGGGCATGTCCGGCGCGAAGCCCCGCCCATGGCTCGCGTGCTCGGTGAAGAAGTCCTCGTGCACCCGGCGCCAGTAGGCGAGCGTCCGGTCCCCCTCGCCCTCGGCACGGGCGTGCGCCTCGTCCACCGCGTCGAAGGGGACGGTGCGTACCCGGGTGGTCACCACCAGAGCCCCCGGCGCGCCCGAGGAGTCGACGACGATCCCCAGGGAGCCCTCGGACGGGAGGTCCTCTCCTTCGGCCTCGTAGTCCCACAGCGCCGAGGCCGTCGCGGTCTTCGTCCCCTCGAGGACGAGGTGCAGCAGCTCGTCCGCCTGCTCGGGGGTCGCACCGAAGGCCCAGGCCGGGGGCCGCAGCAGCGCGATCGGGTTCTCGCCCATGTACGAGCTCACCGAGGCGAGCTCGACGTGCCGCCGGGCGCGCTGCCAGAAGGCCTCCAAGTCATCCATGACCCCATCCTGCCCGCTCGTGGCTCGTCGTGGGCATGCCGAGCGGCCCGACCCTGATGGCCGGGCTGCGGGGCGGGACAGCTAGAGATGCCAGGTCACGCCGGTGTCGGTGATCGTCGCGCTCAGATCATCGCTGTGCACCCGGGTGTGGTGACGCTGGCACAACAGCGCCCCGTTGCCGATGTCCGTGCCACCACCACGGGACCACCAGTCCACGTGGTGGGCGTCGCACCACTGTGCAGGCGTCGTGCACCCCGGAAAGGTGCACCGCTGGTCACGGAGCCAGATCGCACGCTTCTGCCCCGGGGTGAACCATCGCACCGCCCGACCCAGGTCGAGCACCTCACCCCGGGAACCCAGGACGACCGGGACGAGCCCGGCGTCACACGCCATCCGCCGCACCACCGACGGGGCGAGGACCTCTCCCGTGGACGTCACCCCCGCACCCTGCACACCCTCCAGCAGAGCCTGCAGCGTGATCGTTACCTGCACCTGTGCCTTGTCACACCGGGGCACCGCGCCCGGGGCCGAGACTCCCCGACGCACGACCTCCACCAGCGCATCGGCCCGGCGCTGCGCCGCTGGACGCTCATCCCGCTCTCCTGCACCCGGACCCGGAACGGGAGCCGACAGCGCCGCGATCGCCGAGTCCAGTACCGCCGCGCCCTCTGCGTCCAGCACCACCCGGTAGCAGCTCAACCCCACCGGGCCCGCACTCTTGGTCAACGACCGCGCCGCCTTCGCCCGACGATCCTCACGGTCCTGATCCCTCGGCGGCCTCAGCACCGGCCCGTGCGCGTGATCGCCGCCGCCAGCTCCTTCTCCCCCATCCCCCGCACCCGCTCGGTGTGCCGACCCTGCGGTCCGGTCGCGGCGACGTCGTCACGTGCGCCCGCCAACAACACCCGCAGGTCCTGCTCGAGCAGCTCCCCGTCCGCCACCGGAGCCACCTGTGCGTGGAAGCGCACCAGCTAATCGGCCGTGGCCAGCGACAGGTCCCCCTCATCGAAGACCTCCCGGACACCCGCGAGCGCCGCGCTGCCCTGCGGGGCAGCGACGTCGGCGCCGGCCAAACGTGCCACCGATGCCACGTGCCGCACCGGCGGAGCCGGAGCCGCCCGGCCCTCCGCCGCTGCCACCCAGTCGTGCACGCTCCACGACCCCTGGCCCGGCAGCCCCCGGGTCAGGCCCTCACCCACGAGCGCGACCTCAGCCACCTCGAGCACCCGACGCACCTGCCCCACCACCGACAGGGCCTCAGCCACCTCGTCCTCGCCCAGACGCCACAGCTCCCCGAGGCCCAGCGCCCCGACGGTCAGCGACCGCAACGCATCCCGGAGTCCGGACTCCACCCCCGGGCCCTCGCCCCACTGCGTCATCGTCGACATGTTTCGATCGTATGTTCGACCACCGACAACGCTCGAGGCATTCGCGGTCAGGCTTCGAGGCTCGTCCGCGCAGCGGGCTCACGCCTCAGCCACCGTCGGGCGCAGCGCGTTCACACCGCAGCCACCGTGTGAGCAGATCAGCGAAGAACGGTCCGCTGATAGGTCCGGATCGACAACGGCACGAAGACCGCGAGGATCAGCAGCACCCAGCCGAGCGTGTAGAGCTCGGCGTGCTGGAGCGCCCAGGTGTACTCCGCCGCATCCCGGGCCGCCTGTGCGCTCATCCCCTGGTCGGCGAGGGCATCGAGGTTGCCGAAGTTGTCCCGTGCGGCGTGGGTGAGCGTCGAGACGGGGTTCCACCCGGCGAAGATCCGCAACGCGGACGGCAGGTTCTCCGACGGGACGAAGGTGTTGGCGATGAAGGTCAGCGGGAAGATGACGATGAACGAGGCATTGCCCACGACCTCGGGGGTGCGCACCTTGAGTCCGACGAAGGCCATGATCCAGCTGATGGCATAGGCGAAGAGGAGCAGCAGGGCGAAGCCGATGATGACCTCGACGAGCCCCTCGCGCAGCCGCCACCCGATGAGCAGTCCGGTCAGCGCCATGACGACGAGCGAGATGACGTTGTTGACCACGTCCGAGAGGGTGCGGCCGATGAGGACGGCGCCCGGGTGCATCGGCAGCGTGCGGAAGCGGTCGATGACCCCCTTCTGCATGTCCTCCGCCATCCCGAAGCCGGTGAAGGTGCCACCGAAGACGACGGTCTGCGCGAAGATGCCCGCCATCATGAACTCTCGGTAGCCGTCCGCATTGCCTCCCACGAGGGACCCGAAGACGAAACCGAAGAGCAGCACGAACATGATCGGCTGCAAGGTGGTGAAGACGAGCAGGTCGGGGACCCGCTTGATCTTGATGAGATTGCGCCGGACGATCGTCCACGAATCGATGACGAGATGGTTCATGCGCTCTCCTCCTGGTCCTCGTCATCGTCCTCGGCCCGGTGGCCGGTGAGGCTGAGGAAGGCGTCGTCGAGGGTGGGTCGGCGGATGCCGATGTCCTGGACGGTGATGCCCTGCCCACCGAGTCGACCCACGGCGTCGACGAGCGCACTGGTGCCGGTGTCGACCGGGACGTTGAGCGTGCGGGTGTGGCGGTCGACGTCGACCTCACCGATGCCGATGGGCCCGAGCATGGCCACGGCCTCGTCGATGCGCTCCTCGTCGGCCACCGTGACGGTCAACCGCTCCCCGCCGACCTGCGACTTGAGGTGGTCGGCAGTGCCCTGGGCGATGATCCGCCCCTGGTCGACGACGACGATGTCGTCGGCGAGGAAGTCGGCCTCCTCGAGGTACTGCGTCGTGAGCAGAACCGTGGTGCCCGACCCGACGAGGTCGCGGATCACCTCCCACATGTCCCCGCGCGAGCGCGGGTCGAGGCCGGTCGTCGGCTCGTCGAGGAAGACGACGTCGGGTCGCGTCACGAGCGCACCCGCGAGGTCGAGGCGTCGACGCATGCCCCCGGAGTACGTCTTCGCCGGCCGGTCGGCTGCCTCCTCGAGACGGAACTCGGAGAGCAGCTCCTTCGCTCGAGTCCGCGCCGCCGACCCGCCGATGTGGTAGAGCCGGCCGATCATCTCGAGATTTTCCAGGCCGGAGAGGTACTCGTCGACGGCGGCGTACTGCCCGGCGACCCCGATCTTCGAGCGGACCCCGAGCGGGTCGGCGACGACATCGATCCCGGCGACGCTCGCTCGCCCGGAGTCGGGCCGGATGAGGGTGGAGAGGATGCGCACCGCGGTCGTCTTGCCGGCGCCGTTGGGGCCGAGCACGCTGAGCACGCTGCCCGCGGGAACGGACAGGTCGATGCCCCGCAAGGCTCTCACCTTCCCGTACGTCTTGGTCAGGCCGGTGGCCTCGATCGCGATGTCTGTCACGTCCGGCAACGTTAGAGCACGGCACCGACAGCCCACGAGCGACTTTCTGCTGAAAGGCTGGGTCGCATGACGACGGACACGAGCACGGACGACGACGGCCCCCAGTGGGACACCCCCGCCGGGAGGATCCTCGGCCGCCGGGACGGTCGCGTCCTGCGGGCCAGCGGCATCCGGTACGCCCGTGCAGGCCGCTTCGAACGCCCCATCCCGGAGCCGGCGGCACCGCGGGTGGACGCGACCCGGCCGGCGCCCGCGTGCCCGCAGCCACCGATGGAGTTCACCGAGCGGGTGCTGGGCATCACGCGCGGCGAGCTCGACTTCGACGAGGACTGCCTCCGGCTCTCCGTGACCGTCCCGGCCGGGGAGATGGGGGCCGATCGCCCGCTTCCGGTCATGGTGATGATCCACGGCGGTTCGTACACCTCCGGCGCCGGTGACCTCGCGATCTACGACCCCGCCCTGCTCGTCGACGAGCAGCAGGTCGTCGTCGTCAACGTCACCTACCGCCTCGGTCTCCTCGGATACCTCGGCGACGGGGAGTCGCGTCCGGCCAACCTCGGACTTCTCGACCAGATCGAGGCCCTGCGCTGGGTCCGCACCAACATCGCCTCCTTCGGCGGCGACCCCGGGGCCGTCACGGTCTTCGGCCAGTCCGCCGGCGCCGATGCCACGGCCCACCTGATGATCGCGAAGGGGACGGAGGGCCTCTTCCGGCGCGCCATCATCCAGAGCCCGCCGATCGGCGTCATGCCCGATCGCTCCGGCATGGCGGCCGCGATGATGCGCACGGCCGAGGCCGTGACCGCGGAGGCCGACGTGGACGACGTGGTCGCCGCGCAACCCGGTGTCCACCCACCCTTCGTGCGGTACGGCGTCCGGGCCGGCATGCCCTTCGGCGTGCAGTACGGCCATGATCCCCTGCCGGCGGAGGCCGACCTCGACGCCGCCTGGAGCGAGGCGGCCCGCCGGGTGGACGTCCTCATCGGCTCGACCGACCGTGAGGCCGCCTTCTTCGTCGCCAAGGCCGCCGGTGAGCACCTCACCCGCCCGTGGGCGGCGCCCTTCGTCCGACGGGCGGTCGCCCGGCTCACCGAGGGGATCTACGGACGGGGCATCCTCGCCTTCGCCGATCGTCACCACCGCGCCGGTGGTCGGGGACAGCGCTACCTGCTCACGTGGGGGGTCCCCGGCAATCCCTACGCCGGAGCGCACACCGTCGACCTGCCGCTGCTCTTCGGGCATCCCGAGACCTGGCGCGGCGCCGAGCTCGTCGCGGGGGTCGACCCCGAGGACCTGCGGCGGTCCGGTCGGCGGCTGCGGCAGATGTGGGGGGACTTCGCGCGGACCGGTCACCTCGACGTCGTGTCCGAGCCCGGCCTGATCGAGGTCCGCGACCTGCCGGTGGGCTGAGACACACCAAGGGCCCCCTTCGCGTCGGGGGGAGGTCGACGCGAAGGGGGCCCTGTCCAGGGGGCGGTGACCGAGCCGGGGCTCAGGAACCGTAGACCGAGCGGATCCCTTCCCGGTCCTGCTCGGTCATGCTCAGGTCGCTCGACGTCCCGTTGCACTGCGGGTAGTGCATGATCGACGACGAGTCGTAGGGCGTCAGCGGACGCCAGTTGCTGTCCTCGAAGCAGGTGCCGGCCTCGGGACGGGTGTGCTCGTGGCGGAAGCCGAGCGAGTGGCCCAGCTCGTGGGCGAGGACGTTGTCCGGGGTCCACGCACCGGCGCCGAAGATCTGGTCGGTGTTGACCAGGACGTTGCGGGTGGACTGCCGGGTGCTCGGGAAGAAGGCGCGGGCGATGTAGTTCGTGCCGGTGACCGGCTCGACCGAGAAGAGGACGTTGTTGTTCCTCGTGGTGCAGTTGTCGTCCTGGCTGGCGTCATGGGTGAAGTCCACACCGGAGCTGGCGGCCTCCCACTGGTTGCCGCCGGCCTCCATCGCGTCGGCGATCCTCTGGTGGTCCGCGCCGAAGTCGGAGCTCACGCAGTAGGTGAGGTTCTTGGCCTGACTGGCGGACCACAGGTCGTCGTTGCCGTACACCGTGTTGACGATGAGCCCGTCACTCGGCGTCGTGGGATTGACGACGTCCTGGTAGAAGTCGCGCAGCTGCTTCTCCCCCTGGACCGGGATGTCGCCGTTGACGATGTACTGGCCGTCGTTCGGGTCCTGGTAGGTCTGCGACTTGAACTCCTTGTACGAGGGCTCGTCGCCCTCGCCGGCGTAACCCAAGGAGGTCGCGCCCAAGGAGATGGTCGCTGCGACGGCGAACACCGAGACAGAGCGCTTGGTGGTGCGCTTCATGAAAATCACCCTTCATCGCGTCCGGGGGCGCGGTCACGTCCCCTGCGTGGAAGGAACGCTAGAACCCACTCGCACAACGACTCCATCCACCTTTCGTCAAGAAAGGCCAAGGGCCGTCAGAAGTTCGTCAGATGGCTCGAAGGGGAGTCAGACGTCCTGTCGACGCGACGTCAGAGCGTCCGTCAGCGCAGCCCGGCGAGGATCTCCAGGGTCCGCAGGCGCTGGTCGAGACCGGGTGCCGGGTTGGTGATCATCAGCTCGTCGGCATCGGCCCGGGCAGCGAAGTCCGCCAGGCCCGCGGTCACCTCACCCGGGTCCCCGACCACCGTGTAGTGGAGCATGTGGCGGGCCTGGGCGCCGACCGCGGTGTCGAGCAGCGCGGCGACGGTCGCCTCGTCGAGGCGGCCGGAGCCGACCCGACCGGCGAGCATCCGCACACGGGCGTGGAGCACCTTCTCCCGGGCGGCCAGCGCCGTCGGCGAGTCGTCGGCCGCGATGACGTTGACCGCGGCGATGACGTGCGGGGCGGAGAGCTGCTCGCTCGGGGTGAACTGCGCGCGGTAGGTGCGCACCGCCTGCTCCAGGGCGTCCGGTGCGAAGTGGCTCGCGAAGGCATAGGGCAGGCCGTAGGCGGCCGCGAGCTGGGCCCCGAAGAGGGAGGAGCCGAGGATGTAGAGCGGCACCGAGGTCCCGCGGCCCGGGTACGCGTGGATGCCCTCGACGCGCGACTCGTCGGCGAAGTAGCCCTGCAGCTCGCGCACGTCGTCGGGGAAGCTCTCCGAGGCCCGCGGGTCGACACGCAGGGCGCGCATCGTGGCACCGTCGGTGCCGGGCGCGCGACCGAGGCCGAGGTCGATCCGGCCCGGGTGCAGCTCGGCGAGGGTGCCGAACTGCTCGGCGATGACGAGCGGCGCGTGGTTGGGGAGCATCACACCCCCGGAACCGACCCGGATGCGCTCGGTGTTGGCCGCGACGTGGGCGATGAGGACCGAGGTCGCAGCGGAGGCGATGCGCGGCATGTTGTGGTGCTCGGCGAACCACAGGCGCTCGAAGGCGCCGAGCTCGTCGGCCCGGCGCGCCAGGGTGAGGGTCTCCTCGAGGGCCCGGGCGATCGGCTGGTCACGGCCGACGGTGGCCAGGTCGAGGAGGGAGAAGGGAGGCAGCTGGGCACTCATCCCGCCATCGTCCCACCGGGGTCGGCAGGTGAGCGGCGGGGGTGGCTGTCGGCCCCGACGCCTATCCTCCTGCGCATGGACATCGGGGACGCGCGGCAGATGGCACGAGAGCTCATGGACGAGCACGGGCTCGGCGAGTGGGCCCTCCTGCTCGACCGCGCGAAGCAGCGCGCCGGGGTGTGCCGCTACACCGACCGGGCGATCGGGCTCAGTCGGCACCTGACCCTGATCCACACGCGGGACCAGGTGCGCGACACCGTCCTGCACGAGATCGCCCACGCCCACGCGGGTCCGCGAGCCGGTCACGGACCGCGGTGGCGGGCCGCCGCCACCGCCATCGGCGCGACGCCGCAACGCTGCATCCCGCAGGACGCCGGCCGGATCCCCGGCAGCTGGGTGGGCACCTGTCCGGTCGGGCACACGATCGACCGGCACCGGCGGCCGTCGCGGGTCCTCTCCTGCCGCCAGTGCCACCGCTCCTTCACGGCGGACGCGGTCTTCACGTGGACCCACCACGGGGTGCCCACGGACCCCGGGCCGACCTACCGCCACGAGCTCGAGGCCATCCTCCGGCGGACCCGGAGGGATGATTTCCGGGCTCGACGTGGTTGGCTGGTCTTGTGAACATTCGCGAGATCCTGCCCCCCGCCATCGACCTGCCCTCCGAGGGCAGCGTGACGATGTTCTCCACCACGTGGTGCGGCTACTGCCGACGCCTGAAGTCCCAGCTGGACCGCGAGGGCATCGGGTACACCGAGGTCAACATCGAGAACACCCCCGGCACCGCCGAACTCGTCGAGACGATCAACGGCGGCAACCAGACGGTGCCGACGCTCCTCTTCCCCGACGGCAGCTCGGCGACGAACCCCTCGCTCGCCCAGGTCCGCAAGCAGCTCGGCTGACCGTGGCCCCCGCCTCGTCAGCGGCCAGGGTCGCGATCGGCACCAGCCTCGCCGGCGGCGCCCTCTCCGCGCTGTCCAATGCCCCGCTGCAGTTCGGCCACCTCCTGCGCGGACGCTTCCCGACCGTCGCGGTCACCGGCATGACCGGCGTCGGCAAGACGCGGCTGGCCGACCGGCTCGCCCGGCGCGCCTCCGTCGAGTCCACGGTCGACGTCGGCTCGGCGACGATGGAGCGACGCACCCGCAAGACGGCGAAGGGCAGGGGCTTTCGCTTTCGGGTCGTCCCCGGCGACAACGCCGCGACGCGTCTCTCCGCGCTCGACGAGGTCTTCCACGATGACCCCGTCGACGGGGTCCTGCACGTCGTCGCCAACGGCCACGCGACCCGTCGCGCCAACGCCGCGACCGACACGACCCGGGAGTCCCTGCTCGCCGCGGAGCTCGAGGACTTCACGATCACCGCGCACCGGATCGCCTCGATGGCGGTGCGGCGCGACAAGCCCGTCTGGCTGATCATCGTCGTGACGAAGACCGACCTCTTCTCCGACGACGTCGCGGCCGCCGTGCACTACTACTCCCCCGGCAGCGGCTCCCCCTTCGCCGCCAAGGTCGACGAGTTGCGCTCCCTCGCCGGCGGCGCCCGACTCTCCGTCGACGTGGTCCCCATGTACACGGAGGCGCAGACGAGCACCGGCAAGGAGAAGAAGCACGCCGAGCGTGCCTCCGCCCACCTCCTCGACCGCCTCGAGTCCCGCATGGCCCAGCTCAGCGGCCACGTCTGAGCCTGCCGCTCCCCCCTGTCGCATCTGCCCAGGCAGATGCCAACTCGACCTCGCATCTGCCTAGGCACGTGCCCAGCCAGCTGGCATCTGCCTAGGCAGATGCGGTGTCAGAAGGTGTGGCGCAGCGGGTAACCACTGACACCGGCATCGTCGGTCTTCGTGGCGAGGACGTGGGAGAGCTGGATCTCGTTGCGCTCGAAGCCGATCCGCGAGCCAACCATGTACAGGCCCCACAGCCGGGCCGTGCCCTCCCCGACCTCGGCGACGGCCTCGTCCCAGTGGTCGACGAGGTTGTCGACCCACCCGGCCAGCGTCATCGCGTAGTGCGGCCGAAGATCCTCCATGTGCTGCACCTCGAGACCGACGTCCTGGACAGCGGCGACGATCGTGCCCGAGCCGGTGAGCTCGCCGTCCGGGAAGACGTACCGGTCGATGAAGGCACCGGTCTGCGTCGGTCGGTTGTGCGGGCGGGTGATGCAGTGGTTGAGCAGCCGCCCGCCGGGGCGCAGCTTGTCCCGCAGGGCCCCGAAGTAGCTCGGGTAGTTGCGTACACCGATGTGCTCGGTGAGCCCGATCGAGCTCACCGCATCGAAGTCCTCCTCGAGGACGTCGCGGTAGTCGAGGTGACGGACCTCGGCGAGGTCGCCCAGCCCGTCCCTGTCGATCGCCTGCTTGGCCCACTCGGCCTGCTCGAGGGAGAGGGTCACACCGAGGGCCGTGACCCCGTGGTGCTTCGCGGCGTGGCGGACCATGCCACCCCAGCCGCACCCGACGTCCAGCAGCCGTTGTCCCGGTCGGAGGTCGAGCTTGCGGGCGATGAGGTCGTACTTCTCCGCCTGGGCCTGCTCGAGCGTCGCGTCCGCTGTCGGGTAGACCGCGCAGGTGTAGGTCATCGACGGTCCGAGGACGAGCTCGTAGAAGCGGTTGGAGACGTCGTAGTGGTGGTGGATGACCCCCGCGTCGCGCGTCCTGCTGTGCCGCAGGCCCTCGACGACACGGCGCCACCTCGGCAGGTGCTCCTGCGGTGGGGGCGGCGGCGGGGTCAGGTGCTGCCAGCCGAGGCCACGGACGAGCTCGAGTGCTTCCGCAGCGTTCGGGCGGCGCCACCGATCCTGGTTGTTCATCAGCTCGAGAAGGGGGTAGAGGTTGCCCTGGTGCACGCCATGGACCGCGAGGTCACCAGCGACGAAGGCCCGCGCCATCCCGAGGTCTCCGGGTGCGGTGACCAGGTACCTCAGCCCGCGTTCGGTCCGCAGGTCGAGGCGCATCGAGGCGTCCGCCGGCCCCGCTGTGCTGCCGTCGTAGGCCGTCAGCCGCACGGGCAGGCCCTCGGGCAGGAGGGAGGCCAGCGCTCCCGCGATCGTGATCGTGCTCACCGGGTCGTCACCACCTTCTCGTACAGCGGCGTCAGCCGACTGTCCGGATCGTACTTCTGCTTCACCGCGGCGAGCTCGCCGCCGCCGTAGAGCCGGTCGAAGACGTCACGCTCGTAGAACGCCTCCGAGTAGAGCGACTTGTGGCCGCCCAGCTCATGCACCCGCTCCTCGATCGCCCGGTTGACCGGACCGTGCGGTGCGTGCGCTCCCACGGGGACCGTGCCCCAGAAGCCGACGTTGACATAGGTCGCCCCGGGCACGAGTGGATACGTGGGCCACGCGCGCGCGGCGCCGTCGATCTCGCGCAGGCGCAGCGGGCAGAGCCACACCGGGCGCATGCCGACCTCGGCGTCGAACCACTCGAGGAAATCCGGGAGGCGGTCGATGGTCACCTCGATGTCCTGGATGACCCGCTCGCGCTGCGGACGTCCGGCGCGGGCGTCCAGTCGGTCGATGATGTCGAAGCGCCGGTCGAGGCCGATGATCCGGTGGTAGACGTCCGAGCGGCGCCACCGCCTGGGCCACAGCCGTCGGACGAGGGGGTTCTGCACACCGAAGGCCCCCGAGCACCAGAACCAGTCCGTGTCCCAGCGCCAGAGGTAGTCGTGCATCGTCAGCAGGTCGCTCGTGCGCTCCTGGAGCGAGCGGTAGTAGATCTGCTGGCCCGTGTAGTCGCTCGTCGGCCGGGAGTCATGGGTCCACGTCGCGAGAGTCAGGTACAGCTCGTGCGGGGAGAACGCCACACCGTCGAGCCCGTCGACCCGGGTGCCCTCGTACTCACCGGACCCGACGATCTCGCGGACGGCCACGGTGAGCGAGAGCGCGTCGTGGAACCGCAGGTGCCGCAGGGCCACCCGCGGTGGGACGGCCTCGAGCTCGATCCTCAACCGGGTGGCGTAGCCGAGCGAGCCATAGGAGTTGGGGAAGGCCGCGAAGAGATCGGCGTGCTCGTGGTCCGGTCGCGCGGTGAGCACCTCACCGGCGCCGGTGAGGATGTCCATCTCGAGCACGGACTCGTGCGGCAGACCGTTGCGGAAGCTCGTCGACTCGATGCCCAGACCGGTGATCGCGCCGCCGAGCGTGATCGTCCGCAGCTGGGGCACGACGAAGGGGATGAGCCCGTGCGGCAGCGTCGCGGCGACGAGGTCCTCGTAGGTGCACATCCCCTGCACGTCCGCGGTGCGGGCGGCGGGGTCGACGGCGATGACTCCGGTCAGTCCGGAGACGTCGAGCCCGGTGGTCGCTGCGGCCGAGCGGGGACGGAAGAGGTTCGACGTCGTCTTCGCCAGTCGCACCCGCTCGCCGGGCGGCACTGCGGCAGACGACCTGATGAGCCGATCCACCGCATCCTCGTGCGCACTCCAACCACTTGGCTGCGTCATGCACGCAACCCTAGACCTGAGGCCCGCGTGAAGCACCCCGGTTCTTCCCGCCGGCGCGGGTCAGCGGATGGCGAAGCCGGTCACAGCGTCGAGGCACTCGCTGGGCTCGTCCCACAGGTCGTTGTGGGTGCGCCCGGCGACGACCACGCGCTCGGCGGTGGGGATCGCGGCGGCGAGCGCCTCGCTCATCGCGGGCGGCACGATCGTGTCGTCGGCCCCGTGCACGAGCAGGGTCGGCACCGTGAGCCGCTCGACCAGATCCTCCGTCTCCCACCGGTCCGGCACGAGCCACCGCGGGAGGATGCGCACCACCCGCTGCACCATCGCCGTCATCGAGGTGAAGGGGGAGATGAGGACGAGGCGCCCGCTCCCTTCGTCATCGGTGAGCAGCCCATCGGCCGCCAGGTGCGCCGCGACGGAGGAGCCCAGCGACTCCCCGACGAGGACGGTGTCGGCCGCCGACAGGCCTGCGGCGCGCAGGTGGGCCATCCCGTCCACGGCCGCCGCGAGGACCGTGGCCTGGGTGGTCCGCTGGTCCGCAGCGGGGCCGTACCCGGGATACTCCACGGCAGCGAAGCCGAGCCCGTGGCGAGCGAAGAGACCCGCGAGCGGGGCGATCGACGCGAGGTCGGAGCCGTTGCCGTGCATGTAGACGATGGTCCGACTGCCGTCCTCGGGGGCGGGCCGGTGCAGGAGGTGGCTGCCGCCCTTCGTCGTCTCGTGGTCAGCGCCCGCATAGGTGGGGGCCGGGTAGATCAGGCGGCGCAACATCACAGGTCCGGCGGGAGCGGGAGGAGCATCTCCCCGTCACCGGGGTCGCGGTCGGGCAGGACGCCTGCCTCGTCGACGAGATAGACGGTGTGCCCGTCCTGACGCAGCCGACGGATCGCCTCGAGCAGCATCCGTCGCGCGACACTGCGGATCGTGTGCACCCCCGTGAGATCGACCGCGATGATCCGCTCCGACGGCGGCTCGTCCGTCAGCCGCTGCAGGATCCGCTCGGCTCCGGAGAAGCCGATCGTCCCGGAGAGCTCGTAGACCCGCACGGCGTCCTCGCCCGCACCGATCGCGTGGGTGGAGTGGAGGACCTCACGTGCGGGCGGGGCGACCTCCATCAGGTGCAGCCCCATGTCGCTGGAGAGCCGCTCGAAGGTCTCGATCCCGCGCACGCTGTTGCCGTGCGTGTCCAGGCGCGGGGAGAAGGTCGCCAGCCCCACCTGTCCGGGCAGCGCCCCGATGATCCCGCCGCCGACCCCGCTCTTGGCCGGGATGCCGACGGCGGAGACCCAGTCACCGGCGGAGTCGTACATCCCGCAGGTGAGCATGACCGAGAGCAACCGACGCACCTCGCCGCCGGAGAAGATCCGCTGGCCGGTGACCGGCTGGACCCCGGCGTTGGCCAGGGTCGCGGCCATGAGGGCGAGGTCCCGGGCGGTGACGAGGACCGAGCACTGCCGTGCGTACGCCGAGATGATCTCCTCGGCCGGGTCGGAGATGATGCCGTGGGAGCGCAGCATGTGGGCGATCGCGAGGTTGCGGTCGCTCGCCTCCATCTCCGAGTGCCACACCCTCTCGTCGACGGACAGCTGCCGGCCGGCGAGGTCGGAGAGCAGCTCGATGATCCGTTCGACGCGGTCCGAGGGGCTGATCTCACCGCCACCGATGAGCGAGTGCGCGGTGATCGCACCGGCGTTGATCATCGGGTTGCTGGGACGACCGGAGCCCTCCTCGAGGGAGAGCTCGTCGAAGGGGTCCCCGGAGGGCTCCACGTCGATGACCTCGTCGACCCCGGCGATCCCGCGCTCACGCACCGCGAGGCCGTAGACGAAGGCCTTGGAGATCGATTGCATCGTGAACTCGGTGTCGGCGTCCCCGACGGCGTACACCGCCCCGTCGACGGTGGCCATCGCGACGCCGAACTGCTCGGGGTCGACCTTGGCCAGCTCGGGGATGTAGGAGGCCGGCGCGCCCCCACGGGAGGAGGCGCAGGCATCCACCACCTCGGTCAGGTAGTCGGGGACGGGGTTGCGCATGCCCGTGATCCTGTCACGGGCATGCGCCGTCACCCTCAGGCGAGGGGCACGCACACCTGCGTGAGCTGACGCTCCGGCGGGGTCTGGCTCGGGTCGCTGAGGTAGCGGTTGAAACCGAGTAGCTCCATCGGGTCGTCGTCGCCGCGCCGCGCGAAGGTCAGTCCCTGCGCGTGGGCGAACTCCTCGATGCGGGTGTGCGCCTCGCTGATCAGGGTGAACGGCCCCTCGACGCGGGCCATGGCGACCTCCTGCTCGGGCAGGTCGTGCACCACCAGGGGCGGGGACGCGGTCGTGCCCGCCGGGACCGGCAGCCAGACGGAGATCGTCGGGTCGCACTCGCGGTACTCCGGGTCGTGCTCGAAGGCACCGCCCGGTCCGATGGGGGTCAGGCCCTGGCGGCCGATCTCGGGGACGAGCTGCTCCCACAGCCGTCCCTCCTGGTCGTAGGCGGGGATGGTCCCGGTGATCGTCACGACGGTGCGGGCGGGAATGGTCTCGCGAGAGACGGAGATGGCGGACATGGTGGAGCCTTCCTGGTCGAGGAGCTGGTCGATGAGGGCCAGCCGCTCCCGGGCCGCGCGCAGCTCGTCCCCGAGAGCCTGCCGCTGCAGGTCGAGCGCCTGCCGGTAGCTCTCGGTGCCGCGGGCGGCGAGGAGGACTGAGATGGCGGACACGGCAAAGCCCACGTCGCGCAGACGGCGTACGTGCGCCGCCTCGGCCAGCTGCTCCTCGGCGAAGCGGCGATAGCCGCTCGCCGGGTCCACCTCGGCAGGCACGAGGATGCCGTGGTCGCCGTAGTGGCGCAGCATCCGCACGCTGAGGCGGCTCCGGGAGGAGAACTCCCCGATCGACATGAGGCCCGCGGTGTCGGTCATGCGATCACCCTGTCCCCTCACACGATGTGAGGGTCAACCCCGTGGCTCAGAAAACCGACTCGACCCACTCCGGGTGGTCGACGAAGGGGTTGCGGTTGCCCTGCCAGTTCGCCTGGATCCGCTCGTTGCGACGCTGCTCGAAGGCGTCGGGTGGGTCGTCCTGGCTCCACTGCTTGAGGACCGTCAGACGGCCCATGAAGGGGGCGGAGCCGTTGCCGACCCGGTCGTTGACCTCGAGGTCGACCCGGTCGCCGGACTCGTAGCGCACGGCCATGTAGAAGATCATCCGCGCGACATCGCCCTTGACCTCGTCGCGCGGCTCCCAGGAGTCGTCGTCGGCGTAGTTGCCGGGCGCCTCCGCGTTCTCGGTGCCACCGGTGTCGAAGTCGAGGTTGCCTCGCGCGGAGTTGACGGTGACATCGGTCGGTCGCAGGTGGTGCAGGTCGGTGCCGGGGCCCCTGGACGTGCCGAAGTCCCCGTGGCTCTTGGCCCACACGTGCTCGCGGTTCCAGTTGTCCACGGCGCCGCCGTTGTTGCCCTTCGGGGAGGTGGTGCCCGAGTAGAGCAGCCGGACGCTGCCGGTGTCCTGCGTGTCCTCGTCGACGTCCTTCAGACCCTCCCAGACGTCGTCATAGGACAGGACCGTCTGGTTGCTGATGATGGAGTGCAGCTCCTCCTTGAGGGCCTGTCCGCTCAGCCCTTCGGTGCCGGCGTAGTAGGTCCCGGGGTCGGTGGGTTCGCCCGGGTCCCCCGGCTCGTCCGGGTCACTGTCGCCGGCCTCGATGGCGCTGGTCCCCGTGACGCCGGCGTGCGCGAAGTAGGGCGCGAGCGAGCCGGTGACGTCGACCTGCTCACCGAGGAGGTCGGGAGTGCTCGCCAGCCCCCACTGCGAGCGCAGCGCGGAGGGCACCTGGACATAGAGGATCCTC
Source organism: Janibacter sp. GS2 (assembly GCF_051200835.1). Classification (GTDB taxonomy): domain Bacteria; phylum Actinomycetota; class Actinomycetes; order Actinomycetales; family Dermatophilaceae; genus Janibacter. Next base: position 395,702 of record NZ_CP195161.1, read on the forward strand.
GCGGTGTCCGTCTCGCCCGCGCCGGCGGCGATCGCGATCGCGTAGTCGGTGGCGAAACCGTCGGTGACGACACGGTCGGTCGCCGTCGGCTGGCCCACGACGTGGCCGCGGACGGTGTGGCTCGAGCCGTCCTGTCCGGACAGCGCCTCGGCCACGCTCAGCGGCGCCGCAGCGGCGCTGGTCGAGGACGGGGCGGAGCGGACCGCGGCGACATCGACGGCCCGCGAAGGGAGCGTCGGTACGGCGACGAGGACGGCGGCGCCGGTGGCACCGACGAGGCGACGAAGGGTGCGAGACATGGGTGGACCTCACGGACGGGAGCACGGGTCACCCCATGCTCGCCATCCGCGAGGCCCGTCAGGTGAACGGGAGGTCAGGACCGGCTCCGGATTCCCCCTCCGACCTCCCTTCCGTCAGCTCAGATCGTCGCGGCGTCGATGACGAAGCGGTAGCGCACGTCGGAGTTGACGACGCGGTCCCAGGCCTCGTTGACCTTCTCCGCGGGGATGATCTCGATCTTGGAGCCGATGCCCTTCTCCGCGCAGAAGTCGAGCATCTCCTGGGTCTCCGGGATCCCGCCGATCATCGAGCCGGCCAAGGACTTGCCGCCCCCGATCAGGGAGAAGGCCGGGACCGTGAAGGGCTCGACCGGTGCGCCGACGTTGACCAGGGTGCCCTCGACGCCCAGCAGCGCCATGTACTCGTGGATGGGCAGGTTCGCGCTGACCGTGTTGATGATCAGGTCGAACGTCCCCTGAAGGTCCTCGAAGGTGCTCTCATCGCTCGTGGCGCGGTAGTCCGTCGCCCCGAGCGCGATGCCGTCCTCCTGCTTCTTCAGCGACTGGGAGAGCACGGTGACCTCCGCGCCCATCGCGACGGCCAGCTGCACGCCCATGTGGCCGAGGCCACCCAGGCCGACGACGGCGACCTTCGAGCCCTCGCCGACGCCGAAGCGGCGCAGCGGGGACCACGTGGTGACACCGGCGCACAGCAGCGGAGCGGCCACGTCGAGGCCGACCCCCTCCGGGATCTTCAGGGTGAAGTCCGCGTCGACGACGATGTGGGTGGAGTAGCCACCCTGGGTGATGGAGCCGTCACGGTCGGTCATCCCGTAGGTGCCGATCTGCTGCGTGCAGTACTGCTCCTTGCCGGCCTTGCAGGCGTCGCACTCGCGGCACGAGTTGACCATGCAGCCGACGCCGACCCGATCGCCGACCGCGTGCTGGGTGACGCCCGAGCCGACCTCGGTGACGGTGCCGGCGATCTCGTGACCGACGACCAGCGGGTAGGGAGCCTCGCCCCATTCGCTGCGGGCGGTGTGGATGTCGCTGTGGCAGATGCCGGCGTAGGCGATCTCGATGAGGACATCGTTCTCGCCGACGTCCCGGCGATCGATGGTGGTCGCAGACAGCGGTTCGGTGGCGGACGTGGCCGCCCAAGCATTCACGGTGCGCACGGAGGCGCTCCTCTCATCGGGAAAAAGCAGGTGCTTGACCATTCAACTCCTGCGCTCCCCCTGCCACCAAAACGAGGAGGGTGGCGGCCTCGGCCGTCACCCGAGGGAATGTCAACGTCCCGGACGAATCACGCTCTCTCGGCGGGGAGCCCGGTGTCTCGCACGAGATAGACCCAGGGGAAGGCGCGGATGGCGACCTGCCAGCCCTCGTCCTCCCACCGGGGAAGGGGGCCGGTCCACACGATCCGTTTGTGCTCCCACTGCGTGGGCGTGCGGCGCACCCGGTGCTTGAGCATGCCGGCGCCGACGGTCCGCCACCCCTGCCGGCCGGCGATCGCCAGCTCGGCCATCTCGTCGAAGGCGGTCACCGGTCCGAGCCACCGGTCCTCGGCGCCGTCGCCCGCTTCCTCGGTGTCCCGCCTGCGGCCACCGAAGCGCTGCTGCGCCGCCTGTCGACTCATCCCGAGCTCGGCCCCGAGCTGCGTCCAGCTGTGCCCGGCGGCGCGCGCCGCTGCGACCGACTGCTGCATCAGGGCGGCGATCTCGACCTCGGCCGCGGCCGTGCGGTGCACGATCGCCAGGTGGTCGTGGGAGCCACCCTCGCCGTCCAGGCCGGTGAGGATGGCCGCACCGAGCGCCTCGGTCAGCCCCGGCTCCTCCACCTCAGCGCTCCCGGTCGCGACTCGGCAGCCAGGCGGGGGGCTCCTCGCCCCTGGCCTCGGCCCTGTCGGACCTCGCGAGCATCCCGAGGAAGTAGACGTTCACGAGGATGATCGCGACGCCGGCGCCCTGGAGCATGCCTCCGACGAAGCCGTCGAGCGCCAGGCCGGCGACGGCCGCGATCACCCCGATCCCCACGAAGATCCCGAGGGTGGGCTTGTTCCGTCGACTGATCGGCTCCATGCGTCAACCTTGTCTTGACGTTCGTGCGATGTCAAGACCTGGTTGACGACTGTCCGCCACCCCCTTCGCCCGATGGGCGAGGGCCATCGCACCCGATGAGCAACCGCAGCAGGGGAGCCGAGTCCGCCGGCAGCGGGTGCCGCGGATCCGCCCACCGGACCTCATCGATCTCGGCTGCGGGAGTCACCTCCGGTCGGGACCGTCCCGCCAGGTGCGGATGTCGGAAGACCGTGGCCAGGAGCGGACGGCCGGCCTCGTTCGCTGCCGCGGTGCGGTGGACCGCCAGGAGCTCGAGCAGCTCGGGGTCGAGCGCGAGCCCGAGCTCCTCCTCGACCTCACGCAGGGCGCACTGCGCCGGCGTCTCGTCCGGCTCGGGCTTGCCACCCGGGTGCATGAAGGAGGTCGTCCCCCGCTTGCGGACCGTGAGCACCGAGCCGTCGGCATCGGCGAGGACCACGGCGCTGACGACGATCGCGTCCCCCCTGCGGCGCGGGCGGTCACGCGCGAGCGACGCGTAGACGAAGGAGTCGGTCCACTCCCCCTTGCTCCAGCAGTCCTGTCGGTACGTGGCCTCCCAGCGCATCCCGAGCCGCTCGCACAGCGCCGCGGAGGCACCATTGCGGGCATCCATCCGGGCGACGACCCGATGCATCCCGTACCGCCCGAACCCCACCTCGAGCAGGGCGGACGCTGCCTCGGCGGCAAAGCCCCGGCCGGCGACGTCCGGGTGGAACGCCCAGCCGATCTCGCCCTTCGCCCCCGCCTCGTCCGTGGCCCACAGGACCACGTCGCCGACGACCCGGCCCTCGTGCTCGACGACGAGAGCGAGGGAGCGCGCCGGGGTGTCGACGCCCAGGCGGTCCACGCGCTGGGCGAGGTGCGCCCGACCCGCCTCCTGCGTCCACGGCGCGCACAGCAGGTACCGGGCCACCCCGGGCAGGCAGTAGTAGGCCAGCAGTGCCGGAAGGTCACCCTCGGTGTGCGCGCGCAGGGTCAGCCGCTCGGTGCGGATCGGGAGGAACGAGTCGATGGTCACGCCGACCAGCATGCCCCCTGCGGTGGGCCCACATCGGGGATGATGGTCGCGCAACCACCCGCCCGAGGAGCACCCATGTCGACCCACCTCTCCCGCGCCCCGCTCGGTCGGCGGGGGGTCCTGGTGGCTGCGGCCATCGCGGCGACGCTCACCGCGTGCAGCGCTGGCCCGGGTGCGGAGGGCGACGCGACGATGCACCTGAGGATCACCGCCTCCGACTCCGAGGACGCGGTGCGGATCAACGCCACCGAGGGGGCGACGGCGACGATCCCCAGCTCCGCGGTGGGAGACGTCGACGTCGAGGTCCAGTCGATCGATGGCAGCACGGTCGTCTTCGCCACGGGCGAGGCCATGGCACCAGAGGGCAAGACCGGAGGGATCAACCTCAACGACACCCGCTCGGACTTCTCCGTGACGAAGGGGACGAGCGTGCAGTTCTCCACGCCCACGACGGACGCGAGCACGACCTGGACCGCCACCCTCGAGGACGGCCCGGCCCCCTCCTGATCGCGCCCGTCGCGGTCCACTACCCCCTCGCCCTCGGCGTCCACTGAGCGGCCGCTGAAAAAATCCTGACCCCACCGTGACCATTCCGTGTCCTGATCGTTTAGTATTCAGATGCCTGCACACCCTGCGTAGGCCCCGCGATGGCGCCGAATCCTGCCACCTTCCCGGGTTCGGACGAACATGAGTGGCAGGAGCGGAGGACCCAGATCTTTGTGGCCGATCTCACGGCCTCGGGGTGAAGTCCTCAGTGGTCCGGACACCCGGACCGCAAGGGCGGGGTGGTCTCCACCCCAACCCGACAGCTAACTCCGCAGGCGTCGGGAGACACCATGACCCTGTTCTACTCCGGGCGCCACCGCGCCGTCCGCCCCTCCACCGTCAGCCGTTCGGCCGGTCTGAGCATCGCTGCCGTGGCCGCAGCGGGCATCGCCGCACCCGCGATGATCGCCACCAGCGCCTCCGCTGCCCCCGCCACCGTGAGCACCAACAGCACGAAGAGCACCTTCACCGGGACCGTGAGCTACGGCGATCGCGGCAGCTCCGTCAAGGCGGTCCAGCGCAAGGTCGGTGTCCGCGCCGACGGCGTCTTCGGGCCCGCCACCCGCTCGGCCGTCAAGCGCTACCAGTCGCGTCACGGCCTCGTCGCTGACGGCATCGTCGGCTCGCGTACCGGCGCGAAGATGGGCCTGAGTCGCTCGTCGAGCAGCAGCTCCGCCTCGCGCTCGACCTCCCGCACGAACTTCAGCGGCCTCGTGCGCCAGGGCTCTCGCGGGAACGTCGTCAAGCAGGTCCAGCGCATCGTCGGCGTCAGCGCCGACGGCGTCTTCGGCTCGCGGACCGCCTCGGCCGTCAAGAGCTGGCAGCGTAGCCACGGGCTGACCGCGGACGGCGTCGTCGGCCCGCAGACCGGCTCCCGGATGGGCCTGAGCGGCTCCTCGAGCAGCAGCAGCTCGACCGTGAAGGCCAGCAGCAGCACGAGCACCAACACCAGCAGCAGCTCGGTCCTGGGCACCGCCGCCCGCTACGTCGGCACCCCCTACCGCTACGGCGGCACGACCCCGTCGGGCTTCGACTGCTCGGGCTACACGCAGTACGTCTTCGCCAAGCACGGCAAGAGCCTGCCGCGCACCGCCGAGGCCCAGCGCCGCGCTGCCACCCCCGTCTCCTCGCCGCGTCCGGGCGACCTCGTCTTCTTCGGCGCCCCGGCCTACCACATGGGGATCTACGCCGGGAACGGGCAGATGTACGACGCCGGCAGCTCGCGCACCAACGTCACCAAGCGCTCGATCTGGACCAGCGCCGTCACCTACGGCCGCGTCTGATCCACCACGACGAGGGGCCCCGACCACTGCGGTCGGGGCCCCTCGTCGTTCCCGGGCCGCCTCGCACGGTGGCGGTCGAGGCGGTGGGGGGCGCCCTCGCCCTCGCGCCTACGCTGGTGACCTGATGCACACCGAGACCGCGGAGACGAGATGACCGGCACTCCCGACCTGTCCGAGGAGGACGTCCGGCAGTTCGCCCGGATCCGCGAGGACTTCACCCGGATGATGCTCGGGTACCGCTTCGGGATGGAGCAGGTGGCGACGCGGCTGGACATCCTGCGCGAGGAGTCCGCCGAGCTGCACGTCGACAACCCGATCGAGCACATCTCGACACGGCTGAAGAGCCCCGAGAGCATCATCGCCAAGGCCGCCCGGCAGAGCGTGCCGCTCGACATCGCCGCCCTGCGGGAGGGCATCACCGACATCGCCGGCATCCGGGTCGTGTGCTCCTTCGTGGCCGATGTCTACCGCCTGGTCGACTCGCTGACCGCCCAACCGGACATCACCGTGCGCACGGTCAAGGACTACATCGCCGCGCCGAAACCGAACGGCTACCGGTCGCTGCACGTCATCGTCGAGATCCCCGTCTTCCTCTCCTCCGGCGCGGTCCACGTACCCGTCGAGGTGCAGTTCCGGACCGTCGCCATGGATTTCTGGGCGAGCACCGAGCACAAGATCTTCTACAAGTACGAAGGGGACGTCCCCGCGGACCTGCGCCGCCGGATCACCGATGCCGCAGCGACCGCCGCGCGCATGGACGACGAGATGGCCGAGCTGCTCCGCGCGGTCCACGGCGCCGCCGCTGACACCGGGCGGGAGTAGCCGCACCACGGGGATCACGGCGCCGGCGGAGAGGGCCTCCTGACCCTCTCGTTACCATTTCGTGTCCTCATGCTTTAGTGTCGTGCGCGGTCCTGGCGAGTGTCGGGACCTCGTCCGGGGAACGCCGAGTCCTGCCCCCCCGGGCGGACCCCTGTATTGCATGGGCAGGAGCGGGGGACCCATCCTCGGCCACACGGCCTTGGGGTGAAGTCCTCTGACCCGGGCAGTCCGGGTTGTAGGGCGGGGTGGTCTCCATCCCAACCCGACAGCTAACTCCGCAGGCGTGAGGAGACAGGCATGAGCATGTTCTACACGGCGCGTCACAGTGCCGCCCGCACGTCCACGTCGATCGCCCAGCGCGCAGGAGTCGGCGTCCTCGCCGCCACCGCCCTCGGTCTCGGCGCGAGCACGGTGGGCGCCACGAGCGCCTCCGCCAACGGCGGCCCGGAGACTCCCGCGCCGACCACCCAGACCACGACCCAGACCGACGCGACCCAGACCGGCGCGACCCAGACCGGCGCGACCCAGACCGGCGCGCAGAGCGTGTCCGGCTCGACGGGCTCCACGTCCTTCTCGGACGTCGTCACGCAGGGCGACACCGGCAGCGTCGTCGAGCAGATCCAGGAGGAGGTCGGCGTCAGCACCGACGGCACCTTCGGTCCGCAGACCGAGCAGGCCGTGACCGACTGGCAGGGCGAGCAGGGCCTTGTCGCGGACGGCGTCGTCGGCCCCAACACGGGCTCGAAGATGGGCCTGTCCGGGGGCACCACCAGCGGCACCGTGGACAGCGGCTCCAGCGCGAGCTCCAGCACCATCTCCGCCTCCACTGCGAGCACCGGCTCGAGCACCACCTCCGCTTCCACGGTGAGCACCAGCTCGAGCGCGTCGACCTCCGGGATCGTCGGCGCGGCGGAAGCCCTCATCGGCTCGCCCTACGTCATGGGCGGGACCAGCCCGTCCGGCTTCGACTGCTCGGGCCTCGTCCAGCACGTCTACGCCCAGAACGGCAAGGACATCCCCCGCACGACGCAGCAGCAGCAGGCCGCTGCCACGCCGGTGTCCAACCCGCAGCCGGGCGACATCGTCTTCTTCGGCGACTCCGCTTACCACAACGGGATCTACGCCGGCGACGGCAAGATCATCGACGCCGGCAACCCCGGTACGGGCGTCACCGAGCGCGACATCTGGACGGACGACGTGAGCTACGGCCGCTTCTGATCCGATCCACCTGCCGAAGGGCCTCGACCTCCACGGTCGGGGCCCTTCGTCGTCGCCGCCGGGGCTGCGGTGAGCACGACGTTGTCGCGGTAGTGCCGCTCACCGTCGATCTCCATGATCGGTCCACCACAGGTGACGATGGCCAGCGATCTGGCCCCCTCGACATCGAAGACCGAGCGCGGCAGCGACACCTTCGAGTAGCTCTGGAGGCCGTCCGTGACGAAGGTGGACCGGTTCCCCTCGTCGTCGGTGACGTAGACCAGCGCGCCGGGCCTGGCGTCCGCGAGGCCGGCGAGCGCCCCGGGCGTGCCGGAGAGGTCGACGTGGCCGGCGAGGAGCGTGGTGCCGACCGTGGAACCCAGCGGCGAGGAGCCGACGTCGATCCCGACCCGCCACGGCTCCCGGGGGATCGTCAGACTGCCACCGCCGAAGGCGACCGAGGACAGGCTGGCGTAGATCCCGAGCGAGGGGACGTAGAGGCGCTCCGGCCCCATCCGTCCGGGCGACATCGGGACCGTCGACGCGGATCCGGTGCTCGGGGACGGGCTGGGCGTGCTCGCCCCGCTGGTCGCCCCCGAGGACGTCACGTCGTCGGGGATCGCCGCGACGTCGGCGGACCTCGTCGGGTCCGGCGTGGGGGAGGACACGTCGAAGGTCTGGCTGGGTACCGGCGCCGCAGCAGGCTCCGACCCGGTCGTCGCGCGCCACCCCATGACGCCGCCCGCGATGACGAGGACGACGGCCAGGACCACCATCAGGGCGCGACGCACGCAGACCTCAGTGGCTCGGCTCCGGCGCCTGCCCTGCCGATGTCATCAGAGGCGACGGGCGCGCAGGCCCAGCGCGACGCCCGCACCGGCGAGGAGTGCACCACCAGCAAGGCCGACCGGGGAGATGCCCCCCTCGGCCGGGGTGCCGGCATTGATCATGCGGGCCTCGGCCCGGCTGGAGTTGTCTCCCACGAAGAACTCCTCGCAGGCCTGGCCGTCGTTGTCGCGGTCCAGACGGTGCGGGTCCGCCGCAGGGCCACCGTTGCCGGCGAAGAAGGTCTGGGCCTCGGCCCGGGTGCCGAAGTCGGGGCAGTCCCGATCGGAGGAGGCCGCCGCCACGGGAGCGGGCGATGACGAGTCCTCACCGAAGGCCGCCTCGCAGGCCCGGCCGTCGTCATCGGCATCGAGACGGTGCACATCGGAGGCCGGACCGCCGTTGTCCTCGAAGAAGGTCTGCGCCTCGGCCTGCGAACCGAAGTCACCACAGTCCTTGTCGGCGGTCTGCGCGGGGGCGGCAGCGGCAGCGGTCGGCGCGCTCTGCGTCGCCGCAGCCGTCGAGGACCCGACGGTGACCTCGGTCTCCGCCGCAGCCGGAGTCGTCTCCCGCTGCGCCGGAGCAGCGCTCTGCTCCGGGGTGGCCGGGACCGCCGCACTCGCCGCCGCGGTGGCCGGGGCCGCCGCACTCGCCTCCTCGGTGGCCGGGGCAGAAACGTCCTGCTCCCGGGTGGCAGCAGCGTCCGTGACCTGGTCCTCGGCAGGCGCAGCGCTGCTCTCCTCGGTGGAGGGCTCGGCCTGGGCCGTGGACCGGACGGGGTCGGGCTCCGCGGGGAGGGGACCGCACGCGGCGTCGAGGAGCTGGTTCGCGGCCTCGGCCGGGTCGCCCTGGATGGCCGCCCAGTCCGTCCCTTCTGCCGCGGTGGTCGGGTCGAGTGCATCGTCGCTGAGCGCCACCGCCATGACGGCCGGACTGCCCTTCGCGGAGATCTCGTTCGCCGGGGCGATGGTGGCGGAGAGGTCTGCCACCGCGGCCGGGGCGGCGGTGAAGCCACGCGCCTGGAGGGTCTTGGTCAGCGCCGAGACGAGTCCGGCACCGACCGACGGACCGGCCACCACGGCCACGGTGGTCGAGGTGTCGCACGAGCTCTCGGGGACCGCGGCCTGGGCCGGCCCGGCGAGGGCCAGGGCGAGTCCCCCGCCGACGGCGACGGTGGACAGGGATTTCAGGCCGGTACGCACGATGACGACTCCCCCAGGTGGCGATGATGCAGACGCAGTGCATATATACCACCCCGGTGTCACCGGGTGGTGGGATGCTGCCCCCATGGGAACTGAGCACTTTGACGCGAAGGCAGACACCTGGGACGACGATCCGGACAAGGCCCGGCACGCGCGCGAGGTCGCGCAGTCGATCCTCGGCCGGGCATCGGTACGGGCCGACGCGCGGGTTCTGGAGTACGGGGCCGGGACCGGGCTGGTCTCCCAGGCGCTGCTCGAGCGCCACGGCGGCCTGCGGGTCACCCTGGCCGACAACTCCGCGGGCATGCGCCAGGTGGTGCAGCAGAAGATCGACTCGGGTGCGCTTCCCGCGGACGCTCGGGTCTCCGGTCTCGACCTCGAGTCCGAGCCGGTGCCGGACGAGCGCTATGACCTGGTGGTGAGCTCGATGGTGATGCACCACGTGAAGGAGCTGGATGTCGTGCTCGCGGCCTTCGCCGAGCTCCTCGAGCCCGGCGGGAGCCTGTGCATCGCCGACCTGGATCAGGAGGGCGGCCACTTCCACGACCACGACTTCGACGGCCACCACGGGTTCGACCGGGCCGCCCTGACCGCGCGCCTGACGTCCGCGGGCTTCGCCGAGGCCGGGGTCGAGGACTGCTCGACCATCGAGAAGGACGGCGGCACCTTCAGCGTCTTCCTCGCGGTGGCCCGCACAGCCGGCTGACCCCCTTCGTCACGGACCCGTCGGGCGCGGCCCGATCACGCAACGATCTTGTCCACCACCGGCACCAACTTCTTCTGCAGGACCGGCTTCACGCTGAGGGCGTAGGTGTCCGTGATGTGCGAGGTCTGTCGGTAGACGAGGACACCGCCGATGACGGGAACGCACGTCTCCTCGGGGCAGATGGAGTCACGCACGTCGACCGTGCGGGTTCCGGGCACCCGTTTCGCGGCAGCCTGGTACTGCTGCGCAGAGCTGGACCTGACGCCCTCCTCCTTGTCGAAGGCGCAGGCGGCCAGGTCGTCGGGGTGCTCGGCGACGCACTCGTAGACCGACGTGCCCGGGCTGGGGTTGTCCAGCAGGCCCACGACCGGGATGTCGTGGTCACGCAGCTCCTGCCAGGACTGCGCCAACGCGTCGACCATGGCGTCGGTCGTCCGCGACTCCGAGTCCGAGCGGTCGGACAGCGCCTCGTTGACCCGGCTGGTGGCCAGGACCAGGTCCGGGTCGATGTCCACGACCCGATCCATGACCGCGTCGTTCCACTCCGCGCAACTGGTGTAGGGGTCCCCCTTGGCGAGCTGCATGCCGGAGCTGAAGGCGCACGCCGACTTGGTGTAGGAGATGACGTGCCAGCCCTCCTTCTTCGCGATCTCGTCCAGCACCGTCTGCCACTGGAGGATCTTGGAGTCGCCCACGGCCACGATCGTCACGTCACCGTCGGGGTCGCCGTACTCGCAGCGAATCGGCTTCGAGCTCACCTGGTCCACCTGACAGCCCTGCTCCTTGGGCTCCGAGGGAACATCGGCGATGGCTTCGGTCACGGCCGGCACGAAGCCCTCGACCGAGTCCAGGCTCTCCACCGTGCCGGGGCGTGCGCCCGAGCCCGTCGTCCTGCTCGTGAGCGCAGCCGCTCCCTGCGCCTCGGCACTGTCGGCGGGCGCGGTGGACGCCGGCACCGCCAGCACCAGCACCAGACCGGCCACCACGCCGACGGCGGAGAAGTTGGCGCCCAGGGAGAGGCTCAGCGGGTTCGAGCCGGACAGCCGCGTGGAGAAGCGGATGGGGTTCTCCACGAACCGGTACGACAGGTACGCGGGGACGACCGAGAAGGCGGCGACCGCCAGCCCCGCCCACGCACTCAGTCCGTCCCAGTGGGCCTCGGCCGAGACGAGCAGCGGCCAGTGCCACAGATAGAGGGAGTAGGACAGTCCACCCACCCAGACCGCGGGGCTCCACGCGAGGATGCCGGCCGGCCCGGCCGGTCCGCTGGTGAAGCCGGAGACGATCACCGCGGCTGAGCCCAGCGTCGGCAGCAGGGCCGCGTAGCCCGGCCAGGCCGTCTCTGCGGTCACGACGAATCCGCTGAGCACGACCGCGGCCAGACCGACCCAGCCGAGCACCACGGAGGCGCTCCGCGGGACCCTCGCCCACACCACCGAGCCGATGGCCACGAAGGCACCGATACCCAGCTCCCAGAGCCGGGTGGTGCTGACGAAGAAGGCCTGGTCCGGGTTGGCGCTCGTGAAGTGGATGGACCACAGGAACGAGGGGATGATCACGACGAGGACGCCGACGAGCATCACCGGACGCAACCGGGCGCCACTGCGGCGAGCCACCCACCAGCCGACGAGGATCAGCAGGAGCGGCCAGACGATGTAGAACTGCTCCTCGACGGCGAGGGACCAGAAGTGCTGGACCGGGGAGACGCCCACGTCCTCGGCCAGGTAGTCGACCGCCCGTCCGGCCAGGACCCAGTTCACGACGTAGAGGGCGGCTCCGACGATGTCGAACCCGAAGGTGCGCCACTCCACGACCGAGGCGGTCCACCAGGTCAACGCCGTGGTGACGATGAGGACGATCCCGGTGGCCGGGAGAAGTCGCTTGGCCCGCCGGGCGTAGAACCGCGTCAGCGAGACCCTGCCCGAGGCCTCCAGCTCCCGGATGAGCAGTCCGGTGATGAGGAAGCCGGAGATGACGAAGAAGACATCGACGCCGACGAAGCCGCCGGGCAGGAAGGGCACTCCCGCGTGGTACAGCAGCACGAGCAGGATCGCGATCGCGCGCATCCCCTCGATGTCGGGTCGATAGCCTCGCGGGCGCACCACCCCCGTGCGCGTCGTGGTGTCGGTACTCGTCACCCAGCAGACCCTTCTGTGTCAGGACGTCCACGCCCGCGGTCACGGGAGCGGCTCTCGTCGTGGCGGGCCGGTCCGGGCGAGCCCGAGCCCCGTGACCCGGGCGTTATTCTGGCACGGAACCTTCCTCGCCCTCCGGACACCGGAGAGTCGACAGCGGTGGCTGGGGAAGGGCGCCAGTGACCTCCGGAGGAGACCGCGTGGACCGGACCAGGCTCGATCCTCTCGCCCTGCACCTGGAATCGGTCGCACGGATGGGTGTCCGGCACCCCGACTCCACCTACCCCGACCTGCTGGCACGGGCTGCCACGGGCGGGCGGCTCACGGCGGCGGCGCTGGTGGACGTGGCCCGCGCGACGGCGTCCGATCCAGACCGTGAGCTGCCGGTCGCCCTCGTGGACGTCGAGGCGATCTGCTGGCTCGCGCTGGCCAGGGCAGCCCTCGTGGGCGCGGCCGGCGATCTCGATGACATCTGCGGCCTGCTCCGGCTCGCGCACCGCGCGAGCGGGGAGCGCGGGCTCGGTCCCCGGTTCCGACACCTGTGGCTGGATGCGTTGTTCCTCACGCGCCGGACCGATGAGTTCCCCTACCCCCGCGATGACCACGCTCCCGGCGGAGCGGGCTGGCGGGTACGCGTCGACGAGCTCAACGCCGCGGCCGGCCCCGGAGCGGCCGGCCCCACCGGCCCGGGCCTGGTGGCTCTGTCCGAGGTCTTCACCCAGCACGACCTGGCTCCGGTGCACCTCGTCCCGGGGACCGGCCCGCCCCTGTCCCGCGTGACGGCGACCTCCACGCGGCGCACGGACGGCTCCGCTCCCTTGGTCACGATCGTGATGCCGGTCCACGATCCCGGGGCGGACCTCGCCTTCTCCCTCCGGTCGGTGTTGGCGCAGTCCTGGGGCCACCTCGAGATCCTGCTCTGCGACGACGGGTCCACCGCGAGCAGCCGGGCCCAGCTGGAGGAGATGGCGGCGTCCGACGCGCGCGTACGGCTCCTGCGACACCCGGTCAACCAGGGCGCGTACGCCGCCCGGAACCTCGGCCTCTCCCACGCCCGCGGGGAGTTCATCACCTTCCAGGACGCGGACGACTGGTCGCACCCCGAGCGCATCCGCCTCCAGGTGGAGGCGCTGCTCACCGACCCCGGGCCGGTCGCGTCGATGAGCTGCATGGTCCGGGTCGACGAGCACCTCGCCCTCACCGTGCTGGGCTACCCCGCCGAGAGCGTCAACGCCTCGTCCCTGCTCTTCCGGCGCGAGCCCGTGCTGGGTCGACTCGGTGGGTTCGACTCCGTGCGACGGGCGGCCGACAACGAGTTCGTCGGGCGGCTGCAGGCGGTCTTCGGGAGGGACTCCCTCGCCTTGGTGCCTGAGATCCTCGCTCTGGTCCAACGCACGCCGGGGTCGCTGTCGCGCGACGACCAGCGGCTGCTCTTCCGGGATCCGAGCCGGGAGCACTACCGCTTCTGCTACCGGCAGTGGCACGGCCTCATCGGCGAGGGGCGCAGCGCCCCCTTCGTCCGTCCACCGCAGCGCCCTCCCGTGCCCGCCCGACATCGGGTGTCCGGCGGACCGCCCGAGCCCGAGCACCGGGCCGACCTGCTCCTGCTGGGCGGCTTCGGCCCGAACTCGCCGACGTCGCCCGACATCCCCTCCGAGGTGCACGCCCTCTGCGACACCGGGGCATCCGTGGCCCTGCTCTCCTTTCCGTCCCCGACTGACCTGACCGTCCCCGCACGGCGGCCCGCCGACCCAATCGTCCAGCGCATCCGCACGGGGGAAGCCACCTGGGTCCTCCCGGACGAGTCGGTGGTGGCGTCGGTCGCGCTCGTGCGGGACGCGGCTGCGGTCACCCACCTCGAGGGTGTGCTCGACGGGGTCAGGCCCCGCGTCATGGTCCTCGTGGCCGGAGAGGACCCGGAGGGCAGGTTCGACCCCGCCGAGATCGAGGAGAGAGCACGAAGGGCGCCGCGAACCACTGCGGCGGCCTCCCCCATCGTGCGTTGGCTTCCCGCGACGACCAGCATCGCCGCCAGCCTCACCGAGCACGTGCCGCCCCAGCACGTGCTGCCACCCCGGGTGTGGGGGGCGGTGCCGGCTCCGGACCCGAGCACCTGGGCGACCTCCCCCGACCGTCCGGTGGGGGTCCTGAGGCCATCCGCGCTCCTCGCGCCGACGGAGCTGACCGCGTGGGCCGCCACCGCCGTCCCGCGCGACCCCGACACGGTGCTGCGGTGCCGCACGAGCGGGCCCCGGCTCTCCCGCCGTCTCGGCCGCCCCGTCGAGTCACTGCGCGGGACGGGGACGACCCGGCAGGAGTTCTTCGGGCAGATCGCCTACCTGTGCGTGCCGCCGGTGCCCGGTCGTGGTGCCCACCTGCACCCTGAGGCGGTGCGCGCGCTGGGGCACGGGTGCGTCCTCGTCCTGCACCCCTCCTACCGGGAGCACTTCGGCCCGGCCGCGCTCTACACCGACGAGCGCTCCGTCGACGAGTGGATCGCCCTGCACGCCGGGCGCCCGGAGCTGTATGCGCAGCAGCAGGAGCGTGCCGTCCGGTTCCTCGCGGAGCGGGTGAGCGCCGCGGCACTGCGGGACACGGTGGGAGGCCTGCTCACCCTGGCAGAACCCGAGGACGGGACCCCGGCTCACCGGCCGCCCGGGTGAGCGAGTCGATCGACTCGACCAGCCGCTCGCAGTTGTGGTGGTCCTGGTGGGCGAACACCGAGCGGACCCGCTCGCCGTACCCGGCCTCCCGGACGAAACCTCTCTCGGCGTAGTGCTCGATCGCACTCACCGTGGTGTCCGCGTCGCAGGTCACCGGGCCGAAGCCGTCCCGGCGCGGGTCGAACCACGAGAAGGCGCTGTGCCCGGTGGTGTACTCCCCTTCGTCGAACTGGCAGTAGACCATCGGCGTCCCGACATAGGCGACGTCGAACTGGACCGAGGAGTAGTCGGTGACCAGCAGGTCGCACGAGCGCAGCAGCGCGGGGATGTCGGCGGTCGCCGCGTCGAGCACGTCGATCCGCGCGCTGACCACCTCCGGCGTGCGCAGCACCGTGCGCAGGTTGTAGTGCGGAACCACCTGCAGCGTGAGGTCGTGTGCCTCGAGGAGATCGGCCAGTTGTTCGCTCCCCAGGAAGTCGGTCATGAAGCGCTCGTACGTGGAGCCCTCGTAGGCGACCTGCGTCTCGTCACTGCCGCTGAAGAGGGTCGGTGCCAGATAGCGCCGCCAGGTGGGCATGAAGAGGATCGTCCGACTCGGCACCGCCGGGGGAACGAGCGCGTCGTAGCGCGCCAGCCCCGTGACGACCAGCTGGTCGCGGTATCCCGAGGTCGCGGCCAGCGCCTCGGCCTCACGGTCACCGACCGTGGCGACGAGGTCGTAGCCTCCGCTGGCCCGCTTCACGGCGTACGGGCTGAGGTGGACTCCGTGCTTGAGGTAGACCCGAACCGAACCGATCCGCCAGGCGCCCTGGCGCATGTAGCCGCTCGGGTGCCATCGGCTGGGAAGCATGTGCTTGATGGAGTACGCGTTGATCAGGACGTCGGCGTGCAGCATCATCAGCCGGTGACGCCACGAGGAGTGGATGATCACCTGGCCCAGCGGATCCACGGCGGAACGCATCGGGCTGTCCGCGGCGATGACGTAGTAGACGTGGGCGGTCGGTCTGCTCGCCCGGAGGTGCGCGAAGAGGGCACGACCGTTGTCCCGCGCCGTCTCCGGCCGTTCCCCGATCAACCACACGGGTCCGCGCGGCGCCAGGGGCCGGGTCAGCAGGCGCACGGTCCGCACCCAGGTGAATCGTCGGGCATGAGCAGCGAAGGCCACGTCCACCAGGACATTGCGCATCCGCCAGAGCGCGCGTGCGGGGGTGGTGTCGGCGGCCACCCGCACCCACGTGACCGGTCGGCCCGCGGCCGGGAAGACCTGCACCCGCCGCCGACCGATGCGCGTCGGACGCGAGGCGGCCAGCAGTCCGGGTGACGGCTGGACCGGCACGGCGTGGGACGAGGACAGCGCCTCCTCCCCGCCGTCGGCCGTCGACTCGAGCTCCACCAGCTCCAGGCGGAAGGACCCGTCGGGGAGGTCGTCCACCGGCAGCTCGAAGACCATCGCCGAGCGGACCCACACGCCGAGGGTGTTGACGCGCGGCACGACCTCGGACGTCGCGGTGGCGACGACACCCCGCCACCGACCGCTCATGCGGAGCACGAAACGATCCCCCGGCGCGCGGTCCTCGCCGGTCAGACGCACCGCGAACCGCAGGTGGGACTCGGAGACGTCGAGGTACTCGCAGATCGGTTGGCCGGGCATCGAGCCTCACTCTATGGTCACGGGGCCCGGGCCACCGCGCGTGGCCGTCAGCCGCGCGGTCGGCGGCGAGGGCCTCCGGCGGTCGTGCCCCGCCCGGGCTCCTCGACATCGGGTGAGGACGCCGCGTAGCGCCGTCGTTGACCGCTTCGCTCAAGACGGCGACGGACTGCGCCTGCGGGTGCGCGGGCCACGGTCAGGACATCCTGGACCACGAGTGCGCGTCCGGTTCGCCGGGACCACCGCTGCGGGTCCTCACCCACCGTCGACGCCGGGGCCATCCCGACGGCATCGGCCCGCACCCATGAACGAACGACCGAGGACGTGCGCGACAGGTGCTCCCGGTCGAAGTCCAGGTCGGCCTCCACCAGGCCCTCGACCGTGCCGCTGTACCCGCTCAACCACTGCGGCGCCCAGCACGCGACCTGCCCCACGACGACCGGGGAGTCGGACAGGAGGATCCGGGTCAGGGAGCGTCCGGGAGTGTCCAGCTCCGCGAGGACACGTCGCACGGCGCCCGAGGCGAAGCAGACATCACCGGAGGTCACCAGCACCGGCACGTCCGTGCGCAGCCGCACCGCCGAGATCACCCGGCTGCCGAAACGACCAGTCAGGTCGGCGCTCTGGACCCGCGTCGGGTGCACGAGCTCGACCGCGGGCACCTGGGTGAGGAGAGTGCCGACGCCGGCACGCAACTCCTCTCCCGTCACACCCCGTGGGTCGAGGAGCACCTGCAGGTCAGCCATCCGAGCATGGTACCCAGCACACGCGGAGCCACTCGGGGAAAGAAGTGACCGCTCTCGTCTTCCCTATACTCGCGGGGTGGACATCAGGATCGACAACCCTGTCGGACGAGTCCCCGACCCGCGCACGCTCATGGCGCGCACGCTCGACCTGTCTCCAGCGGGATGGCGCCTCGGGCGTCACCGCGGCACGTGGGACTCCGGGCTGAACCGGCACCTCTGTGCGCTCGACAACGCCCACCAGCTCCGGGTGGGCGGCGAAGGGGCACCGCATGCCGCCCGTGACCAGGTCGCCGACTTCCTGCAGCGTGCCATCGCGCGCGGCACCTTCGTCCACGGCGACCTGGGGACGGACCTGACCACTGCGCTGCCGCCCGAGCTGGCCGCACAGATCACCACTGACCCCACCGGTCGCCCCGGTGACCTCGACTGGGACGTGCAGTCGGTGCGGCAGCGTCGAGCGGTCCTGCAGCCGCTGGTCGCCCGATGGCCCACCGTCAGCCTGGTGCTGGTGAGCCGTCGTGGAGACCGGGTCGCAGCGATGGTGAAACGACTCAGCACCCTCGACTACCCCGAGCTGGAGATCGTGGTCGGCCTGCACGGCGTCCCTGCCCCCTCGGGGCTCAGCGAGGTGGCCGGGTCCCGCAGCCTGGTCGTGCGGGAGTTTCCCGCCGACCAGGTCTTCGGCTCGGTCATCAACGACGCCTTCGCGTGTGCCTCCGGCGAGCTGGTCGGCAAGGTCGATGATGACGACTTCTTCGGCGACCCGCACCTGATGGACCTCGTCATGGCCCACGGGTACTCCCGCGCGACGCTGGTCGGAAAGAGCACCACGGTGATCTTCCTGGAGGCCATCGACACGACGGTGCGTCGGCTGCACGGCGTCCGTGAGAGCTTCACCGACCGGGTGGCCGGGAGCACCTTCCTCATGACCCCCGAGGACCTCGCAGACGTCGGTGGTTGGCCCTCGGTCCCCCGCGCCGTCGACACGCACCTCATCAACGCCATCCGTCGTGAGTCCGGGACCATCTACCAACCGCATGACATCGGCTACCTGTACGTGCGCAACGCCGATCCCTCGGAGCACACCTGGGGGACCGGGGGCGACCATTTCCTGCGCAACACCCGCGAACAGTGGATCGGCTTGCTTCGCCACCCTGAGTTCGGGACAGAAGGAGAAGCGTGACCGAGGACGACCGACCACTGCAGCACGTGCCCCACGACGCGCTCGCCACCGCGGCCGCGACCGATGCCCCTGCCGAGCCCGCCGAGCTGGCGCACCTCCCGCTCGAGGAGGTCACCCTCGTGCTGCTGGTCAGCGGCCGGCGCCGGCGCCCGCTGAAGAGATGGGCCAGACGCGTACGCAAGGACCCTGACCTCTCCCGCTGCCGCGTGCTGGTCGTGCGCAAGGGGGGCTCGGACCCCGAGTCGGACGCCGAGGCCGAGGCCGACCTCGAGGACGACCTCGAGGACGACCTCGAGGCGGAATCCGAGGCCGACCCCGAGGACGGTGACCTCCTCGGCCCCGACCCGTTGGCCGATCTCGACATCGTCCAGCTGACCGAGACGCTCGAGCCCGACGAGGGTGACGTCATCGAGGGCTACGCCCGGATCTTCGCCTCGGTCACGACGCCGTGGTTCATCGTCACCTCGCTGCCCCGCAGACGCCTGTCCACCTACAAGCAGAAGCTGAAGGGCCACATCGCCCGGGAGATCGAGCGTGTGGGCGAGGTCGGCCTGTCCGTCGACCGTCCCGTGATGCTCTACAACCGCGACCGGAGCAAGGTCGCCCCGCGCGCCCACCTCCACCGTGAGCTGGCCGAGCTGGGGCCCGACCCGGACCGCGTGTACACGGACTACCTGGCCTTCCTCGCCCTGGCCACCGGCACGGCCCGGCTCGAGGGCGTCGACCTGCGCTCCACGGACCGGGAGCTGGAGCTCTTCGCCCGCGTCAGCCTCGGGCGGTTCAACAGCCACGAGCAGCCGCCGTGGAGCTACCGCCTCGTCGTGGCCAGCCCCTCACGGGAGGTGCTCAGCGAGCAGACGGCGCACCTGGAGCAGCGGCTGGACAACCAGGGCGGGCGCCGTTGGGAAAATGTCGTGGGCCGTCTGCCGGTCGACGAGATCCCCGAGGGCCACCATCGATTGATGATCGGGGTGGACACCCCCTTCGCCGCCCTCCGCACGCTCCAAGGGCTGCAGCCGCGGGCCGGTGTCCTCGCCCCGGCACGTACCGTCCTGCTCAGGGGCGAAGGGCAGCGCCGCGCCGCAGTGGAGACGCGCTACCTCATGCACACGGTGCGCGGCTCCGACACGTGGATCACCCTCCAGCGCGGCCTCGGTGGCGCCGCCCGCCGGCGGTGGGGTCGCTCGATGGTGCGCAAGGACGCCCGGGCGATCCTCAAGGGCAAGGGCGGCAAGCGGATGCGACTGGCGCGGCTGGTCCGGCTCGCGACCCGTCCCTTCTACGCTCGCCGGGAGATCTGGCTCATCGGAGAGCGCGCCGACACCGCGCAGGACAACGGCTTCCACCTCTTCCGGCACCTGCGGGAGAGCCAGCCCGACCGGGAGGTGTACTACATCATCGACGCCGACAGTCCGCAGCGCTCCCGCGTGGAGCACCTGGGCCATGTCGTCGACCACTCCTCGGCGTCACACCGCATGCTGATGATGCACGCCAGCGTCCTGGCCAATGCCTACTCGATCAAGCACATGATCCCGCGTCAGTGGACCCCTTCCGGCTACACGCGCAGCCTGGCGTGGCGGGTCGGAGCCCACCGGGTCTACCTCAAGCACGGCGTGCACGTCTCCCCCACCGCGGTGAAGCGGGGCACCGGTGGATACGACCTGTACCTGAGCGTCAACCCGATGGAGAGGGATGCCCTGCGGGAGAGCTCCGGCTACCGGGACCAGGTCCTCGAGACCGGGATGCCGCGGTACGACACGCTCGTCCCGACACCGCCGAGCCGGACCATCCTCTTCATGCCCACCTGGCGCCGCTACCTCGTCCCGAAGCTGTTCGGCCCCGGCGACGAGGCGAGCGTGCCCTACGAGGGGTCGACCTACGAGCGGTTCATCACCGGTCTGATGCACAGCCCGGAGCTGCACCACATCCTCAGCCGTCACGACTACCGCCTGCAGCTGCTGCCGCACTACAACCTGCGCCAGGAGATGGACGGTTTCGAGTTCACGAGCGACCGGACCGAGATGGCGGACACCACGTCGAACAGCTTCCAGGACCTCATCAGGGGGTGCGATGCCTTCGTCACCGACTACTCCTCGGTGCACTTCGACGTCGCCTACCTGGGGACGCCGATCATCTACACCCACTTCGACAGGACCGAGTACGAGGACGGGCACGCGGTGCCCTCGTGGTTCGATCACGACGCCGACGCCTTCGGGCCGGTCGCGTCGACCCTCAACGAGACGCTCACGGAGCTGGACGCGCTCCTGGCGCGGGGGTGCACCCGGGACCCGGCGTACCAGCCCCGCGTCGACGCCGCCTTCACCTTCCACGACCACCACAACAGCGAGCGGGTGGTCGAGGAGATCGACGCGATGGTCGATCGCGCACGACGGGGGCAGTGAGTGGGTCAGCCCTGCGGGGCGGGCCCGTCGGTGCCCGCCTTGCCGTACCGGAGGCGCAGGTGGTCCTCGCCGACCAGGTCGGTGATCAACCGCGCTGAGGCGTCCTCGTAGGTCTGCCCGAAGCGACGATCCCAGTATCGGATCAGGGAAGGGGGACGACCGGGGTTCTGGGTCACCTCGCCGAAGACGAGACCGCGGTCGGTGTCGTAGAAGTCGAGGCGCTGGATGGGTCGACGGATCGCTGCCGACAACTTCCCGCTCGCCTCGACGATCGCCGCGAAGTCCGACGGCGTGGTGATGTCGTCACCGTGCGGGATGAGCGCTCGGGCGTTGAAGAGCTCGGTCCCGTCCGGCAGGAAGGTGCGAACCCGCTGACGGCCGTCCCGCTTGCGCGACCAGTCCTCGGTCCGCACCTCGATGTAGGCCGGCTCGCCGTAGAAGCAGAAGACCTTGATGTCGTCCGGCATCGTCTCGCCGTCCCTGCCCACGAGGAACTCCTCGGCGAAGTAGACCGAGTCCTCCTGGTGCTTCTTCCAGAATCGCTCGGTGATCGACTCCGCCGTCATGAGTTGCTGACCGATGAAGTCGAAGAACCCACCATCCCGGCGTTCGACCGGGAAGACGTTGATCCCCCCACCGCCACGGCTGCTCTTGATGACGAATCGCTCCGGCAGGTCATCCCAGACGATGTCATCCGGGGTCGGCCAGGTGCCGAACACCGCGGGCACCCGGACCCCGTGCAGCTCGGCGAACTGACGGCCGGACGTCTTGGAGTACAGGTCGAGGATGGGCTCGCGCACCCGGTGTCGCCGATGCACCCCGCTGGTGTTGTGTCGCCGGTGCATGCGTGACGCCAGCGCGAACGACGGGACGCCGCGATCCGTCTCCAGCTCGTCCGGGGTGGTCGCCGAGGACGCCTGACGCTCCACCATGGGCAGCGCCTCCATCGAGAGCACCTCGATCTGGGCCTCCAGCTCCTCGATCTCGGCGTGCCGCTGCTCGATCTGGCGCTCGAGCCGACGGAGCCGACGCCGCCCCTCCCGCTGCTGCTCCCGCCGGTCCGGGTCGGGGGAGGCCTGCTCTTCGGACGGGGAGGTGGGGTCCGGGTTCACACGATCTCCTCGGGGGTGAAGGTGCCGCCCGGGACCCGATTGGCCAGACCCCCACGGCGGAAGGGCTGCTTGAGGTAGCGGGAGTAGGCGCCGTCGAAGGCCAGGCCCAAGCGCTTGTCCCACTCGGGTGTCAGCGCCGGGATCCGGTCGGGGTCGACCTCGAGGTGGTGAACCCGTGGGCCGTCCGACGTCGCTGACCAGTACACCTGCACGTAGGGCCGGGGGATGTGGCGGGAGAGCGTCTTGGACCACGCGCAGATGTCCTCGAAACCCTCGGGCTGCGCGATCGCCGGGTCGTACGTCGCGGCGGGCCGGATGTCGCCGGGGTCGGTGCCGTCCGCCTCGAAGTGGCGCACCCCCTGGGGTGCACGGACCTCCACGAGGGCGACCTCGCCCTTGAACGCATGCGCGACGACGACGGCCTCCGGTGCCACGTCCGACTCGTCGAGCACCGGGACGGCGTGGCTGCGAGCGAAACGGGCGGTGCCGGCGCGGTCGGCGAAGGTGGCACCGATCCCGTCGAGGCCGGCCCTCGGATCCTCCGCTGCGCCGTAGATGCGCTGCATCATCCGCTGGCTGACGACGAAGCTGGGGACACCGTTGGTCTTCTCGACCTTCAGGCGCGGCTGGACGCTCTTGCCGTGCTCGGCACCCAGCACCTGCTGGACCGCCAGCCGCTGCTGACGCAACTCATCGCGAGTGGTCGTCAGCTGCTCGAGCTGGGCCTGAGCCGCCTGGAGCTGTGACTTCTTCGTCGCGGCCGTGTCGCGGCGGGTCGTCCTGCCGGTGGTGTCGGGCTCCGAGCGCGCAGTGTCGGCCGAGTCACCCGAGGGCGCCAAAGCGCTCTTGACGCGAAGGCCGAGGCGTCGGGCCACACCGCCGATGCCAGGGGGTCGTCCTTCGCTCATGCGCTACCTCCTGGAAGAACCGGCCCGGATCCCGCGCGGGCTGGGCGGGCTACGGCGTCGATGTACTGCGGTGACTTTACCAAAGGCAGCGGGGACGAAAGATGACTCCGCAGCCGCACCAACCGCCACACTGGGGACATGACCGACAACGTCGAGCCCGACGCCGACCGGCCCGGCGAGGAGACCATCGAACTGGCGCACCAGCTCTTCGACTGGGCCCGCGAAGGCCAGAGCGAGCGCGTCGCCGCGTACGTCGATGCCGGCGCGCCCGCGGATCTGAGCGACCCAGCGGGCAACACCCTGCTCATGCTCGCTGCGTACCACGGCCATGCCGAGCTCGTGCGGGCGCTGGCGCAGCGGGGGGCCGACGTGGATCGGTTGAACAACCGCGGGCAGTCCCCTTTGGCCGGGGCCGTCTTCAAGGCCGAGCCGGCAGTCGTGGCGGCCCTCCTCGACCACGGCGCCGACCCCGGGGTCGGACAGCCGACGGCGAGGGCCACGGCCGAGATGTTCGACCAGACCGCTCTGCTCGACCGGCCCGGCCACGGGTCGGGATGAACCCCCCTCGGTCGGGACTCAGTCCGTGGCCGTCGATCTCGGCGCACGGTAGTGCAGGTCCGCGACGTCGGGGTGACGAGCCATCCAGCCCTCGATGAAGGGGCAGATGGGCAACACCCGGCGACGCCCCTCCTCCCGCACGTGGTCCAGGGCGAATCGGGCGAGCGCGCTGCCGACCCCCTTCCCCTCGTGGGCGGGGTCGACCTCGGTGTGGGTGAAGACGTAGAGCTCATCGGTGAGCTGGTACTCGGCGAAACCGGCGGGCTCGTCGCCGATGCGGGCCTCGAACCGGTGGTTGGCGGCCTGGTGCGTGACGGACACCTCGGACATGGGCACTCCCTCAGGAACTGTTGACTCGGTCGGTGGTCGGTAGTTCAGTCGGAGTATGGACCAGGTCCCTGACCTTCGCCCCGACCTCGCTGCCGCCCAGTCCTGGGTGGCCGGCCTCATCGCCGCGGTGCGCCCCGACCAACTCGGACGGCCGACACCGTGCCGCGAGTACGACGTGCGTGGGCTGCTCGAGCACGTGTCCACCCTGCCCGGCAAGGTCACCGCGGTCGCCGAGGGCAACGATCCGCGGGCCCTTCCCTCGCAGGCACCGATCGACCCGGTGACCGTCGCCGAGAACTACCGGACCGCTGCGCGCAGCGCCGGCGACGACTGGGCGGACGACGCGCTCCTCACGACCACCCTCACCGCCCCCTGGGGCCCTGCTCCGGGTGGGCTCGTCGTGGGCGGATTCGTCATGGAGACGATCGCCCACGGCTGGGACCTGGCGGTGGCCACCGGGCAGGACCCCGAGGCCGACCCGGGGCTCGTCGCCACGGCCCGCGTGGTTGCGGAGCAGGCGCTGACCGACGCCCACCGCGGACCCGGGATGCCCTTCGGCCCGCGAGTCGACCCGCCCGCGGGTGCGGGGCCGACGACACAGCTCGCCGCCTTCCTCGGTCGCTCGTGGAGTCCTGCCTGAGGTGGCTCCCGGGCCCGGTCGGCGGATCACCACCGACCCGGCTCAGGGCCGCTCGGACCGGTCC
The DNA here is from genome assembly GCF_051200835.1 of Janibacter sp. GS2. Taxonomy (GTDB): domain Bacteria; phylum Actinomycetota; class Actinomycetes; order Actinomycetales; family Dermatophilaceae; genus Janibacter. The sequence continues at coordinate 420,067 of NZ_CP195161.1, forward strand.
GTGAGCAACCATCCGGCGGTGAGTGACAGCCAGGTGTCGTCGCCGTCGCGCAGGCGAGCCAGGGTGGCGTCGACCTCCGGGAGGTCGAGCGCGGAGAGCGCCTCCATCGCCGGGAGGACGACCTCCTTGTCGTCGTGCTCGATGACGTGGAAGAGCGCCTCCGCAGCACCGCGCGCGGCCGGGTCGCCGAGACCGACGAGGACCTCGGCCCCATGTCGGCGGACCGACCGGTCCGGGTCGTGCTGCAGACGCTGAGCCAGCCCCTCGACGGCGCCCTCACCGGCCTGCTCCAGCGCGCGGGTCAGCTCACGCCGACGGAAGTCGTCCTCGTCGCCGAGGTGGTCGAGCAGCGCGGAGACCGCGCCCGGTGTGCCGGTCCGGCCGAGCGCCCACCAGGCCTTGGCTGCGACGGCGTCGTCGGGGTCGCTGGCCAGGGGGAGGATGTCGGCCACCGCCGCAGGGTCGCGGATCTTGCTCAGGGCGTGCAGGACCTGCACCCGGGCGGGGCCGCCGGTCTGCAGCGCCTCGATGAGCAGGGGGAAGGTGACGCTCGCGCGGGTCACCACGGCCCAGGTCAGGGTCTCTCGCACATAGAAGTCCGGCTCGTGGGTGAGCAGGTCGACGAGCTCGGGGGCGATCGTGTCGTCGGCATAGGTGCCCAGATGGAGCGCCGCGCGCTGCCGCACGGAGGGGTCGTTGTGCCGCGCCGCACGCAGGGCCTGCTCGAGGGAGGTGCTCATGGCCCTCGACGCTACCGGCCCCGGTGACGCCGGCCCGAGGTGCCCGGGAGCGCGCTCAGCGTGACGCGCAGGCGATGCACGTGCGGGCCGTCGGCCTGGCCCGCAACCGCTCCGGAGGGATCGCGCGGCCACACACCTCGCACACCCCGTACGTCCCGTTCGCGACGCGAGCGGACGCGGCGTCGATCTCCCAGAGGTGGGCTCTCGCCTGCTGCACGAGCGCGTCGAGCTGGGAGCGCTCGAAGGCGATCGTGGCCCCCTCGGGGTCGTGCTCGTCGTCCGCGTTGCTCCCCGGCGCCGCGGCCACGACCGTGTCGAAGTCCTGGGTCACGGCCGCCAGCCGGTCCAGCGTGGACCGGCGCTCCTGCTCGAGGACCTCGTTGATCCCGTCCATCGACCCATGGTCGCACCGAGGCCGGTCGCGCCCTCCCGCATCTGCCTAGGCAGATGCGCTCTCACCGGTCACGCCCGCGCGGGTCAGTGCGAGGCACCGGAGATGGTGGTCCCCTTCGGCGTCACGACGAAGACGGTCGCCGCGACGAGGAACATCAGTGCGCCGCCCACGAGTCCGGCGGTCTGCAGGGACTGGGTGAAGGCCGCGCCCGCGTCGGCGGCCAGTGCGGGCAGCCCGAGCCGTTCGGAGGCGGCGACGGCCCCACCGAGGGAGTCCTCGGCCTGGGTCGCCACCTCGCCTCCCGCCTGTCGTAGTGCCCGGGAGCCCTCGAGCTGCGTGCGGTAGACGAGTGCCGAGATGCTGCCGAGGACCGCCACCCCGAGCGTGCCGCCGAGCTCGTAGGAGGTCTCCTCCAGCGCCCCCGCGTTGCCGGCCTTGTCCTCCGGCGAGCTGAGCATGATCATGGCCGAGGCGATGGCGAGCGAGCCGGTCCCGACGCCGACGAGGAGCATCGCCACGAGGACCAGGGCATAGGTCAGCTCGTCGGGCCCGAGTCCGACCGCGAAGAGGCCCACCCCCGCGAGTGCCAGACCTCCGGCGAGCACCGCTCGCGCCCCGAGGAGCCGGGCGAGCAGGGGCGCACCGAGCGAGGCGACGGCAGCGGCCAGGGCGACGGGGATCAGGCGGATGCCCGACTCGATCGGGCTCGCGCCGTCGACGAGCTGGAGCCACTGGGTGAGCAGCAGCAGGGCGGCGAGCATGGCGAAGGTGGTGCCGAGGGCGGCGATGATGCCGGCAGAGAAGGCCCGGTTGCGGAAGAGCCCGACGTCGAGCAGTGGGTGGTGGCTGTGCAGGCACCGGCGGACGAACCACACGAGGGCACCGACCCCGACGGCCGAGGCCACGAGCGCCGTCGGGTTGGCCAGCGTGGCGTCCTTCCCGAAGGCCTTGACCGCCCAGACGATCAGCGTCATGCCGACGAGCGAGAGCGCGGCGGCGAGCATGTCCCAGGGGCCGGCGGTCGCCACCTTCGACTCGGGGAGGATCACCAGCCCGGCGACGATCGCGAGCAACATCAGCGGCACGTTGACGAGGAAGGCCGCGTGCCAGGAGAAGTGCTCGAGGAGGAACCCGCCGACGAAGGGTCCGACGGCAGCCCCCAGTCCGGAGACCGCGGCCCAGATGCTCAGGGCCGTGGCGCGCGTGCTCGCATCCGTGAAGATCACCCGGATCAGCGAGAGCGTGTTGGGCATGATCATTGCCCCACCGATGCCCAGGAAGGCGCGAAGGGCGATGACCGCCTCCGCGGTGTCGGCGAGGAGCACGAGGAGTGAGGCCACGAGGAAGATCGCGTAGCCGAGCATGAGCATGCGCCTGCGGCCCCAGCGGTCGGCGAGCGCCGCCCAGGAGACGAGGAGCCCCGCGAGGACCAGCGAGTAGACGTCGACGATCCACAGCTGCTGGTTGGCGGTGGGGCGCAGCTCGGCCGCCATCTCCGGCAGCGCGATGGTGAGGATCGTCATGTCCATCGTCACGACGAGCAGGCTCGCGCTGAGGACGGCGACGGCCGCCCATGCACGTCGGGTGGAGATGACCTCGGTCGGGTCGGGTGCGGTCAGGGTGCTCATCGGGCGCCGTCCCCGTCGTCGGTCGGCAAGGTGATGAGGGCCCGGATCACGGCGGTCATCTCCGCCACGCCCACCGGGTCGTCGTGGAGCCCGGCGTGCATCGTCGCTCCGTCGAGGTAGAGGACGATCGCGGCAGCCCGCTCGCGACCGATGTGCGTCGCGAGGATGTCGGTGAGGCGGTCGCTCCACCGCAGCGCGAGGTCCCGCAGGGTCGGGTCGGACATCGCGGCCGTCATGAGGGCCAGGTCGGTGCGGACCGCTCGGGTGTCGAGCAGGAAGTCGTGCATGATCTCCGCACTGCGTTCCGCGGCACCCTCGAGCGGAAGGAGGTCGTGCTCGACGGCGGCCAGGTCGGCGTCGATCTCGTCGGCGAGCGAGGTGAGGGCGGTGGTGCGCAACTCCTCCAGGGAGGCGAAGTACTGCGTCGTGGAGCCGAGCGAGACGCCCGCGCGGGACGCGACGGCGCGATGGGTCAGTGCGCTCCCCGGCTCGACGATGATCTCCGCCGCCGCCTCGACGATCGCCTGCCGCCGGGCCTGCGGGTCACGTCGTCCGGGCGGGGGCCCGGTCTCCTCGGTGGACACGTCCACTCCTCACTGTTGTACAGGTGTACATGTACATGTGTACAGCACGCAGGGGTGCGCGTCGAGCCCCTTGGCGCGCACGCGGTGCGCGAGGCGGTCGATTACGGCGACCTGGTGGGCGTGCCCGTCGCGCAGGACCCCCTGCACCGGGACCTCCGGGCGGTGTGGGTCGGGGGCGCACAGCCCACGGGCCCCGCCGGCGACCTGATCTCGGTCATCCTGTCGAGGGGCCACACCGGGGTGTCGGACTCGCCTACTCTCGGGGCATGAGCCGGATCTTCACCACCAGCGTCGCCGCGGTCTACCCCCTGTACCTGACCAAGGTCGAGAAGAAGGGGCGGACGAAGGACGAGCTGGACGAGGTCATCCGGTGGCTCACCGGCTTCGACCAGGCGACCCTCGAGCGGCACCTGAGCGAGGAGACCACCTTCGAGGACTTCTTCGCCCGGGCCCCGATGAACCCCAACGCCTCGCTCGTCACCGGCGTCGTCTGCGGGGTCCGCGTCGAGGACGTCGAGGACCCGCTGATGCAACGGATCCGCTGTCTCGACAAGCTCGTCGACGAGCTCGCCCGGGGCAAGGCGATGGCCACGGTGCTGCGCGGCTGACCGCACCCCGAGGTCGGTCAGGCGGCGTCCCCCGAGGCCTCCCGGGCCTCGCGCGCCGAGGCGACGTCGTCGACGATCCTGGCGATGTGGCGGACGCTGGTGATGAGGGACCCGTAGATCGGCCACAGCCTCCCGGGCAGGGCGTCGTCGTCACCGGCGCTCGTCGCCAGCTCATCCAGGCGGTCCTCGATGGGCTCGACCTCGGCGTCCGGGTCCGCGATGGCCCGACCGGTGTCCCGGATGACGCCCACCCACTGCTCCCGGAAGTTCGCGTCCCACTCACCTCCGTCGTAGGTCGCTTCGCGCAGGGTCCGGGCCAGGTGCCGCAGGTGGGAGATCCCTTCGTCCACCCGCTCGAGGATCTCGTGGTACCCGACCCTGCGGCCCTGCTGCGCGTTGGCCCGTTGCCAGGTGCGGGGGGTGCGCAGGCGCGGGTTGAGGGTCGCGCTCTCGCGCGCGAACCGGACCGTCTGCCACGCCGAGTCGAGCTCCTTGCTCATGCCCTTGGTCTCGGCAACCCAGGCATCGGCGCGGTCCGTGTCCCAGGACGAGGACAGCTCGTCGGCCATGTCGGTCAGCACCCGCCCCATCCGCCGGTTGATGCTGTCGACATAGCTCGAGGCCTGTTGATCGCGCAGCGGTGGCACCACGAGCAGATTGACAGCGACACCGACCGCCACCCCGAGGCACACCTCGACCAGCCGGTTGCCCAGCAGCGGCTGCTGCTCCGAGAAACCACTGCCGAGGATGAAGATCGCCGTCGTGGCGATGGCCACCCCTTCGTCCCGGATCCAGGAGATCCGCGCCCCCGCCAGGCCGACGAACAGCGCCAGCGCGAAGGTCCACACGTTGACGCCGAGGAAGTACCCGATGAGGAAGGACACGCCCACGCCGATCGCCGAGGCGACTGTCGTCTGCGCGCCGCGGGCCAGTGACCGGTAGACCGTGGCGTGCACGGTCAGCAGTGCCGTCCACGGGGCGAGGAAAGGCACCGGGGAGTCCAGCACGTTCACCGCGACCCACCACGCGACCGTGCTCGCGGTGACGGCCTTGGTGATCTGGAGCAGGTCGGTGAGGAACTCCGGGCCCCTGACCACCTCCGAGACGCTTCTGCGCGAACGCTCGACAAGACCCGTCGGGGCCCTTCCGGCTGAGTCGTACCCGGTCATGCACGGACCTTTCACACGGACGGCGGCTCGATACCGACGTGCGGCGGACGCGCACGCGACAAGCGGTCAGGATGGCACACCGGACCCGTGCCGCGACGCTGGTGACGCCACGTGGGACGCGGGCCTAGCATGGGGGAGGTCCACCATCGGACCGGCGGTGGACTGCCACTCCCGGAGGGTAGACACGTGCCACGGACCGTCGCGCAGAAGCTCATCGCCAACCACCTCGTCGAGGGCAGCATGGAGCGGGGGTCGGAGATCGGCCTGACCGTCGACCAGACGCTGGCCCAGGACGCGACCGGAACCATGGTCATGCTCGAGCTCGAGGCGATGGGCCTCGACCGTGTCCGCACCGAGCTGTCGGTCCAGTACGTCGACCACAACCTGCTGCAGACCGACGAGAAGAACCCCGACGACCACCTCTTCCTGCAGTCCGCGGCGCAGCGTTTCGGCCTGTGGTTCTCCAAGGCGGGCAACGGGGTCTCCCACCCCCTGCACCAGGCCCACTTCGGCCGGCCGGGCCTGACGATGATCGGGTCCGACTCGCACACGTGCGCAGCGGGAGCGTTGGGGATGCTGGCGATCGGCGTCGGTGGTCTCGAGGTCGCGATGGCCACGGCGGGCCAGCCCCTGTACGTGACGATGCCCGAGATCTGGGGCATCGAGCTCACCGGTGAGCTCCCCGACTGGGTGTCGGCGAAGGACGTGATCCTCGAGCTGCTGCGCCGTCACGACGTCAAGGGTGGCGTCGGCCGGATCATCGAGTACCACGGGCCCGGCCTGGCGTGCCTGACCGCGATGGATCGACACGTGATCGCGAACATGGGCGCCGAGCTCGGCGCGACCGCGAGCGTCTTCCCCGCCGACGAGGCCGTCGAGGACTATCTGCGTGCCGTCGGCCGGGCCGAGGACCACACGCGGCTGGTCGCCGATGACGGCGCGACCTACGACGTCACCGAACACCTCGACCTGTCCACCCTCGTGCCCCTCATCGCGATGCCGTCCTCGCCGGGAAGGGTCGTCCCGGTCGCGGACGTCGAGGACGAGGACGTCACCCAGGTGGTCGTCGGGTCCTCGGCCAACCCCGGGCTGCGCGACTTCGCGGTGGTCGCCGAGATCCTGCAGGGTCAACAGGCGCACCCCGCGGTCTCCGTGGACATCAACCCGACCTCCCGCGAGGTGCTGGCCGACCTCATCACCGGGGGCTGGCTGACCTCGTTGGTGGCGGCGGGGGCCCGGATCCACCAGTCCGGGTGCATGGGGTGCATCGGCATGGGGCAGGCCCCGGCCAGCGGGCGCAACTCCCTTCGCACCATGCCCCGCAACTTCCCCGGACGCTCCGGCACCGAGGAGGACGCGGTGTGGCTCTGCTCGCCCGAGACGGCGGCCGCCGCAGCACTCACCGGCCGGATCACCGACCCCCGTACCCTCGCGGACAGCCACGGACTGTCCTACCCGCGACCGACGATGCCCGAGAGCTACAGCACGATCACCGACATGTTCCAGCCACCGCTCGCGCCGGAGGAGGCGCGGCAGGTCGAGCTCGTCAAGGGACCGAACATCTCCTCGCTGCCGGACTTCTCACCGGTCGAGGACTCCCTCACGGTGCCGGCGCTGCTCGTGATGGGCGACAACGTCTCCACCGACGAGATCATGCCGGCCGGGTCACGGGTGCTGCCGTACCGCAGCAACATCCCCAAGATCGCCGAGTTCTCCTTCTCCCGCATCGACGAGACCTACCCGGAGAGGGCGAAGGGGGCCAGCGCCGGCCACGTCGTGGTCGCCGGGGACAACTACGGGCAGGGCTCCTCGCGTGAGCACGCGGTGATCGCCCCGCGCTACCTCGGCCTGCGCGCCGTCATCGCGAAGTCCTTCGCGCGGATCCACTGGCAGAACCTCGCGAACTTCGGGATCCTCCCGCTCGAGTTCGACGACCCCTCGGACCACGACGACATCTCCCAGGACGAGGACGTGGTCCTCGAGGGCATCCACGACGCCCTGCGCGGCGGCCGCGGTCTGACGGCGACCATCGCCGGACGGCAGGTCGCGCTGCACCACCGCCTGTCCGAGCGCCAGGTCGACATGGTGCTCGCCGGCGGTCGGATCCCGCTCACGGCACAGGAGGTCTGAGCACCATGACCATCGCCATCATCGGGGCCGGCCTCGCCGGCGCCAGCGCCGCCGAGGAGCTGCGCAACGCCGGGTACGACGGTGACATCACCCTCGTCGGCGCGGAGCCGCACGCGCCCTACGAGCGACCGCCGCTGTCGAAGGACATCCTGCTGCGGACCGGCACCGCGGAAGACGCGCTGGTCCACGAGGCCGAGTGGTACGCGCAGCAGCGCATCGAGCTCCTCACCGGTACCCGGGTGAGCGACCTGGACCCGGCAGCACGGACCTTCGCCGTGGACGGGCGGCGGATCTCCTATGACCAGTTGCTCCTGGCCACCGGCGCCACCTCACGTCACCTGCCCATGGCCGACGACTCCGGCGCCCCGGTGGTCCACCTGCGCACGATCGAGGAGGCGGAGGCCCTGCGGAACCACCTGTCCGGCGCGCTGCTGGTCATCGGCGCCGGCTGGATCGGCCTCGAGGTCGCCTCGGCCGCTCGGCAGGCCGGCGGCACGGTGACCGTCGTCGAGAGCGCGTCGACGCCGCTGGCCGGGCCGCTGGGCACGCAGCTCGCGTCGCTCTTCACCGACCTGCACCGCGAGCACGGCGTCGACCTGCGCACGGACACGTCCGTCATCTCGATCGAGCACGACGCCCACGGGACGCGGGCGCGCCTCTCCGATGGTGACGAGGTGCACCCGAGCGTGATCCTCGTGGCCATCGGAGCGGAGCCGCAGGTCTCCCTCGCGGCCGACGCGGGGCTGGCCGTCGACTCGGGCATCCTCGTCGACGCCCGCCTGTGCACGAGCGACCCCCACGTCTACGCGGCCGGTGACGTCGCCAACCACGACCACCCGTCACTGGGGCGCCTGCGGGTCGAGCACTGGGACGCGGCCATCCACCAGGGCCGGCACGCGGCCCGCAGCATGCTCGGGGGGCAGGAGCCCTACGGCCGACAGCCGTACTTCTTCACCGACCAGTACGACCTCGGCATGGAGTACGTCGGCCACCGGGGTCCGGACGTCGACGAGGTGATCGTGCGCGGCGACCGGGAGCGCCGGGTGATCAACGCCGTGTGGCTCCGCGAGGGACGCGTGGTCGCGGGCATGCACACCAACGACTGGGACGCCATCGACCCCCTTCGCGCCTGGATCGGACGGCAGGCCACGCCGGCGCTGCGCGACACGACCACGAGCCTGGCCGACGCCCTTGGCTGACGCACGGCGCGCGGGCCACCACCACCACCGGCCCGTCCACACCCGTCGTCAGCAGGCACGGACACCGCTGATCCGCACCCTCCGCACCTTCCGAAAGGCCTGACCATGACCCACCCCGACCACGGGCACCAGCACGACCACGACCGCGACACGGAGGGTCAGGTGTCCGAGACGAGCTTCGGCGGCGACGCACCCGAGCTGGACGCGGACGCCGTGCCGAGCGAGCACTCCACCCCCGGCCCGGACGACGCCGACGTCTGAGATGACCAGCACCGACCACGGGCCCCACGGCAGGCGGCTGTCGTCCGCCGCCGGGGCCGTCACCACGACCCTGCAACGCCGGATCGGGCAGGCCGTGCGCGCCAAGGTCGCCGGCGCCGACGCCGAGACGGCTCGCGCCCGGATCTGGGACACCCCCGGGCCACGCTGGTTCACGCAGGAGGACCCGATCTGGCGCGTGCACAGCGACGCGTCGATGTTCCCTGCGGGGATCACCGCCCTGCTCCTGCAGTCACTCCACCCGGCCGCGATGGCAGGGGTCGCCGGGCACAGCGGGTATCGCGGTGACCCGTGGGGGCGACTGCAGCGCACCAGCCACTACCTCGCGACGACGACCTTCGGCACCATCGAGCACGCCGAGGAGGCCATCGCCGTCGTGCGTGACGTGCACGAGAGGGTCCGCGGCAAGGACGAGGAAGGGCGGGCCTACCGGGCCAGCGACCCCCACCTGCTGCGGTGGGTCCACATCGCCGAGGCGTGGTCCTTCCTCACCGGCCACCAGCGCTACGGGACCCATCCCCTCACCCCGGACGAGGCCGACACCTACGTCGCCCAGAGCGCCACCTCGGCAGCGGCCCTCGGCGCCACCCACCTGCCGATGACCGTCGCCGAGCTCGAGGCCGCGCTGCAGGGTGCCCGCAGTGAGCTGCTCGCCACGCCCGCGGCCCGCGATGCCGCCGACTTCCTGCTGCGCGAACCACCCCTGCCCCGGGCCGCCCGTCCCGGCTACCGGCTCCTCGCGCTCGGCGCGGTCGACCTGCTCCCGCCGTGGGCCCGTGACGAGCTCGACCTGACCAGCCCGCGGGGCGGCGCCGCGGCCGGCGCCGTCGGGGCCCGCCTCGTGCGGTGGGGTCTGGCTGCCGTCGACTGACCCGGGCCCGCCGACACCAGGACAGGAGACCCATGACCACCTCACGCGTCAGCGTCACCGGACCGGCGAGCCCGGAGACGGCGTGGCAGCGCTACGTCCACCCGGGCCTGTGGCGGACGTGGTCGCCCCAGATCCGCTTCGTCGAGTACGACCACCCGGTGCTGGTCCCGGGAACCCGCGGGACCGTGCGCACCTTCGGCGGCATCGGGATCCCCTTCGCCATCGAGGAGGTCGCGGCGGCCGAACGCACGTGGACCTGGCGGGTCCGGGTGGGTGGACTGTCCCTGCGCCTCCACCACGGGGTGCTCCCCCACGCGCAGGGCAGCGAGACGTGGCTGGCGGTCTCCGGGCCCCCCGTGATCAGCCCGGCGTACGCGCGGATCGCGACCATCGCCCTTCGCCGGCTGCTGCGTCGGGAGTGAGAAGATCAGGACACGAGGTCGCTCGCGCCCACCGCGGAGACCCGATGAGTGGAGGACCGTCATGGAAGCCACCGGTGTCACCGCCTCGAGCCTGAGCCGACTGAGGGTCTGGAACATCGGGCTCGCCGTCCTGCACGCCCTCCAGGCCGCCCTCGTCCTGGCGCTGGCCACCGGCTTCGCCATCACGATCACCTCGGCGGTCCCCCAGGGCCCTCCGGGCTCGGCGCCCCCGGCGCCCGAGGCCCTGTTCGACGTGCGGGTCGGCGCGGCGATCGCCGTGTTCCTGGCGCTGGCCGCCGTGGACCACCTGCTCACCGGGACCGTGCTGCGCGGCCGCTACGACGCGGGCCTGCGCGCCGGCGTCAACCGCTTCCGCTGGGTCGAGTACTCGCTCAGCTCGACCCTGATGATCATCCTCATCGGCTTCTACACCGGGCTGACCGGGTTCACCGAGGTCATCCTCATCAGCGGCGCGAATGTCGCCATGATCCTCTTCGGCTGGCTGCAGGAGGTGATGAACCCACCGGGTCGGGACTCGACGACGATGCTGCCCTTCTGGTTCGGTTGCGTCGCCGGCGCCGCCCCGTGGGTGGCGATCTTCGCGAACACGCTGGGAGCAGCCGAGGTACCGGGGTTCGTCCTCGGGATCATCGTCTCGTTGTTCGTCTTCTTCATGAGCTTCGCCGTGAACCAGTGGTTGCAGTACCGGCAGATCGGGCGGTGGGCCGACTACGCGTACGGCGAGAAGGTCTACCTGGTCCTCAGCCTCGTCGCGAAGAGTGCACTGGCGTGGCAGATCTTCGCAGGATCGCTCGCCGGCTGACGCGCGGCGCGACCCCGCGAACGAGCTCAGTCCTCGAGCCGGAACCCGACCTTGAGGCCCACCTGGAAGTAGTCGACGCGGCCGTCCACGGCCACTCCCCGCACTTGGGTCACCTCGAACCAGTCGACGTGCCGCACCGTGGCGGACACCCGCTCGATGCCGTTGCGGATGGCCTGGTCCACGCCGTCGGGCGACGTGCCGACGATCTCGGTCACGCGGTAGGTGTGGTCGGTCATGGTGACCCCCTGGAGAGTGATGGCGATCGCGCGCGTGGCGACCTGGTCCCTCGAGCGTGTCCCCCTTGGCTCGGGGGTGTCAACCCGCCATCGCTGCCCGGCGAGGTCAGTCGACCGGTTGGTCGACGCTCTCGCGCTCGGGGTGTCGACGACGACGCGTGCCCGTGCTCATGGCGGCCTCGCCGGACGCGAGGAAGTCCGGGCGCTCCGGTCCCCTGGGCTGGATGCGACCCGGGTCCAGGGTGCGCCGGATGTCCTCGGAGGTCACCGCCCGCAGCTCCCCGGCAGCGTCCAGGTACCAGTCGCTCAGCTCGGGGTCGGTGCTGTTGAGCCAGGCGCCGGCGCCGTGGTCCGAGGCGACCTGGCTGGAGCCGAAGACGAAGTCGTCCCCGTGGTCCGCGATGCCCAGGCGCACCCCCTCGGCGATCGCGAGGCGCGCGTACTTGCTGCGCAGCATGTACGGGTCGGTGACCAGGTCCTTGGCCCAGGCCACCATGATGCCCATGACGATGAAGGCGAAGGGCAGGGCGGAGACGACCATGATCGACTGCAGCCCTCCCAGGGCGTCCTCGCCGCCGGCGAGCAGCAACGAGATGGCCGTCCCGCCGAGCATGACTCCCCAGGTGATCGTCACCCACCGGGACGGGTCGGGCTTGCCCCGCTGGGTCATCGAGCCCATGACGATCGAGGCGGAGTCGGCGGAGGTGACGAAGAAGACGAGGATCGAGACCATCGCGAGGGTCGACGTCACGGTGCCGAAGGGCAGGTTGCCCAGCATGTCGAAGAGCATCGCCTCCGGAGCCGCGGAGGCGTCCATGCCCGTCCCGTTGAGCTTCATCCACATCGAGGTGCCGCCGAGGATCCCGAACCACAGCAGGCACACCGCCGTGGGCACCATGATGACGACGGTGACGAACTCGCGCAGCGTGCGACCGCGGGAGATCTTGGCGATGAACATGCCGACGAAGGGCGTCCACGAGACCCACCACGCCCAGTAGTAGGTCGTCCACGTCGCCATGAAGTCCGCGGTGTCGGCTCCCTGGTTCGGGTTGCGAATGAGCATCGTGCCCAGCTGCCGCACGTTGTCGAGGGCGCCCGCCGGGATGAAGTTGAGCAGGAAGACGGTGGGGCCGGCGATGAAGACGAAGAGCGCGAGGGAGCCGGCGACGACCATGTTGATGTTCGACAGCGCGCGGATGCCGCGCTTGATCCCCGAGACGGCCGAGATGATGAAGGCCACCGTGAGCAGCGTCATGATGGCGACGATGAAGCCATTGCCCAACGGGCCGAGGCCGGTGATCACCTCGGCGCCCGTGGCGATCTGCAGCGCACCGATCCCCAGGGAGATCGCCGTGCCGAAGAGCGTGACGAGGATGGCGAAGATGTCGATGACGGCACCGAAGGGGCCGTGCGCCCGGCGACCGAAGATCGGCTCGAAGATCGCGGAGATGAGCGGCGCGCGACCGCGGCGGTAGGCGCTGTAGGCGATCGCCCCGCCGACGAGCGCGTAGAAGGCCCACGCGATCGGCCCCCAGTGCAGCATCGTCTGGGCGAGCGCGGCCTCCATCGCCTCGACCGTCTCCGGGTCGGCGGCCACGCCGTGGGGAGGGTCCGCGAAGTAGACGAAGGGCTCGTAGGGGCCGTAGAACAGCAGCCCGATGCCCATGCCCGCGGAGAAGAGCATCGCCACCCACGAGACGGTCGTGAACTCGGGGGCCTCGTCGTCCGCGCCCAGGCGCACGCCGCCGGTGCGCCCGTAGCCCACGACGAGCATGAAGAGGAAGATGGCGATCGCGAGGACGCCGAACATCCACCCGAAATTCGTCGTCACCCAGGCCAGCGAGGCCTCGCCGACCGTGGCGACGCTGCTCGGTGAGATGACGGACCACAGGATGACCCCCAGCACGCTGAGGCCGGCGATGGCGAAGACGAGGAGGTTGGTCGTGAAGACGCGACTGGTGCGCTCGACACCGATGCCGGGGATGAGCGCGGGGTGCACGAGGCCCGGCTTCGTCACCTCCTCGACGACGCGGCGGACCGCCTGACGCGGAAGACTCGGAGGCGTCATGATGAGCGGTCCGCACGGATGGCGGCGTGACATCCCGTCGACGAGTCGTCGGGTCGGCGGGTGGGGCCCATCGGTGCGCAGCTCACATCAACAACCTCATCGTCCGGTGGTGGTGGTGCCGGTCATGCCGGTCACGCTACTCCGTCGTGAGGTGCATCACCGGCCCTGCGACCCCGCGAACGCGTCGACCACGAGCTGACCAAGAGCCTCCACGCCGGCCTCGAGCGCGCTCAGGAAGGGACCGATGGGCTCGGCCCGGTCGACGTCGACGATCACCGCGAACTCGTACCCGTCCCGGGTGACGGTGTAGTTGACGCCGATGCCGCCACCGCTGGTGGGGGCGAAGGTGAAGCGCACCATCTGCTGGGAATCACCCAGCGACGAGGTGGACAGGAAGTCCGTGGTGACACGGTCGTAGGACTCCTCCTCGAACACGATCGGACTCAGTCCGAGACGTCCTGCCATGAGCGCCAGTCCCGTCAGGTGACGGTCGAACCCGTGCCCGCTCTTGCAGGCGATGACCTGGTCCTTGTGCTCGGCGAGCGCGGCACGGAGATGCTCCGGCGTGGCGTCGCCCCCGAGCACGGCCCGCACGAGGGCGAGGGCATCCGCGCCGACCGGGCGCAGGCACTCCGTGCGGCCCGCCTGGTACTCGCGCATGTCCACCGCCTCGTAGGTGCTGCGCACCCGCCCGTAGGCCGCGAGCTGGGCGTACAGGATGCTCAGCTGCTGGAGGGCGTCGTGGCTGACGCGGAAGGGGAGGTCCGCGGGCACCGCCCTCGGGCACCGCACGATGTGCACCCGCTGGGCCTCGGCCTGCTGCTGGTAGGCCGCGATGTCACGGGCGAGCCGCGAGCGCAGGTCATCGGTCATGGTCCACGTCAGCGGCTCCGCGCGTGGTGGTGGCTCCTCCCCGTCGGTGGGTTGGACCCCCTGCATCACCGCGACGATCGCCCGCACGGTGGCGCCGTCGACGACGCTGTGCTCGACGTGCAGGCCGACGAAGTCGTCGACGAGACCGACCTGGTAGGTGAGGGGCTTGTAGGCCCACGCCTGACCGGGGTGGAAGCTCACCCGCTCCTGGTGCTCCTCGTCGCTCGCCGCGGTGTCGGTGAGGTTGACCACGAAGAGCGCGTCGACCAGCCGGTCGTACAACTGCGCATTGTCGGGATGCTCCACGAGGGCATCGAGGTAGTCGGACGCTCGGTCGCTGCCGAGGTAGGACACGTGCGTGAAGGTGTCGTCCTCCGGCAGGTCCAGCTCCTGGATCCGACCCAGGACGGCCGTGATGGCCGGCCGGGACACCGGCCGGCCCGCCTCGTCGCTGATGGGCACCATCAGACAGCGCCCCTGCCACACCACACCGATCTCGCGTGCGCCGGCCTCACGCCGGCCCTCACGGAAGACGTCCTCACCGGGCTGGGGGTGCCGCGCTCCCCCGGCGAGGACCCGCCACTGCCGCATGTCCATCCAGTCTCCGCGGGGGCTGACCTCGTCCGCGATCTCGCCCCGCAGGTAGGCCAGGTGCACACTGGCCGCCCGGTGGATCAGATCTGCTGCGCGGGCGAGACCCGCGGACTCGCTGTCCCACCGGAGGCGAAACCCGACACTGCTGCTCAGCGGCAGGGGTGACCGGTCGGTGAGGTAGCTCGAGAGCCAGGCACGCGACAACCAGCTCCGGCCGGCGGCATCCTCCTCGTCCGCGAAGTCCAGCAGCTCCGCCTGGCAGACCGGCCCGTCCGTCACGGCGAACTCCTCGACGACCTCCTCGGCCCTGCGCTGCTGCCCCGCGTCCGAGAGCGGGCGGACGGCGGCCAGGTAGCGATCGAGGCTCTGGCGCAGCGGCGGTACCGGCAGGTGCTTCACGAGGGCGGTCCGGTCCTCAACTGAGCACGTCCTTGCGAGCGAAGTGGCCATAGCCCAGGGCGATGAAGATCGTGGCATAGAGCAGCGCCCACAACACCCCGGGCAGCAGCGCCGCGTAGTCGGGGTCCTGCGTGAACAACCCGATCCACTCGCGCGAGTAGTGGTTGGGCAGGGCCCGGCGGTAGTCGCCCAGGGCGCTCAGCGCGTCCAGGATGGAGGAGACGATCGCCGCGAAGACCGCGACACCGACCGCGGCCAGTGGTGCATCCGTGCGCACACCCATCCAGAAGGCCACGGCAGCGAAGGGCAGCTGGGCGACGAAGACGTATCCGGCGCCCACCGCGAGGCGTGGCACCACCTCACCCCAGCCGAGCGATCCGCCGGCGCTCAGCGAGAGCGAGTCGCCCCCGTAGAAGACCCCGCCCACGAGCAGGACCCACAGCAACAGGGTCAGCACCGCGAGGGCGGTCAGCCCGAGCCCGACGAGCAGCTTGCTGGTCAGCAGCCGGGCCCGCGGCACCGGGGCGGTGAGCAGGTAGCGCAGCGACGACCACGAGGCCTCAGCGGGTACCGGGTCACCGACGAAGAGCGCCGCGAGGATGAGGATGAGCAGCTCCGCCGTGATCAGGAGCATGAAGACGGTGAAGTTGGCCGCACCCGTGGTGGCCAGGTCGGAGAAGCTCTGGCCCTCGCCACCGTCATCGCCCAGGGCGAAGGCGGCGACCACGATCAGGGGCAGGCCGAGCAGGACGAGGAAGGTCCACCGGGTGCGGGGCCGGGTGACCTGTCGCCGCAACTCGACGTGCAGACTCAGTGGCCGGCTCATCGTGGCCGCACCTGGTTGAGGTGGGCACCGTCGCCCGCCCCGGCGATGGTGGAGAGGAAGACCGACTCGAGGTTGCGGCCCTCCGCGATGCCGAGCTCGTCGACCGAGCCGGCGACGAGCACGCGGCCGGCGTGCATGACCACCACGTGCGAGCAGGTCATCTCCACCTCCGCCAGCAGGTGGCTGGAGACGACCACGGTGCGCCCCCCTTCGGCATATCGCATGAGCATCGGGCGCATCGCGGCGATCTGCGGTGGGTCCAGACCGTTGGTCGGCTCGTCCAGGATGAGCACCTCGGGCATCCCGAGCATCGCCTGGGCGATCCCCAGCCGCTGCCGCATGCCGTGGCTGTACGCCTTGACCGGGCGCTCGATCGCGTCACCGAGCGCGGCGATCTCCAGAGCCTCCTCCAGTCGTGCCTCATCGGCGGGGAGGCCGGTGGCGGCCCAGTAGGAGAGCAGGTTGGCGCGGCCGCTCAGGTGCGGCAGGAAGCCGGGGCCCTCGACGAGGGCGCCGACCCGACCCAGGACGGCAGCCCCGGCCGTGACGGGGCGACCGAGCACGTGCACGCTTCCGGCGTCGGGTCGGATCAACCCCATGACCATGCGCAGTGTCGTGGTCTTGCCGGCCCCGTTGGGACCGAGCAGCCCCACGACCTGGCCACGCTCGGCGCGCCAGCTCACGTCGTCGACGGCGCGGTGCCCGTCCGGGTACTCCTTGACCAGGCCCTCGATGGCCAGCGGCACGTCGGTGAGGTCCTCGCGGACCGGGTGCGGGGCGCGCCGACGGTACACCGCCAGCCCGGCGAGCAGCACGAGCAGCAGCCCCAGCGCCCCAGCCACCCCGATCGTCTCGCGATCCCAGACGCTGCTCGTGCTCACCGCAGCGCCGGTGGCGACCGGGACGCTCAGACCGGGGTCGGCCAGCCGCACCCGGTCGGAGCGCACCCGGTCCGGACCGCTGTAGGCCGCATCGGTCGCCGTGACCAGCACCCGCCAGGTCGAGCCCTCGGGCAGCTCCCAGGTGCCCCCGGGCAGCGCCACCTCCACGTCGGTGGGCGTGCCCGGGGTCAGGTCGACCTGCACGGGCGCGACGAGCCGTCGGGGCAGGACGGGGCTGTCGCCCCGCACCTCCCACCACGAGAGGAAGAGCGTGCTGCGCGGCCCGCTCGAGGTCAGCTCGAGGGTGACGCGCGGCCGTCCCACGACGGTCAGGTCCTGCACGAGTGGATCGGTGTCGAAGGCCACCGACTGCCCCGGCAGCGCCGAGAGCGGGTAGGTCGACAGCCCTGCGGTCAGCCCGCCGAGTCCACCGATGCCCGGGAGGACGGTGGTCGCCTGGGGGACCCCGCCCGGCGGGTTGACCAGGCCGGTCGGCCCCACCGGGGACATCGGCAGCACCTCGGTGCTCGCGTCCCCACCGGACGGCGGGTAGGACGAGGACTCCACGACCTGCTCGCCCTGATCGGGGTCGATCTGCTGGGACGGGGGCAGGGCATAGGTGAAGGCCGGCACGGGCAGCGTCTCCTGGGTCACGGGTTCATCGGCACGCAGTGTGCCGTCCAGCCACGTCAGCAGGTCCTCGGTCTGCTGCTCCCGCTGCGCGGACGCCGCGTCGGGATCAGCCGCCTCCGTCTCCCCGGAGCCGCCCTGCCCGTCACCTGAGCCGGCCGCCCCGGCGCCGGTGCCCTGGGTGGCGCCGTCATGGCCTCCGTTGAACCAGTTCACCGCCACGGGCACTCCCGCGTCCTGCAGCGTCCGGGCGGTGGCGTCGGCCTGGTCCGTCCCGAACAACGAGTCGGACATGCCCTGGGTGAGGTAGACCGGCGCCTCGATGTCGGCGAGCGTGGGTGCCGGGCTGTGCTCGCGCAGCAGCGTGAGCAGGGCGGGGTCGGCCTCCCCGGTCTCGGCGGCGGCCACGAAGGGCTCGCACACGCGCGGGGCGAATGCTCCGCACGAGGGGTCTGCATCGGGTCCGGCGCCGACCAGCGCCCCGGTGAAGAAGTTCGAGGCCCACAGCGCCTTGAAGGGTCCGGGCTGCTCGGCCCCGGTCGCCGACTGCGGGAAGAAGGCGTCGGCCAGGTCGTGCCAGGTGATCGAGGCCGCCACCGAGTCGATCCGTGAGTCCGCCCCTGCAGCCATCAGGGCCAGGGCTCCGCCGTAGCTGCCGCCCGCGAGCGCGATCCGTGGGTCACCGCGCGCGTCCAACCGCACCTGCGGCTCCTCCGCGATGCGGTCGACCAGGGCGATGGCGTCGGCCACCTCGTAGTCCGGATCGTTGAGGTGGATCGCCCCACCGGAGTCACCGAAGCCCCGAGCGCTGTATCCGACCACGAGGTAGCCCTGCGCCGCCAGCGCCCGCGCCTGGCCGGCGAGGTCGTCCTTGCTGCCACCGAAGCCGTGCGCGAGCAGCACCGACTCGTGTGGGCCGGTGGCGTCCTCGCCGGGGTGGTAGATGTCGGCATCGATGGTGACCCCTTCGCCACCGGGTTCGGCCCCGACGGGCACCGTCACCTGCTCGACCCGCACCTTCGCCTCGCTGTCCCCTCCCTGCGCAGCGGGGGCCTGGGTCCCGAGCACGCCAAGGAGCACGAGGGCGCTCAAAGCGCGACGGGAGGCAGGCGGCATGGCTCAGTGTCCCAGCATCAACCGAGAGTGGTGATGTCCAGGCCACCCTGCCCGTGACGGGCCCGGAGCACCTTCTTGTCGAACTTGCCGACGCTGGTCTTGGGCACCTCGTCGATGAAGGACCAGCGCTCCGGCAGCTGCCACTTCGCGAACCGGGAGCTCAGGTGCTCACGCAGGACGGCGGCGTCCACGGTGCTGGCCTCGCGGCGTACCACCGCGACGAGTGGTCGCTCCTCCCACTTCTCGTCGGGGACACCGATGACGGCGGCCTCGAGGACGTCCGGGTGGGACATCACGGCGTTCTCGAGGTCGACGGACGAGATCCACTCGCCACCGGACTTGATGACGTCCTTGGACCGGTCGACGAGCGTGAGGTAGCCGTTCGCGGTGACCTTACCGACGTCACCGGTGCGCAGCCACCCGTCGTGGAACTTCTCCGGGTCGACCGTGACCCCGTCCGGCGCGTAGTAGGACCCCGTGATCCACGGACCCTTGACCTCGAGCTCGCCCAGTGCTTCGCCGTCGTGCGGCACGATCGCGCCCTCGTCGTCGACGAGTCGCGCCTGGACGCCCGCGGGGAACTGCCCCTGGCTGATGCGGTAGGGCCACTCCTCCTCGGCGCTCAGACCGGGCGGCGGGATGGCGACGCTACCCAGGGGGGAGGTCTCGGTCATCCCCCAGGCGTGGAGGACGCGCACACCGTGCTGGTCCTCGAAGGCATGCATCATCGCCGGTGGCACGGCCGATCCGCCGACGATGACATCGCGCAGGTGGGTGATGTCCTGGGGGTTGAGCTCCAGCTCCGTCAGGACCCCGGTCCAGATGCTGGGGACGGCGGCGGCGAAGGTGGGCTGCTGGTCGGCCATCATCGCCAGGAGCGGTGCCGGCTGCAGGAAGCGGTCGGTCATGAGCAGGGACGCCCCGGACATCAGGGCCGCGTAGGGGATGCCCCAGGCATTCGCGTGGAACATCGGCACGACCGCCAAGGCGTAGTCCTGTCGGGACAGGGCCATCCCGGAGGCGGTGCACACCTGCATCGAGTGCAGGTAGTTCGAGCGGTGGGAGTACACGACGCCCTTCGGGTCGCCGGTGGTGCCCGAGGTGTAGCACATGGCGGCCGCGGCGCGCTCGTCGATCTCCGGGTAGTCGAAGTGCTCCGGCTGGCCGGCCAGGAGCTCGCCGTAGGCGTGCACCGTGACCCCGTCGGGCGCCTCGAGGGTGGCGGGATCCCCGTTGACGACGATCACGTGCTCGATCGTCGTCATCCGGGGCAGGACCTGGCCGAAGAGCGGGATGAGGCTGCCGTCGACGAGCACGACCTTGTCCTCGGCGTGGTTCGCCACGAAGACCAGCTGCTCTGCGGACAGGCGGATGTTCAGCGCGTGCAGCACCGAGCCCATCGACGGGATGGTCACGTAGGCGACGAGGTGCTCGTTGTTGTTCCACATGAAGGTCGCCACCCGGTCGGAGTCGCGGACCCCGAGCCCGCGCAGGGCGTGGGCCAGCTGCGCGGCCTGGCGGCCCAGCTCCTCGTAGGACATCGTGCGTACGCCGTCCCCGGTCCAGGTCGACACCCGGGCCTCGGCGTGGATCGTGCTGGCATGGCGAAGAAGGGTGGCGAGCGACAACGGCTCGTCCTGCATCGTGCTCAACATGGAGGCACTCCTGGGTCGGGACGGTGATCTGTTCCACACTATGCACGCTGGGGGCGCTCCCCTCGCCCAAGCACCCGTGGCTCGCTACTTCTGCCCGACCTTTTCCGCCCGTCGACGGATCTGATCGGTGAGGACCGACGCCAACGTGCCGATGAAGACGAGGTTGAAGGCCATCTGGATGGTCACGAGCATCCGGCCGAGCTGGCCGGTCGCGTGCACGTCCCCGAAACCCACCGTCGCCAAAGTCGTCATGGTGAAGTAGAGGGAGTCGGTCTTCGTGACGAGGCCGGCGAACTGGTCCCCGGTGTGCTCCTGGATGGCGAAGTACCCCAGGGCGAAGAGGGGGACCACCAGGTAGATCAGCAGCAGCAGCGACTTGATCCGCACGGCGGTCTGGTCTCCCGCCCGCAGCTGCCGACCCACTTGGTGGGTGATGACCCACCCGAGGAGAGCGACCGCGACGAGCAGCGCGATGACCGTGAGCACCCACGCTCCGCCCGACTCCAGGTCGCGCACCGGCACGGTGTAGTAGAAGAGCGTGACGGCCGCGAAGGCGACCATACTGCGCAGGTTCTCGTGCCGGGGCTGGCGCATGCGGCGTGCTCCTTCGTCGTCGACTGGGGACAGTCTCCCCAAGAGTGGTGGGCGACGCACCCACGGGGGATGTGCACGCCGACGGCGACGATTCACCGAAGTACGGTGAGCACCACGCGCCCTCGGGCCGTTCCGGACGCAAGGTGGCTCAGCGCCGCACCGGCCTCCTCGAGGGAGAAGGTGCGGTCGATGGCGCTGCGCAGCATCCCGGCCTCGGCAAGAGCTGCGAGCGCCGTGAGGTGCTCCAGTTTCGGTCGGCTCGAGAACGACGGCCTCGGGAGCTGCTCGCTGAACGGCGCTCGCGCCATGAGGCGAAACATCGTGGGGATGCTCCCCAGCACGGCCCGGCCCGTCCGGCCGTACTGGTCGTGCCCCACGAGGACGTAGGTGCCGTGCGGAGCCAACACGCGCCGGATGGCGGAGAAGGGGTGGTTGCCCGGGATGTCGATGATGACGTCGTAGCGCTCGTCGCCGCGGGTGAAGTCCTCGCGGGTGTGGTCGAGCACCTCGTCGGCACCGATCGCCCTCAGGAGGTCGTGCTTCTCGGCGGAGTCCACCGCCGTGACCCTCGCCCCGTCGGCCGACGCGATCTGCACCGCCAGGGACCCGACACCGCCCGCAGCCCCGTTGACGAGGACGCGATCGCCCGCCGCGACCTGCCCCTGCTCGCGCACGGACTGGAGCGCGATGATCCCGGCGGTGGGCAGCGTGGCCGCCTCGACGTGGGAGAGCCGGGACGGCATGGCCACCAACCGGTCCTGCTGGACGGCCACGTACTCGGCGTAGGTGCCGCCGTTGGCCCACTGCATCCGCGGCAGGGACTCCCCGAACACGTCGTCCCCGACCGCCACCGACCCGACGTCCTCGCCGACCCGGGTGACCTGACCGGCGAAGTCGCTGCCCGGCACGTGGTGCGTGGGGGCACGCAGACCGGCCCCCATGAGCCGCAGGACCGCAGGGCGGCCGGTGACCACGTGCCACACGTCCGGATGGACCGATGCCGCGTGCACGCGGACGAGCACCTGGTCGGCCCCGATCCGCGGCACCGGGACATCGACGCAGCGCAGGCTCGACACAGGTCCGTACCGGTCCTGCCACACCGCCCTCACACCACTGAGGCTAGCCCTACGGCGCCAGAGCCGGCCCCGGCCGCACGGTGGCCGGTCAGGTCGCGGAGGCGTCGCCCGAGGTGACCGACAGGTCGACCATGATCTCGGTGGCGAGGCGCTCGAGGTCGGCCCGCAGTGCGTCCAGGTCGGTGTCGTGCGAGACCGCGATGAGGGCCGTCGCCTCGAACAGCCGGCCACCCGCCATGGGGGCCTCGAGGGTGGCGCTCGTGAGCTCGACGACGCTGAGGTCGTGGCGTGCGAGGACCGCGGACACGCCGCCGACGAGGCCCGGTCGGTCGTTGCCGACGAGCTCGAGGCGCACCTGCTGCCCGGACGGTGTGGCTGCACCCGTCGCCGGCGTCGACAGCGCGTCGTGGACGGCGACGTCGAGGAGCCCCTCGAGCGGGTCGAGCGCATCGCGAAGGGCGCCGACGCGGTCATCGGGGACCGTGACCACCACGATGCCGGCGAACTTTCCGGCGAGCTCGCTGAGACGGCTGCGCTCCCAGCTGCCGCCGCCCTCTGCGATGACGTCGGCGAGGGCCTTGACGAGGCCGACGCGATCGTCGCCGATGACGGTGAGGACGAGAGTCGTGGTCATCCTCGGAGCGTACTCAGACCACGTCGTCCGCCGCACGGGTGACGGGCGCTCGTCCACGCCGGGACCGGCACCGTCGGGCTGGCATCATGAGGGAGATGACGCACTCGAACGCACACCGCACGCCGGTGCACCGGGCCGCCTCGGCCGCTGGGGCTGCCGCAGCGATGATCATGGTCCTCGGCGGCTGTGGCACGGGATCGTCCGACCCCTCCCCCGACTCGGGGGCTCCGTCGGGCGCCTCGGCCAGCACGTCCGCGGACATCGCGCCGGACACGAAGGATGCCGAGCACCCCGACGTCCTCGCCGCCGCGCTGAAGAGCGATGACGGTCAGTGGTCCCTGGACGTGACGCTCAGCTCGCAGTACGACAGCCCGGATCGGTACGCCGACGGCTGGCGGGTGCTCGACGAGGACGGCACCGCGCTCGGCGAGCACACCCTGGGCCACGACCACGCGGACGAGCAACCGGTGACCCGGACCCAGACCGGCCTGGAGATCCCCGACGACGTCGATGTCGTGACCATCGAGGGGCGGGACACCGAGAACGGCTTCGGCGGCGCGACCCTCGACATCACCGTCCCGCGCTAGGCGACGGGGTCCGGCCTTCGTCACTAGTCTCGGACCATGCACGAGGAGACCACGGCGACGGCGACGGTACAGATCGACAACGAGTTCACCCGGGTCACGGAGTGGCGTTTCGGACCGGGTACCCAGACCGGGACGCACCGCCACGAGTTCGACTACGTCGTGGTGCCCACGGTGCCGGGCACGGTGCGCGTGGTCGCCGCCGACGAGGAGTTCGACAACCAGCTGGTGCTGGGGGCCTCGTACACCGGGCCCGCAGGCAACACCCACAACGTCATCAACACCTCGGACACCGAGTGCGCCTTCGTCGAGGTCGAGTTCAGGTCGCGCCCGGTGACTCCGGCCGGACGTGGGCCAGAGGGAGCAGGTCCCTCGCAGTGACGCTCACCGGTTCGCCGCCCGGGAGCGGCACGAGCACGCGCATGGACGGGTAGTAGTCGAGGAAGACCTGCCGGTCACGGCCGCACGGGCTGCACACGCCACGTCCGTGGTTGCCGACGGCCACGATGTGCGTGATCTCCCGTGCCCCGGCCGCACGAGCGGCCCCCAGTGCGACGAGCTCGGCACACGGCCCACCGGTGAAGTGGTAGAGGTTCACGCCCGCGAAGGTCAGCCCGGCGGCGGTGCGGACCGCTGCCCCCATGGTGTGGACACCGTCCTCGTCCGGCCCTGCGTCGGTGGTCTCATCGATCGTTCGGCGGGCCACCTCGACGAGTTCGATCTCCAGGTCGTCCAACGCGCGGGCGGACGGGAGCTGGCACATGGGGTCCGACATGTCTTGAGTCTATGGAGCCGCGGGCCCGCCGATCCCCTGCCGCTGCCCCGCGGCAGGAGTAGGGTCACTTTCACTGCATCACCGAACCGCCCAACGGAGGACAGCCATGCTCAGAGGAATCGTCAGCAGGGTCACCGGCGCGGCACGACGACCGGCCGCCGGGGCCCCCAGGAGTCCGGGCCGCAGGACAGGGGGCGTGGGCGGTGGCGCCGGCGCCAACCGCGAGATCGAGCGGGGCGCCAAGTCCCTCCTGCGCGGCCTGGGTCGCAAGCGGCGGATGTAGCCGGGCCGCACCGCCGTCGTGGCTCGTCGAACCCGGTAGCCTCGCGCCCCAGGAGGCGATGACATGACCACCCCAGAGGATGTCGAGCAGCTGTCGGTCGATGCGTGCTGGTCCCTGCTGCGCACCACGTCGCTCGGCCGCCTGGCCGTCTGGGTGGAGGACCACCCGGACATCTTTCCCCTGAACTTCGTGGTGGACCAGGGCACCGTCGTCTTCCGCACCGGCGAAGGGAGCAAGGTCCTGGGCGCCCTGTCCGGCACCCCCGTCGCCCTGGAGGCCGACGGATACGACCCCGCCACGGGTCAGGCGTGGAGCGTGGTGGTCAAGGGCCCCGCGCGCACGATCACCGAAGTCCACGACGTGATGGACACGGTCGACCTTCCGCTGTTCCCGTGGCAGGGCGGGGACAAGAGTCGGTTCGTGCGCATCGTCCCCGGCGTGGTCACCGGCCGACGCTTCACCGTGGTGGACGCGAGCGCGTGGCAGACCCTCCCCTCGGACCTGCGCCGCGCCCCCCTGGAGTAGCCGCGCGGGTCTACGCGGAGGGCGCGACGAGTCGCTCGACGTACGTGAGGGCGCTCGATGCCGGCAGGCCGAGGGACTCGATGCGGGCGACGTAGGCGTGTGCCGCTGCCTGCGCAGCGTGATGGGCGTCGTCGTCGGCGACGAAGCTTCCGGCCCGTCCACGCCCTTCGAGCAGTCCGCGCTGCTCCAGCTCCCGATACGCCCGGGCGACGGTCCCCGGAGCGACCCCGAGGTCCGCGGCCAGCTGTCGCACGGTCGGCAACCGGTCCCCCGCCGCGAGGCCCCCCGATCCGATCAGGCCCTCGATCTGATGGCGCAGTTGTTCGTAGGGCGATGTCGCACTCCGGGCGTCGATGCGCAGCTCCATGTCGGGACCTCCATTTGTGTTGACACGATCATGCGGGGCGCGCCGGGGGACGTCAACGCCGAGGACAGCCGGACGGCAGAGGCGGCACCATGGTCGACATGGACCCACGGCACGTCGCACTGCACTGGAGCGGCGGCAAGGACTCTGCGCTGGCCCTCTCCCTGCTGCTGGCACGAGAGGACGTCGTGGTGGATCGTCTGCTCACGACGGTCCACCCCGAGCTCGGGGCGTCGACGGTGCACGAGCTCCCCACCGCGCTGGTGCACGCCCAGGCGCGAAGCATCGGCCTCCCCCTGCACACGGTCGACCTCCCGGGGCCGGGACTGGAGGGGTACGTCGAGACGATGGACGCCGCGGCCGCCGACCTGCGATCGCAGGGCATCCGGGCCTGTGCCTTCGGTGACCTCGACGTCTCCGGCGCCCGCGCATTCCACGAGGAGCAGTTCGGCCCGTGGGGGATCGAGGTGCTGGAGCCACTGGAGGGGATGACCTCGTCCGAGAGCCTCACGCGGTTCCTCGCCGCCGGATTCGTGGCGACCACCGTGGTCGTCGACGCCGCCGTGCTCGGGGTCGAGCACCTGGGGGTCACGCTGGACACGGCATTCCTCGACGCGCTGCCCCCGGGCGTCGACCCGGCGGGGGAGTTCGGTGAGTACCACTCCTTCGTCCACGACGGGCCGATCTTCCGTGTGCCGGTGGCCTTCGTCCCCGGAGGTCACCGCTGTGTGGAGCACGACATCGGGACCACGGCCGGCGTCCGGCGCCACCGGTACCGGCTCGCGACCCCCGGCACCCCGCCCGAGGACTCCGCCCCGTAGGTCACCGTCCCCCCGGTGACGGGGAGGTCATCGAGTGCGCGAGCGATCACCGCCCTGCCTCTGCTGGAGGCGCTCCACCCACGTCGGCAGCGGCGGCTTCCCCGCGGCCAGCCGCTTGCCCACCTGGGTCAGGACCGCTTCGTAGACCGGACGGCTGAAGCGCTTCGAGCGCCACGCGATGCGGCCGTCGGGGTCGGTGAGGATGATCGTTCGGCCGCGCGCCATGCCCTCGTACGCCGACCCCGCCACCTGCTTCGCCGACCTGGGTGCCTTGGTGATGAGCGTGGTCGCACTCTGCTCCAGCTCGACGTCCTTGCCGTGCAGGGACTCGTGGAGGTTGGTGCGGAAGAAGGAGGGACAGATGGCGCTCACCCCCACGCCGAAGGGGGCCAGCTCCGCCCGGGACCCCTCGACGACGGCGACCACTCCGGCCTTGACCGCGTTGTATGCGGCCATGCCCGGCGCGTGGACGAGCCCTGCGAGCGAAGACGTCGCGACGATCTGGCCGTGGCCGGCTTCCTTCATCATCGGGACGAAGGCGCGGAAACCACGGACGACACCGAGCAGGTTGATGTCGACGATGCGCTGCCAGTCCTCCATCGACGCGACCTCGATCCGGCCCCCCACCGCGATCCCCGCGTTGAGCACCAGCAGGTCGAGGCCACCCCACGTGGCCTCGACGGCATTGCGCACCTCGTCCCACCCCTCGTCGGATCGCACGTCCAGCGGGCGGTAGTCCACACCGGCCGGCAGCGCATCCGCCGGGGGCTCCGCATGCAGGTCGACGACGAGGACGCGCGCTCCGTCAGCGGCGAGGAGCCGCGTCAGTTCGAGTCCCAGGCCAGAGGCACCACCCGTGACGAGGACTCGGGCTCCGGCATACGAGCGGGGTCGGCGGCGAGAGTTGAAGGACATGCACTTCTCCTGTGTGGTGAGGGGCGCGAGCGGGTCAGGCCCCGACGAAGGGGGGGGTGGAGCCGGGATATCTGGTCGGTGACCGACTACGTGGGCAGGTCGAGCGAGTCGCACCCCCTGTCACCGGGAACGATCTCCACGACGAGACCGGGGATCGTGGCGACGTCGTCGATCGAGAAACCGTAGACCGTGCCACGGACGTCGCTCAGCTCCCCGGCGGATGAGCTGATCGCCAGGTAGCGGCCGCTCCCGGGGGCAGCGAGCGGGTTGTCCAGTCCGGCGACCGTGGTGACGTCGCTGGCGGTCTGGCCGATCTGCACCACGCCGCCCAAGGCGATCCCGGGGTCCTCTCCCCCTTCGACCTCGGTCAGATCGAAGGTCGCGGACGCACTGTCGATGTCGTACTCGCCCGTGGTTCCGTCCCCGGCCGTCACCCGCATGGTGAACGTCCCACCCAGGAGTTCCTGCTGCTGCGAGATGCACAGGCCGTCGAGCTCGGCACCGGCGAACCCGCCCCGCAGCACCGACACCTGCTTCGTCCCGTCGCGGCCGTCCGAGACATCCGCCGGCACGGTCGCGAAGGCCACATCGGTCCCCTTCAGGCCGGACGTCGAGAACTGGGAGGGACGCTCCTGGAAGGTCACATCGAGGGCGACGGCCCGCTCCTTCGTGCCCGTCGCGGTCAGCGCGAGCGCCAGCATGCCGACCACCGTGGCCGTCAGCGCGGCGCGCAGCGACGTGTGACCGTGCGGCGTGCGAGGGCTCACCGGGTCACCTCCAACGTCGTCCTCGGCAGCCGGATCGGGGGCCGACCCGAGGAGGCGTCCTCGTCGTAGGAGACGAGGTACTTGACGTCCAGGTCGATGCCGCAGCCTCGGATGGTCCCGCCCTGCACGATCTCGACCAGCGGAGAGTTCGCCGGGACGGGGATCGTGCACGCCAGCACGGACGGCAGGTCGGTGAAGGTGATGTTGAAGGTCCCCCCGGAGACCCACACGTCCGTGTACGTCGCTCCACCGCCCACGCTCGCCCCCCCGATGTGCGCGACGCCCTCCGGTTGCAGGCTCAGCTGCCCCGCCGCGTTGTTGTCGGTGCGCATCGTGACGTCCCGACGGAAGGTGAGCTCCTTGAAGGTGAAGTGCAACAGCTCCTCGGAGGTGCCGTCCGAGTAGGTCACCGTCTCCCGCCCGTGACGACGGATCTCACGCACCTTGTACTTGTTCTCACAGATGGTCAACAGGCAGCTCTTCGGCACGGAGATGTTCAGGTTCGACCCGGAGACGCAGGGGGTGACGCTCTGGTCGGTGGCCCCGAGCGTCAGGTCATTGCGGTGGCTGTCTCCCGGACCGCACTCGACTGCAGCGTCGGCTCGCTCATCAGCCGATACCGTCGTCACCGCGAAGACGGTGGTCAGCACGAGAGCCACCACCACGATGGTGCGCTGCCGTCGCGCCATCGCGCCACGTGGTGAGTGGACCCACCTCATGTCCCCACCTCCGTGAGGTCACAGGGTTCGCTCCGCCAGGCAAAGACGAGCGCTCCACCCACGATGCCGAGCACGGACCCGAGCACGTAACCACCGAGGTTGGCCGCCACGAAGGACAGGAGGGCCGCGCCCTGGGCCAGCAGCCCGATCATCGGCGCGTACAGGGGAGTCACCCAGGCCAGCAGGCCGAAGAGCACCAGGGACCCGCCCAGGAGGATCGGCAGGGAGCCACTGCTCCCGGACATCGCGACGGCGACGGGGCGCCCGTCGATCCAGATGATCTCGGCACCGGCGAGGACGAGCAGGAGTCCTCCCAGCACCGGCCGCGTGGTGCGGGCGAGATGAACGAGGTCCTTCATGGGCAATCCGATCGATCAGCAGCACCGGCGAGCGTCCGCACGCGAAGTCCCGGGAGGGTCGCCCCGGAGGAGAGGTCAAGGGCACCTGAGGAGAGGGCGAGCTCATCGAAGGCGATGCTCCTCGCGGCGATGCCGAACTCGCCGGCGGCGCCCCCACCGGGCACGTTCTGCGCCGACTGGCCCAACGCCAGGTCGTCCACGTCGCGCGCCTGACCCTCGATCGAGGAGAGGTCCAGCGCGAGCGACTCGAACCTCACGGGATCACGGCCACTCCGGCGCCCGTCCACGGCCTCACCGGCCGTGATCACGGCCGAGGTCGTGCCGACACCGGGGATGTCGTGCGTTGCCACGAGACACAACCCGTTGACCTCGACGTCCTGGAGCTGCAGGCCCACTCGAGCCCGCTCCACGGCCATCGCGCCGTTCGCTTCGGCGGCGTGCGTCGCCGTCGTGGCGGACAGACCCACCCCGGACCCGGACAGGCCGTCCATGTAGATCCGGGTGTCCTCGTGCGCGGCCGTGAGACCGACTGCGAAGGCGCTGTGGGAGACCAGTGCGGCAAGCAGGCCCATGGCCAGGAGGCCGCCACCACCCGCCAGGACCGCCGGGCGTCGCCGCACGGAACCGGGTCTCCCGACCCCCCAGGCGCGGTGTCCGCGGAGGCCGCTCACGCCCGTTCCTCCAGGGCTGGTTCGTCAGCAGCCCTCTCTGCGGCCTCGTCCTCGTCCGACTGCGACCCTCGCGGCTCCAGGTGTGCCCCGCCGCGGCGGTTCACGGTCGGGGTCCAGGCGAAGATCATGCCGGACCCGACGATGCCCAGGGCCATGCCGATGATGTAACCACCGAGGTTGGTCAGGACGAGTGACGCCACGGAGACGATCATGGCCACGATCGCGGCGAAATGACGCTGGCCGGGTGCGACGAGGGAGACGCCGGCAGCGGCCAGCATGATGGCACCGACGACCCACCCACTCACGGCGGCCGTTCCCATGCTCACGGTCGCGCTCACCGACGTGAGCACGGGGGAGATGATGAAGTAGGCCGCCAGGGTCAGGATGAGACACCCCCAGAAGGGGCGGGTGCGGCGAAAGGCCCTCAGGCGTGCGCGCCGGGTCCCGGGACGGGGGCCGCGGCTCGTCGTCGACGGTTCCGGGTGACGTGCGAGTTCAGACATCGTGGTCCTTTCCGTGCCTCGCGGCGAGAAGGTTCGCCGCGAGACACGGGAGCTAGTGCGCTCAGCCGCAGCTCGGCTGGCCCATCTGCGGGGAGATCGCCAGGTCGTTGAGCGTCAGCCCGGAGATGTCGAGGGCGTACGCCTTGGCGTCGAGCTCGTCGAGGGTGACGTCACCTTGGGACTTCAGGCCGAAGCCACCCTTCGTGTCGTCGTCCCAGGTGGAGGCCACGCCGATGGAGGTCTCCGGCAGCTTCGCCTTGCTGGCGTTGAGTGAGTCCGCCTGGAGAGTGACGTCGCCGACCTCGACCTCGGTCGGCGACTCGATCTTCAACCCGACGACGTTGCCCAGCACCGGCAGCTCGTGGCCCGCGGCCAGGCACAGGGTGGAGAGCGTGGTGTCGGTGACATCGGCCCGCGCGGCCCTCTTGGCTCCCGCAGTCGGGTCGGTGACGCTGTTGGCTGCGCTCGCGGCGTCGAGGTTGAGCTGCAGGCTCGAGGCCGTCAGCTGCTCGCTGCCGAGCTGGAAGGGCTCGGACGAGGACAGGGCCGCGGAGGCCATGCCCTGGATGACCGCGACGCCGAGACCCGCGCTGGCGAGCGCGGCCGGCACGGTGATCGCCGCGAAACGGCCCAACCGCGTGCGTCCTTCTGGTGCTCTGGTCATGATGGTGTCGACTCCTTTGTCGTACGAGGTGAACTGGCACTTCGACGGGGCGCGAAGTGCCTTCCGGGCGAGTGCACCGGATCGGGCATGATGGCGTCATGCCGATGTCCGACAGCCGCCCCCGTCACCGTGGGCGCGCTGGGCGAGCCCTGGGCTGGGTGGCAGTGGTCGGGGTTCTGGGGGGGTCCGCCGTGCTCGTGGCCGCCCTGGCCCTGAGCCTCGTGCTCAACGGCTCGAGCATGGAGCCGACCCTGAACAACGGTGATCGGGTGTTGCTGGACCCACGCGGGGGCATCGATGATGTCGAGCGCTTCGACGTCGTCAACGCCCGGGTCGGGCCCGGCCGCGTCTCGGTCGTCAAGAGAGTCATCGCCCTCCCCGGTGACCAGGTGGCCGTGCGACCGGCCACCGATGACCGCGAGGTCGCGGTGTGGGTGCGCCGCACGGGCAGCGCACCGTGGCAGCGGGTGGTCAATGACGCGTGGCAGCCCGCGGCCTCCACCCGCCCCTGCTGCACGAAGGAGGGATCCGCCAGCGAGCAGGTGCGTGCGGCGACGGTGCCCGACGGACACGTGTTCGTGCTCGGCGACAACCTCGCGCACTCCGACGACTCGCGAGCCTTCGGCTGGGTGCCCGCCGACCGGCTGGGCGGAGTCTTCGTGCTGCGGCTGTACCCCTTCGACGACCTCGGCCGGTTGCCGGGCAGTCCACACCTGGAGGCTGCTCATGATCCACCGCTCGGGCAGGGATCTGCGTCGTAGGGGCAGCGCACGACCTCTTCGAGGTAGGTCTCGACGTCGTCGGTCCGGTCCTCCTGCGCCCCCTCCGGCGAGTAGTAGGCCAACCACCCGCCGAGACGGTAGGTGAGCCGGCCCTCCTCGCTGTCCTCGTCGACGAAGACCACCGGGTCCTCCTGCAGGATGCGCTCGACCAGGGGACGGTAGGCAGGCCCCAGGATGAGCAGACGACCGTTCCGGCGGACCGACTCCTCACTCGTGAGGTTGCTGATGACCGTGCGGCCACGTGATAGCTCCGCGACGTCGATCGCGGTCTCCTTCGACCAGTCCACCTTCTCGAGGTGCTCGCCCTGCACGAGCTCAGCGCTCCACTCGCCGCCGCTCCCCTCCAGACGCTCCACCATGGCCTGCTGGTCAACGGTGATGGGCTGTCGGGCGTCGATCTCGGTCCAGTAGTCACCGTTGCCGTCACGCCCCGGCCACCAGAGGGTGAGCCCGGCGATGAGACCGATGGCGA
The DNA here is from genome assembly GCF_051200835.1 of Janibacter sp. GS2. GTDB lineage: Bacteria > Actinomycetota > Actinomycetes > Actinomycetales > Dermatophilaceae > Janibacter. Next base: position 451,700 of record NZ_CP195161.1, read on the forward strand.
GGACCGCGATGAGCACGGTCAGGAGGATCCGCCGACGGCTCGTGGTGTCCGTCTCCTCGTGGGTGACGGGCAGCTCCTGGGTCGTCATGGCAGTCAGACCGCGCGAGGCAGACCGAGCGGACCGGCCACGCCGGAGCGCTCGATGCTGCGCTCGATGATCGCGGCGACCTCGTCGGGCTGGTCGACCTGGCCACAGTGCCCCGCGTCGGGCAGCCCGATCACCGACACGAGCGGGTTGTCCCGGAAGCGTGTCCGGGCGACCTCGGCCTGGGCCGGCAGGAGCATCCGGTCCTGCTCCCCCCACGCGATGGTGGTGGGGACCCGGGGCTGACGTGAGAACCGGTGGAAGGTCGCCCGGACGAAGTGGGGCCAGAAGCCCCGGCTGCTCCGCAGGCTCACCGCATCCCCCAGGCAGTCCTGCACACTCAGACGCTCGGGATGACGGTAGAGCACGCCCAGGGCGGCCCGGCGTGCCCACGGGCTGGCGACGATGTGCCGGTAGATCGACTGTGGCAGGCGCGCGCCCAGCTTGACCATGAGCAGCTCCGGACCGACCACGAGCAGGTGGTGGGGCGGGTAGAAGCCGGCGGGACTGATCGCCACGACCGACTCGGCCCGGGCGGTGGCCGCCATGTGCAGGGCCATGAGACCGCCCAGGGAGTTGCCGACGACATGGGGCGAGGTCACACCGAGCTCCCGACAGAGTCGCTCGAGCTGCTCGACGCTGCTGCGCATCGAGTACCCATCCGGACGCGCTGGGGGCGGGGACTGCCCGTGCCCGGGCAGATCCACCGAGATGACGTCGTACCCGCGCTCGGCCAGGAGCTCGGGCACTCGGCCCCACGCCTGCCGGCGATGACCGATCCCGTGGACCAGGAGGACGGAGGGCCCGGCGACCGATCCGCGACGTTCGTGGGCGAGTGAGTTCTTCATGCTGACCTCCGGGGCAGGGCGTGAGGCCACGCCAGGTGTCGTGGGGGGACCGCTGACGCCTGCGAGCAGGTCGCGAGAACGCTCGGTCCAGAGGTGGCAGCAACCGTGTCCGGCACCGCTCGACGGTCAGTCGAGGTCGGGCAGCTCCGCCAGCTTCTGGTCACGCTCGAGCTGCATGCCCAGGGCGTGGGCATGGCCGGCCATGATGTACCACACCGACTCCGTGGCGAGGTGGACGAGCATGCCGGCAGGGGGCCGCTCCTCCAGCGACACCCAGCGCCGCACCGTGCCCACCACGGCCTCGATGAGTCCGTGGACCAGCGGGTCGACATAGGCGAGGTCGCTGTCCCTGAGGCGGACCCGGAAGCCCTGGAGCGCGGTGAAGACCAGCTGGGAGACGAGCAGGGCGAGGTCCGAGACGCCCTTCTGCACCGAGCCACCAGCGGTTTGGAAACCTCGATCGATGACGTGGCGCAGACCGGGGTGCTCTTCCGACCAGTGCACGTAGACGGCGATCGAGTCGTGGATGATGTCGATGACCGGCTTGTGCGGGTCGAAGATCGGCATGATGAGACTGACCAGGCGCCGGGCGATCTCTTGGTCGATGGCCGCCTGCAGGTCCTGACGGTCGGTGAAGTAGCGATAGATGACCGGGCGCCGAAGACCGGCCCGCTCGGCGATCTCCGCCATGCGCAGCTCGGTACCGGGCGGGCGCTCGTCGAGGAGCTCGATGGCAGCGTCCAGGAGCCGCTTGCGTCGGGCTTCGTTGTGTCCGTCCCACCGGGCCTGGCGGCCGTCCGGGGAGCCGTCCTCCGCGAACTCGTCGTCCTCGGGTTCATCGGCCACCCCACGAGGATACCGATCACCACCTCGCCACATCCATCAGCTCGGCGGCGTCCACGATCTTCGAGCGCTCCGCACCACGGCCGTGTCCGCGACGACGCTCGGCCGCGTCGATCCGGTGCCACCCGGTGCGATCGACCGGGACGACCCCGCGCGATCGAAGCAGCTGCGTCAGATCCGCCGACGTGGCGGAGGGTTCACTCACGAGCTCGGCGTCGAGGTCATCCAGGATGCTCTCCACCGTCTCCTGGGCGCAGGAGCGATTGGTGCCGATGAAGCCACGGGGTCCGCGCTTGATCCACCCGGCGACGTACCGCCCCGGCCTGACCCTGCCCTTCGCGTGGGGCACGGTCCCCGTCGCCTCGTCGAAGGGCAGTCCCGCCACCGGGGTGCCGCGATAGCCGACGCTGCGGAGCACCAGGCCCGCAGCCACGTGCTCGACCTCACCGGTCGGCACCGCCGTGAGCCGGCCCGACCCGTCGGGGACCAGACGGGTCCGGGTGACGTCGACGCCAGTCACCCGCTCGGTTCCCGTGTAACGCACCGGGGCCGAGAGGAATCGCAGCACGATCCGCCGTCCCGTGCCACGGGCGGGGCGAGCAGCCAGGTCGGCGAGCAGCCGCGTCCGTGGGTCATCTCCCCGCAGCTCCGCCGCGGGGGCATCGACCTCCACGTCGATGCCCTCCACCGCGGACAGTCCGATGAGCTCGGGCACCGTGAAGGCGGCTTGGGCCGGCCCCCGGCGGCCGAGGAGGACCACCTCACGCACCGAGCTCGAGTACATGGCGCCCAATGCCTCGTCGGCGATGTCCGTGCCCGCCAGCTGGTCCGGGTCGGCGGTGAGGATGCGCGCGACGTCCAGGGCGACGTTGCCGTTGCCGACGACGACGACCCGCTCGTGATCGAGCTCGAAGGACTGGTGCGCTTCGGGGTGGGCGTTGTACCAGGAGACGAAGCGTGTGGCGGACGTCGATCCGGGCAGGTCCTCCCCGGGCACGCCGACCCTGCGGTCACTGGCTGCGCCCACCGTGTAGATGACGACGTCGTAGAAGCGCGAGAGCTCCTCATCCGTCACATCGCGCCCCACCTCGACCCCGAGGCGGTAGGTCAGTCGCGGATCATCCTCGATGGCCGAGAAGAGTCGCTCCACCCGCTTGGTGCGCCCGTGATCGGGGGCCACCCCGGCCCGGGCCAACCCGTAGGGCGTGGGCTGACGGTCGAAGACGTCTACCGCCTCCACCTCCGGGTGGGTGAGCAGCTCATCAGCCGTGAACATCCCGGCAGGGCCCGCTCCGACGACCGCGGCCCGCAGCGCTCGCTGCTGGTCGCGCAGGCGCCGCTGGCCCTTCACCTTGGCCATCGGAGTGCGGTCCTGGTGCGGGTTCTCCGCGTAGTAGGCCCGGCTGAGCTCCGTGAAGGACTGCTCGTGCGTGAGCAGGGACGGCAGGGGCTTGATCGCGTCCACCGGGCAGGCGGTGACGCAGGCGCCGCAGTCGACACACGTCTGCGCATCGATGTAGAGCATCTCCGTCGTCCCGAAGCCGGGCTCACCCGGCGCGGGGTGGATGCAGTTGACCGGGCACGCCACGACACAGGAGGCGTCTGCGCAGCACGATTGCGTGATGACGTGCGTCATGGTTCAGGCCGCGGCCGAGGCGGGCTCGCTGCGGAAGCGCGAGGGGCGACCATCGATGCCCAGGGAGCGCCACACCCGACGCGAGGTGCGGTTCATCAGACCGGCCTGCTCGCACAGCGCACGAACATCGGCGAAGAGGTCCCGCAGGAACTTCTGCGACGTCGGCGACTCCCAGAAGATCTCGTCGAAGACGTCGTCGGGGATGCCCATGTCGCTGCGGGCCTTCTTCGACGGCCTCATGATCTCGTCGCACAGCCACCGCATGATCAGCGGAGTGAGCACCGAGAGGTAGCCCCGCTCGAATCGGGAGAGCTGTGGGGAGGCATTGCGCAGGTACTGGTGGGCGAAGCCGATGTGGCGTGCCTCCTCGGCCACGTGGATCTGCATGATCCGCTGGACGAGGGGGTGCAGCTCGGCGTCGCCGCGCAGGAAGGACTTCTGCAGATGATCGATCGGCTCCTCACCGGCGAGGACGCCGACGAAGAAGCCAAAGGGCAGGAGGCGCGCGAAGAGCGGCAGGATCATGCTCACACCACGGAAGACCGTCGACCCCCCGGCCACCGGCATCTTCGAGCGGTTGACGAACTCCTGGAACATCTGGGTGTGGTGGCACTCTTCGGTGGCCTCGTGCGTGGAGTAGCGGAAGGCGTGATCGCGGTTGGGCAGGGCGAAGGAGTAGTTCATCAACCCGTTGATGAGGATCTGCTCGAACTGCAGGCCGACCTTCATCAGGTTGGCGAGACGGTAGAGGCCCACGCGAGCCTGCTGCCCGGAGTCGAGGGACCGGTACCAGGGGTGGCCTCCGATGACGTCGGAGGAAGGGAGGATGAAGCGGGGGTCATCGGGGTCGACCCCGTGGGCGTCCCAGTCGATGTCCACGAAGGCGTCGAAGTTCTTGTCGACGGATGCCCGGGACAGCGCCAGCAGAGAGTCCTGGAAGGCCGTCTCGTCCTCGACTGCTCGAGGAGCGGAGGGCGCGTGTGCCGTGGTCGTCATCGTGCTCACCTCATTGTGGGTTCGGATGGGATCTCGGCGACGTTAGCGTGACACGCTGTCCCATGTAAATACCTGGGACACCATGTCACGCCTGTGAGATGAATCACGGTGATTTCGAGGCCGACGACAGGGCACGATGACTCGCCATGACCAGCACACTGACGCCCGAACACACCGCCGCAGACCTCCCGGAGCATCTGGATGTGGTGATCGTGGGGGCCGGGATCTCCGGCATCGGCATGGCCTATCGCCTGCAGGAGAGCATGCCCCTCAGCCGGTACGCGATCCTCGAGAGCCGCCCCACCTCGGGCGGCACCTGGGACCTCTTTCGCTACCCCGGCGTCCGGTCCGACTCCGACATGTACACCTTCGCCTACCCCTTCCGGCCGTGGCGGGGGCGCAAGGCCATCGCGGACGGTGCCGACATCCTCGACTACGTGCGGGCAACGGCCCAGGACAACGGAATCGAGGAACACATCCACTACGGCTGCCGGGTCACCGCGAGCTCGTGGTCAACCCCGGAACAGCGCTGGACGATCACGGTGCGCTCGAGCGAACCCGATGGCTCCGAGCGGGAGCGTCAGGTCACTGCGAACCATCTGCACCTGGCCGCGGGCTACTACGACTACGAGGACCCGCACAGCCCGCAGTTCGCTGGTGTCGAGGACTTCGACGGCCGGGTGGTCCATCCTCAGTTCTGGCCGGAGGGGCTCGACTACACCGGCCAGCGCGTCGTCGTCATCGGCTCCGGCGCCACCGCCATCACGCTGCTCCCGTCGATGACCGACGTCGCGGCACACGTGACGATGCTTCAACGCACCCCGAGCTACATCTTCACGGTGCCCGAGCGTGATCGGCTCATGAGGGCCATCGGCGAGGTCCTGCCGAAGAACCTGACCAACCGCCTGGTCCGCGCCAAGAACGTCGGCGTCCAGTGGTTCTTCTACCGTCTCTCACGGGTCTCTCCGGCAGCGGCCAAGGCGATCGTCATGGGCGACCTGTCGCGGCGGGTGCCCCCCGAGGACGTCACCGAGCACTTCACCCCCCCGTACGACGTGTGGGACCAGCGACTGTGCGCGGTCCCCGATGGCGACTTCTTCCGCGCCCTGCGCTCCGGATCGGCCTCGGTCGTCACCGAGCACATCGACCGCTTCGTCCCGGAGGGCATCCGTCTGGCCAACGGCGAGATCCTCGAGGCGGATCTGGTCGTCAGCGCCACCGGACTGCAGATGAAGGCGCTGGGCGGGATCCACTTCGAGGTCGACGGGGTCGACTTCCCCGTCGAGACCGCCTACGCCTACCGCGGCATGATGCTCTCCGGCCTGCCGAACACCACCCTGAGCATCGGGTACGTCAACGCCTCGTGGACCCTGCGCGCGGACCTCATCAGCCGCTACACCGTCCGGTTGCTCATGCACATGCGCCAGCACGACCGCGGCGTCGCGGTCCCGATCGCTCCCGGCAACATGCCCGCCGGCCCGATCATGGCCCTCTCCTCCGGGTACATGCGCCGGGCCGTCGCCACCTTCCCCAAGGTCGGGGACCGGGCGCCCTGGACCGTGCCGCAGAGCTATGTCCACGACACCGTGAGCTTCGCCCGCGCGGACATCACCGACTCCATGCACTTCATCCCGCGTGACGGGACCGCGGTGGAGCTGCCGCACTCGGCGCCGGCCCCGGCCTCCCTGACGACGGCGGAGATGGCCCCGGCTACCGGGGAACTGGTCGGCTCACCGTGACGCTCAGGGTGGGGCACGTCGCCGTCGGGACGAGCCCGAGGGGAGGGCTCACGCGGTCTGGCGCAGGTCGCGACGCATGACCAGACGGGGCATCGTGCTCGCGACGGCGTCGGTCCGGCCGACCACGGCAAAGCCCACGTGCGCGAACATCGCCCGTGTGCCCACGAAGGCCATCGTGGTGTCCATCCGTCCCGGCGGGTCGACCGGGTGCGCCTCGATGGCCGGGGCCCCGCGAGAGGCCGCGTAGGCGACAGCGCCCTCGAGAAGGGGTCCGGTGATGCCTCGTCTGCGGTGGCCGCCCCGCACCACCACGCAGATGATGCTCCACACCGGCACGTCGTCGATGGGTCGGATCAGCCGGGACCCCGCCAGCCGGGGGATCTCCTCCCGCGGAGAGATCGAGCACCATCCCACCGGCAGGTCGTCCTGGTAGCCAAGGACCCCGGGCGGGTTCGAACGCTCGCTCAGACACCGCATGGCACGTTCCCGGTCACCGCCGCCCAGTGCGTCGATCTCCTTCGGGGGCAGCCGGTGCGACAGGCACCAGCAGTGGGTGCTGCGCCGGTTGGGGTTGACGACATCGGCGAAGTCGTCGACGCGATCACTCGTCAGCGGATGGACCTCGAAGACCATGGCCCAGTCAAGCACGTGATCGTGGCCGTCACGAGGAGTCGCGGTCACCCCGGACGAAGGCTGCGACCACGTCGCCCAGCTCGGCACCGGCATCTTCCTGGAGGAAGTGCCCGGCGCCCGCCAGGACGGGGTGGTGCAGGCCACGTGCTCCCGTCATGGCCTTCTGCAGCACCGGGCCCATCGGGCCGGTGATCGGGTCGGAGTCGGAGAAGGCGACGAGGAAGGGCCGGTCCCACGAGCTCAACCGGTCCCAGGCGGCGCGGTTGGCCTCGGTGGCCGGGTCCTCCGGTGTCGTCGGGACCAGGGACGGCATGGCCCGCGGCCCGGCCTGGAGCGCCGGGTCCGGGAAGGGCGCGTCGTAGGCCGCGGCTGCGCCCGGGCGCATCGGGCGCCGGCAGCCCGCGGACACCAACCGACCGACATCGAGCACCGGCGCGGCCTCCACGGTCCGTCGGAACTGCCACCACTGCGGGGGCATGTCGTGGTCCCCGGTCGGAAGCCCGGTGTTGGAGGCCACGACCCGGGCGAACCGGTCCGGGTGCTCGCCCACGAGTCGCAGGCCGATCAGCCCGCCCCAGTCCTGGCCCAGGAGGGTGACGTCACGCAGATCGAGCACGTCGAACACCAGCGCCCGCACCCAGGCCACGTGGCGCTCGTAGGTGTGGTCGAGGACGCTCGCCGGCTTGTCGGAGCGCCCGAACCCGACGAGGTCGACCGCGATCGCGCGCATCCCGGCGTCGGCGAGCGCGGACATCACGTCGCGGTACAGGTAGGACCAGGTGGGCTCTCCGTGCAGGAGGAGGACGACCGGTCCATCCTCCGGCCCTGCGGAGTACCAGGCCATCCGCACGCTCTCGTCCGCGTCCGGCGTCGGCACGTCGGCGAAGCGGGGCGGGTGGGGGAAGTCGGCGATCGCGTCGAAGGCCGACTCGGGGGTGCGCAGCAGATCCATCGCCCCAGTCTGCCTGCTCCCCGGGAGCGGGGAGGGTCAGTGGTCGGAGAGATCCCCGGTGCCGACCACCTTCTGGCCGATGCGGAAGCCGACGGCAAGCGCCACCCAGGCCACGGCACCCAGGACCGCCTGCCACCCCTCTGCAGGATCGCGCAGCCAGGACAGCCAGCTGACCAGCACACCGACGCCACTGAGCACGAGGGCCGCCCCACCGATCGCGGTGCCCCAGGCGACGAAGCGCTCCCGCGCCTTCTCCGCCAGCCAGCCACCGGCGATGCCGATCGCCGGGATGAAGACGATGGCCAGCAGGATGTTCCCGTCGCCGCCCTCGAGGAGGCGGAAGAGCCGACCACCCACGACCAGGCCGACCAGCGCGCCGACGCTGAAGAAGACGATCGTGGTGGCCAGGCGCAGCACGAGCCAGGCGAGCAGCGCGGTGACCAGGGCAATGATCAGGGCCGTGAGGACGGTGGCCCCGAAGACGCTGGCCAGCAACCACCCGGCGCCGAATCCGGCAGTGACGAGAACCGTCCTGATGGACCACGCCCCGGCGATCCCGAGCACCAAACCCACGACGATCATGGCGAAGCCGCTCATCGGCCCTCCCCCTTCGGTCTGACGGTCGGTGGCGTCCGACCGGCTGCGCCCATCATGACGTCGCACGGCCGGTGCCCGCCAGTGCTGCTCGCGCCGGACTCCGCTGCACCCGTGGCGAAGCGTGGGAGGAGTGACTAAGGTCTCGTCATGACGTCGAGACCAGCCACCGGGTTCATCAGCGAGCAGCAGGAGGCGCTGCGGCACACTCTGCCGTTCGCCGACACCCAGGACTTCGAGGACGCCGACCGCGGGTTCATCGGCAGCCGCGAGCCCGGCGTGGTGCACTCCGAGGACGGAACGGTGGTGTGGGACAACGACTCCTACGACTTCCTCCAGGGTGAGGCTCCGGACACCGTCAACCCCAGCCTGTGGCGGCAGGCCACGCTGGTTGCCAAGCAGGGCCTGTACGAAGTGGTCGAGGGCATCTACCAGGTGCGTGGGTTCGACCTGTCGAACATCACCTTCATCGAGGGCGACACGGGCATCATCGTGATCGACCCGCTGATCTCCACGGAGACCGCGGCCGCCGCCCTGGCGCTCTACCGTGAGCACCGCGGTGACCGGCCGGTGACCGCCGTCATCCACACCCACTCCCACATCGACCACTTCGGTGGGGTCAAGGGCGTCACGAGCCAAGAGGACGTGGACGCCGGCCGGGTGCAGGTGATCGCCCCCGAGGGGTTCGTGGAGCACGCCGTGTCCGAGAACGTGTACGCCGGCACCGCGATGGGCCGGCGCTCGGGCTACATGTACGGGGCCGCCCTCGCGCGTGGACCTCGGGGGGCCGTCGGGGCCGGTCTGGGGCAGACCACGTCGACCGGAACGGTCACCCTGATCGCGCCGACGCTGGAGATCACCACGACGGGTCAGGAGGAGGTGGTCGACGGCGTTCGCATCATCTTCCAGATGGCGCCGGGCACCGAGGCGCCCTCGGAGATGCACTTCTACTTCCCGGACCACAAGGCCCTGTGCATGGCGGAGAACGCGACCCACAACCAGCACAACCTGCTCACCCTGCGTGGGGCACTCGTGCGGGACCCCCACGTGTGGTCGCAGTACCTGACGGAGGCCATCGACCTGTTCGCCGGCGAGGCCGAGGTCGCCTTCGCGTCGCACCACTGGCCGACCTGGGGCACGGACCGGATCGTGGCCTACCTGGAGACCCAGCGCGACCTGTACGGCTACCTGCACGACCAGACCCTGCGGATGCTCAACAGCGGACTGGTCGGCTCGGAGATCGCCGAGCAGATGGAGCTGCCTCCCGCCCTGGAGAACGCGTGGCACACCCACGGCTACTACGGCTCGGTCAGCCACAACGTCAAGGCGATCTACCAGCGGTACATGGGGTGGTTCGACGGCAACCCCGCGCATCTGTGGCAGCACCCCCCGGTCGAGGCGGCGACCCGGTACGTCGAGTTCATGGGTGGCGCGGACGCGGTCGTCGAGAAGGCGCGGGCCTCCTTCGATGCCGGGGACCTGCGCTGGGTGGCGGAGGTCCTCGGCCACGTGATCTTCGCCGAACCCACGCACTCCGCTGCCCGCGACCTGCTCGCCGAGACCTACCAGCAGCTGGGCTACGGGTCCGAGAACGGCACTTGGCGCAACTTCTACCTCTCCGGGGCCACCGAGCTGAGGGAAGGGCGCTTCGGCACCCCGACGACGACGGCGGCCCCCGACCTCAAGGCCAACCTCAGCCCGCAGATGCTCTTCGACGCTCTCGCCGTGCGGGTCAACGGGCCGCGCGCCTGGCACGAGAGGCTGACCGTGGACGTGCGCTTCACCGACGTCGACGAGTCGTACCGACTGCGGCTCGCCAATGGCGTGCTGACCCACACCGCCGCCGCACGCAGCGACGCGGCCGATGTCACCCTGGCCGGCCCGCGCCACGCCCTACCGGTGCTGGCAGAGGGCCACGTCGACGCCGAGAGCCTGGCGGCAGCGGGGATCGAGCTCACCGGAGACAGCGGCGTCCTGGAGCGCCTCGGGGCCGTGCTCGACGAGGGGGACACGAACTTCGCCATCGTCACCGCCGACAACGAATAGTCACCGCCACATCGTGCGCCCGGCGCGGTCTTCACTCAGAGCGGCGCCAGACGCGGCCAGTCGGTCCGCCCTTCGTAGGCGTGCCCGACGTTGAGGACGGTCGCCTCGTCGAAGGGACGACCGATGATCTGGATGCCGGTCGGGAGACCGTCGTCGGTTAAGCCGGAGGGCATCGACAGGGCCGGCAGTCCGGTGACATTCCCCGGGGCGCTCAACCGCACGTAGGTGATCGTCGCGCTCTCGGTGCTGCCATCCGGCCACGTCACGTCGAGGTCGTCCACGGGCAACGCCGGCGAGGTGACCGTCGGCGCGACGAGCACGTCGATGTCCCGGTACAGGTCCCTGAAGGCGGCCTGGATCAGGGTGCGCACGCGCAGCGCCTTGATGTAGTCCGTGGCCGGGACCAATTCACCCGCCTCGAGGAAGGTCCGCACCTCGTCGGTGTAGAGGTCGCCTCGCTCCCTGAGCATCTGCTGGTGGTAGGCGCTCGCCTCGGGAACGAGGAGGCCCCACTCGGTGGCGAGGATCGCACCCGCCATCGGGATCTCGACCTCGCGGACGATGGCCCCCAGCTCGACGAGCTCGGCCACGGCCGCCGCGGCCCTCGCGGTCACCTCGGGATTGACGTTGTCGGTGAAGTAGTTGGTCGGCACCCCGATCCGCAGACCGGTGATGTCGCCGGTCAGGGCAGCGGTGTAGTCCGGGACCGGCAGGTCGAGCGAGGCCGGGTCGGCCCGGTCGTACCCCGCGACGTGGTTGAGCATGATGGCCGCGTCCTCTGCCGTCCTGGTCAGCGGACCCGCGTGGTCCAGGGACCACGAGAGGGAGGTCAGACCCCGCCGCGGGACCCGGCCGTAGGTGGGCTTGAGCCCGACCGTGCCGCACACGGCGGCGGGGATGCGGACGGACCCCCCGGTGTCGGTCCCCATGCCGGCGAAGATCAGGCCGGCCGCAAGGGCTGCGGCGGTGCCGCCGCTGGACCCGCCCGGGGTCATGGAGGTGTTCCACGGGTTGCGCGTCGTGGGTGTGGTCGCACCGTAGGCGAACTCGTGGGTGTGCGTCTTTCCGAGCATCACCGAGCCGGCTGCCGCCAGCATCCCGGCCACGGCGCCGTCCCGGTCGGGAACCTCGTCGGCCCGCACCTTCGAGCTCGCGGTGTTGGGCACACCAGCGACCTCGTACAAGTCCTTCAGGCCGATGGGGACACCGTGCAGCGGACCGCGGTAGGTGCCCCGGCTGATCTCGTCCGCCGCCACCCGCGCGGTCGCCAACGCGGTGTCAGGAGTGAGGGTCGCGAAGGCGCAGATCGCGGGGTCGACCTTCTCGACCCGGGCGAGGATCGCCTCGGTGAGCTCGACCGGGGAGACCTCCTTGGCGCGGATCTTCGCCGCGACCTGCGCGAGCGAGAGCTCATGGAGGGACACGTCACTCCCACCTCGCGTCGTAGGCCGGCGCCATCGGTGTCTCCCCGAGCGGGACCGAGTCCAAGGACTCCGCCAGGCCCAGGATCATCTCGGTGGCAGCGATCACCACCTCGCGGCGCTCTTCCGGCACCTCCAGACGAGCCATCGCCAGGCCGTGATCGAGCGCGGTGGGGGTGAGGGTCCGAGCCATGATCGCCACACTGCCACCTCTTCCCACCGTGTCAACAGGCCGCGCTCACTATGGTTGGTCGATGGGGCAGGACATCCGCTGGGCCGAGCTCGCGACCGGGGTGCGGCTGCCCTGTGTCTCGGTCGGTCCCAGCTGCGCGCCTCCGGTGATCCTGATCCACGCGTGGGGCGAGACCCGGGGATCCTTCGATCGGCTGGTGCCGATGCTCGACGACACGATCCACGCCGTGGCCGTCGACCAACGCGGCCACGGGGACGCCGACACACCGAGGGCCGGGTACTCCCTGGCGGGGTTGGCCGAGGACATCGTGGCGCTCATGGATGCCCTGGGGCTCCCCTCGGCCGTCCTGCTGGGCTCCTCCAGCGGTGGCTATGTCGCCCAGCAGGTGGCGGCCACCCGTCCGCACCGCGTCGCGGGTCTCGTGCTCGTCGGATCGCCGCGCAGCCTCCACGGGCGACCGCCCTTCGCCGACGAGGTCGATCAGCTCGCCGATCCGGTGGACACGGCCTGGGTCCGGGACTCGTTGACCTGGTTCCCGCGTTTCCATCCTGTGCCCGAGTGGTACCTCGAGGACCGCGTCCGCGACGGCGCCCGCATCCCCGCGCGCGTCTGGCGCCAGACCCTCCACGGACTCTGCGAGGCGACGCCACCCAGCGACGCGGCGCGCATCACCGCACCCACCCTCGTCCTGTGGGGCGAGCGGGACGCGTTGCTGGGACGCGAGCAGCAGGACGACCTCGTCCACGCCATCCCCGGCTCACGGATGATCGTCTACGCCGACACCGGGCACCTCGTGCTCTGGGAGCAACCCCACCGGGTGGCCACCGACCTGATGGCCTTCGTGGGGTCGCTTCGGACGCATCAGCGCTGACGGCAGGCACGGCCGTCAGCGGTGGAGGCGACTCCCCGGGACAAGGGGAGGTCCGCCCTTCCCCTCACGTGGCCCAGACACCGCGTCGGTTCCACGTGGGCAGAGCTCGAGCCAGATCACGTGGCCCGGTGACGTGGATGGTGCCGGCCCGCACCGCCCGCGCCCACTCGAGCCGTCCCAGGTGCCACTGCGCGAGAGCCGTGGCTGGGCAGGTGACCGCGAGGTCCACCTCCATCCCGGGGTCGGTGAGGCACACCTCGGACTCGGCCCGATCGAAGATCACCCACATCTCCCGCTGCGTCGGGGGCTGGTCGGTGAAGAGGAAGCGCACCACCACCCGGCGTGGGGGCAGGAGCTCCGCAACCAGGGAGCGGGTGCACCAGCTGTGCAGGAGGAAACCCGGGTCGCTGTCCTGCGGGTTCAGCTCGAACCACTCCTCGGCCCAGTCGCCCATCGCGACCAGCACGGGGCGCAGCGCCAGCCCCGCGGCCGTCGGACGGTAGAGGTGGCCCCGCCCCCGGGGATGCGACTCGATCGTGATGACCCCCACCCGCTCCAGTTCGTGGAGCCGGGCACTGAGCAGCGTCCGCGACATGCCCGGGGCGCCGTCGGCCAGCTCGGTGAAGGTCTCGGCCCCGGAGAGCAGATTGCGCAGGACGATCGGGGTCCACCGCTCGGCGAGGACCTGGGAGGCCCGCGCGATGGGGCAGTACTGCCGGTACGTGCGCATGGACCAGTCTGCTCCCCGCGCCGCCGGGAGGGCCAGTACACATTTCGTCCTACCCAGGGGCCGTGCACGGCAACAGACTCGAATCGACCGCTCACGACTCCCCGGGAGGACCCCGTGACCACGCCAGCTCGCAGTCCGCTCGCGCACCCCCCGGAGGTCGAGCGCATCCACCGGCAGGTCCTGAGCGACGCCGGGCTGGACGCCTACACGCTGCGCACGAGTGACGGCGCCGGTGTCCACACGTTCGAGCGCGGCGTCGGACCCCCGGCGCTGATGCTCCACGGCTCGGGCAGCCCGGGGCTGCTGTGGTGGCCCCTGGTCCGACGGCTCGACGGCATCCGGGCGATCGTGGTCGACCGGCCCGGCTTCGGCCTGAGCGACCCGAGTGCTGCCGGCTTCGGTCCGTCGGAGAGTGTCGAGTGGGTCGGCGACGTCCTTGATGCCCTCGAGCTGCCGGCGGCCGTCATCGTCGGACACTCGATGGGTGGGCTCTGGGGGTTGCGCTTCGCGCTCGCGTGTCCGCACCGGGTCCGCGGCCTCGCGATGCTGGGTACACCGTCCCTCCCGGGCACCCGGGCGCCGCTTCCGTTCCGGCTGCTGGGCACCCCGGGCGTGCGTGCGGTGCTCGCCCGCCAGCGGGAGACCCCGGCGTCCTTCCACCGATTCGCCACCATGATCGGCGAAGGGGGCACGGTCGGTGCGCACCCCGAGCTGGTCGACCTCATGGTCGCCGTCGGCAATGACCCCGTGGCGGGCCGGGCCGTCCTGGACGAGGTCGGTCGACTGCTCTCGCCGTGGGGCCTGTTCAGCCGGACGGGCTTTCGACGCGACGTCCTCGTCGGCGAGGCGGAGCTGGGTCGGGTGGACGTCCCGACACTGCTGATGTGGGGCGAGAAGGACCCGGTGGGCAGTGGTCACGCGGCGCACCGCATCCAAGGGCTCATCCCCAACGCCGAGCTCGAGGTCGTCCCCGGCGGCCACGCGCCCTGGCTGGGTCAGGCGGCGACGCTCGCCACCACCCTGGTGGACTGGGTGCAGCGCTTGGGCGACTGGTGACGATCGTCGTCTGCAACGGCAGGCGCGCCTGCCGTCTCAGACCTCACCCCGCAGGATCACCCGGACGGCCGCCCGTGCCGAGTCGGGGTCAGGCGCGTCGAGGGCAGCACGTGCGGCCTGCTCGCACTGCTCACCCGTCACCCGCTCCAACTGGGCACCGACTGCGCGGACGGCGGCCGGCGCCATCGACAGGGAGGTGATGCCGAGACCGATGAGCACCGGGGCCAGGGTGGGGTCGGCCGCGGCCTCTCCGCAGACTCCGACCGGCTTGCCGGCACGCTGCCCGGCTCGCGCGGCCAGGGCCACGAGGTGCAGCACGGCGGGCTGCCAGGGATCGGACAAGTGCGCCAGGCCACTGGCCAGCCGGTCGGCAGCCATCGTGTACTGCGTGAGGTCGTTGGTGCCGATCGAGAGGAAGTCGGCCACCTCGAGCATCCGGTCGGCAAGCAGGGCTGCCGAGGGGACCTCGACCATCACACCGCCACGAAGTCCGTGGCGGTGGACCCGCGCGACGAAGTCCTCCGCCTCGGCCACCGTGGCGACCATCGGCGCCATCACCCATGGCCGCACCCCGGTCTCTTGCGCGGCGCGGGCGATCGCCTCGATCTGGCGGTCGAGCATGCTCGCGTCGTCGAAGGACAGCCGCAGCCCGCGGACCCCCAGGGCGGGGTTTCCCTCGTGGGCAGGGGTGGCATAGGCGATCGGCTTGTCCGATCCCGCGTCGAGGGTTCGCACGACCACGTGCTGGTCCTCGGCGAAGGCACGCAGGACCTCGGCATACACCTCGGCCTGGACCTGCACGGACGGCTCCTCGGCGGTGTCGAGGAAACACAGCTCAGTTCGAAAGAGGCCCACTCCCTCGACCGGGGCGTCGGCGGCCACCCTCGCCGAGGCGCCGTCGGCGACGTTCGCCAGCAGCTTGACCGGCCGGCCGTCCCGGGTCGTGCCCGGACCCGACCACGCGGCCTGGGCTGCACGCGAGGCCCGGTCGACATCGATCCAGCGCTCGGCCTCTGCCGGGTCCGGGTCGACATCGATGGTGCCGGCCATGCCGTCGACCAGGACTGGGGTGCCTGGCTGCAGACGTGTCACTCCGGCAGCCCCGACCACACAGGGCATACCGAGCTGGCGGGCGATGATGGCTGTGTGGCTGGTGGGTCCGCCGCCCTCGGTCACCAGCGCCACGACCCGGCTCGCGTCGAGCCCCGCGGTGTCGGCGGGGGCGAGATCCTCGGCGACGAGGACCGATGGCTCGGTCGGGACGGCGATGCCCGGCTCCGGCACACCGAGGATGTGGGCCACAACCCGACGCTCGATGTCGCGCAGGTCGGTGACGCGTTCGGCCATCAGTCCCCCGGCCTGGGTGAACAGGTCGACGAACTGCTCGACGGACCCGGTGACCGCACCCACCAGGTCCTCGTTGGCTTGGAGGCGTTTGCGGACGGCACCCCTCAGGCCCTTGTCCTTGACCAGTCCCGCCGTCGCGACGAGGACCTCCGACGTGGCCCCCGAGGCGGAGGCAGAGCGGCTCAGCAGTCGCTCGGCGACCTCCGCGACCGCAGCGTCGTAGGTGGCAAGGGCCTCTTCCGCGGGCACGGCCGGTCGTCGGCGATACTCCGCGATGACGTCCTGATCCAGCTGCTGCACGGCGTGCAGGACCGGCCCGAGGGCCACGCCTGGCACCACGGGGGTGCCGGTGAGTGAAGGGGGAACGTCCGCGCCGACAGGACTCATGTGATCGACCATGTACCGACCCTAGGGCGGCACCCGCTTGACAAGCAACACATTCAGGCATAAAACAACAGATACAAATCCCATCGAGGAAGATGACCTCATGATCGTCACCGTCACCGCCCACCCGAGCATCGACCGCACCGTCGAGCTCGCGGCTCCGCTGCATCGCGGCAGTGTCGGGCGTGCCCGGGCGATCTACGAGCAGGCGGCCGGCAAGGGCGTGAACATCTCACGGGTCGCGGTCGCCGCCGGAGTACCCACCCTCGCGGTCGTGCTCGCCGACGCGACGAGTACCTTCGCCCAGGACGTCGCGTCCGACGACATCCCCGCCAGCGCCATCGGCAACCTCGCCGTGCGGGTCAACCTGACCCTCACGGAGCCCGACGGCACGACGACCAAGGTCAACAGCAGCTCCGAGGAGGTCTCGACCGCTCAGCTCGACCTCCTGCGGGACGAGGTGATGCGCGCCGCCCGCGGCGCCTCCTGGGTCGTGCTGACCGGATCCCTCCCCCCGGGCGCGCCGACCCGGTGGTACGCCGACGTGGCCGCCCAGCTGGCGTCCGAGGCCGAGACGCAGGGGGTCAACGTCGCCATCGACACCTCCGACCACGCCCTGCGTGATGTCGTCGCAACGCTCGGCGACTGCCGGCCGGCCCTGCTCAAGCCGAACGCCGAGGAACTCGCGGGAGTGACCGGGGAGGACCCCGGCTCTCTCGAGGCCTCCCCTGACCGCGCCGCGGCTGCGGCACGACGACTCGTCGACGCCGGAGCACAGGCCGTCCTGGCCACGCTGGGGCCCGCAGGGGCAGTGCTGGTCACGTCACAGGGAGCCTGGCGAGCGGCCCCTCCCACCGTCTCGGTGGCGAGCACGGTCGGGGCCGGCGACAGCAGCCTCTTCGGCTACCTGCGGGCCGCCCTGGAGGGCCTCGCCCCCGCTCCGTGCCTGGCCAGTGCCGTCGCCTACGGCGCAGCAGCGACGACCCTGCCGGGCACCACGCTCCCGATCTCCGACCAGGTCCACCCCGAGCTCGTCGAGGTCACTGCCCTGAGCGGCGAGACCCCTTCGCCCGTCGGGAGCTAGCTCTCCCGAACCGTCACGACCCCAACCACACACCAGGAGCCAAGATGCCCAGCCAACTCGTTACGGTCGGGTCCCGCGTCGGACTGCACGCCCGCCCGGCATCGATCATCGCCGCCGCCGCCGCAGAGCTCGACGCCGAGGTGACCCTGAACGTCCCTGACGGTGATCCGGTGGATGCGTCGTCGGCACTCCTGATCATGACCTTGGGTGCCGAGCTCGGCGACACGGTCGAGGTGAGCAGCGACGCCGCCGAGGCATTGGCCACCATCGCCGACCTCGTGGCCCGCGACCTCGACGAGGAGTAGGGCGCGAGCCTAGGCCAGGACCAGGTGCGGACCGGCCGTCGCGATCTCCTCGCGCTGCTCGGCCGCGAGCCCGGTGTCACTGATGACCACGTCGACCTCGTCGAGGCGTGCGAAGCGGATCGCCGCCTCGACGCCGAACTTGCTGGCGTCGGCGAGGACGACGACCCGACGGGCGACCTCGAGCATCGCTCGCTTCGTCGCGGCCTCGTCGCGATCGGGCGTCGAGAGCCCGTGTCCGCTGGTCAGGCCGTTGGTGCCCAGGAAGACGGTGTCCACCCGCAGCGCCTCGATCGCCTTCACCGTCAGCGGGCCCACCGCGGCCTGAGTCGTGAACCGCACCCGCCCCGGCAGCAGGTGCAACTCGATCTGTGGCGCCGTGGCGAGCCGGGCCGCCAGCGGCACCGCGTGCGTGACCACCACGAGCGGGTGGTCGCGAGGTAGCCGGCTGATCAGGCGGGCGGTCGTGGACCCGGCGTCGATGAGCACGGTCGAGCCCGACGCGGGCAACTCATCCAGAGCGGCTTTGGCGATCCGGTCCTTCGCTGCGGTGTTGGCGGCGTCGCGGTCCGAGAGGCGGAACTCGACGTGAGGAAGCGCGTTCGCCGCAACTGCGCCGCCGTGGACCCGACGGACCAGACCGATCCGCTCCAGCGCGGACAGGTCGCGTCGGACGGTCTCGGTGGTGACGCCGAAGGTCTCTGCCAGCGCCAGCACCGCGAGCCGACCGCGATCGGTCACGAGCTCGGCGATCGCCTGCTGCCGCTCCTCGGCGTACATCTACGAACTCCTCATCGGCCGCTACCCCGGTCGGGCGTACCGACCGAGGATAGCGGCGTCGGCTCCAGGGCCGGACTACGGCTCGACGGTGACCTTGATCGCCTCGCCCTGCTTCACGATCTGGAAGGCCTCCAGAACCCGGTCCAACGGGATGCGCTCGGTGATCAGGTCCTTTACCGGCACCTGGCCGGTGGCGATGTACTCCAGGGCGCGCTTGTTGTGCTCCGGGGCGGACCCGTTGGCTCCGTGGATGTGCAGCTGGCGATAGTGCACCACGTTGGAGTCGCAGGTGATGGTCGGGTCGTTCTTGGGCAGGCCGCCGAAGAAGGAGATCCGGCCGTTGCGGGCGGCCATGGAGATCGCCTGCTCCTGGGTCACGTTCGCCGAGGTGGCGGTGATGACCACGTCGGCCCCACGTCCACCGGTGAGCTCCATGACGCGCTCGACCACGTCGACCTCCGCGCCGTTGATGGTCTCCTCGGGGTGCACCGCGTCAGCAGACATCTTCAGCCGGGCGTCGTTCACGTCGACGAGGTAGACCGGTCCGGCGCCGTGCACGCCTCGTGCCACCCGGATGTGCATGCAACCGATCGGGCCGGCCCCGAAGACCACGACGGTGTCGCCCTCCTCGATGTCGAGCAGCTCCTGCGCGTTGATCGCACAGGCGAGCGGCTCTGCGGCTGACGCCTCGTCGAAGCCGACGTTGTCGGGGACACGGTTGAGTCCATCCACTGCGAGGACCTCACGCGGGACGACCATGTACTCCGCGAAGCCTCCGTCGTACTGGTAGCCGACGGAGGTCTGGTTCTGGCAGACCGCCATCCAGCCCTTGCGGCACTCGTGGCAGTCACCGCAGGGCACCGCGGCGATCACCTGGGCGCGATCCCCGACCGTCCAGTCGGTCCCGTACCGGTCGTTGACCTCGGCACCGACCTCGACGACCTCGCCCGCGATCTCGTGACCGGTGATCCGCGGCGGGGTGAGGTTCTGGTGGCCGTTGTAGAAGATCTTCACGTCGGTTCCGCAGGTGCTGCAGTTGCGCACCCGCAGCTTGACCTCCCCGGGGCCGCACTCGGGCTCGGGGACGTCCTCCACTCGCACGTCCTCAGGGGCATAGAAGCGCAGCGCCTTCATCTCGTTCTCCTTCAGGTTCACCAGGGCTTGATCCAGACCCACCATACGCTGAACTCGCCCTACTCCAACACGAACGGGCAAGAAATTTTGCCCGAGTGCTTGGCAATGCACCCGGCCGTGCGGTTTACTTCAAGGCAAGAGAACGTGACCGGAGTCACCGGTCGGCGAAATCGGAGGCACGGGATGACCACCACCACTGAGGCGGCTCGAAGCGGAGTGCGGGTGCGCATTCAACACTTCGGAACGTTCCTGTCCAGCATGATCATGCCGAACATCGGCGCGATCATCGCCTGGGGACTGATCACTGCGTTCTTCATCCCGGACGGGTGGACACCCAACGAGAAGATCGCCACGATGGTCGGCCCGACCATCATCTATCTGCTGCCGATCCTCATCGCCTACACCGGCGGCAAGATCGTCTACGACGTGCGAGGCGGTGTCGTGGGGGCCACCTCCGTCATCGGCGTCATCATGGCCACCAGTGACCCGCTCTTCGTCGGTGACGAGGGCGCCTCACCGATGTTCCTCGGCGCCATGATCATGGGTCCGCTCACGGCGTACCTCATGAAGCGCCTCGACGCCCTCTGGGCCGGCCGGATCAGACCTGGCTTCGAGATGCTCGTCGACAACTTCTCCGCCGGGATCCTCGCCGGGCTCATGGCGATCGGCGGCATGTTCGCCCTCGCCCCGGTGCTGCGGGAGATCATCAGCTGGCTCGGCACGGGGGTGAGCTTCCTCGTCGACCACTCCCTGCTCCCGGCCACCTCGCTCTTCATCGAGCCGGCCAAGGTCATGTTCCTCAACAACGCGATCAACCACGGCGTGCTCACCCCGCTGGGGGTCCAGGAGGCGGCCGAGCAGGGCAAGTCGATCCTCTTCATGCTCGAGGCCAACCCCGGCCCCGGCCTGGGACTGCTTCTCGCCTACACCTTCTTCGGGCGCGGTGTTGCCAAGGCTGCGGCGCCGGGTGCGGTGATCATCCAGTTCTTCGGCGGCATCCACGAGGTCTACTTCCCCTTCGTCCTGATGAAGCCCAAGATGATCCTGGCGACGGTCGCGGGTGCGATGACCGGGATCGCGCTGATGACCGCATTCGACGTCGGCCTGCGTGCCCCCGCGGCCCCGGGCTCGATCTTCGCGGTCTACGCCCAGACGCCGGGTGGCGACTTCCTCGGTATCAGCGCGGGAGTCTTCGGCGCAGCCCTGGTCTCGTTCCTCGTGGGCGCAGTGCTCCTCCGGCTGGACCGCAGCGATGACGAGGGCGACCTGGCAGGAGCCACCACGCAGATGGAGTCCCTGAAGGGCAAGGAGTCCGCGGCCGCTCGGTCACTGTCGACCCAGCGCGATCCCCAGGGAGGGCCGATCAGGTCGATCGTCTTCGCCTGCGACGCCGGCATGGGCTCCTCCGCCATGGGCGCCTCCGTGCTGCGGCGCAAGATCGAGGCAGCCGGCCACGCGGACGTGACCGTGGTCAATCAGGCGATCGCCAGCCTCGACGACGTCTACGACGTGGTCGTCTCGCACCAGGACCTCTCCGCGCGAGCCCGGGAGCGGACTCCCTCGGCGACCCACGTGACGGTGGAGAACTTCATGGGATCCCCGCGGTACGACGAGATCGTGGAGATGGTCGCCGCGGCCAACAGCGACACCGGCGGCCCACAGCCCGCTGGCGACTCCGCCGGAAGTGACGCGGAGATCCTCGCCGCCGAGTCGGTGGTCCTGTCCGGCACGGCGACCAACCGTGACGATGCGATCACCGAAGCAGGTCGGTTGCTCGTGGACGCCGGCGCCGTGGACCCGTCCTACGTCGACTCGATGCACGAGCGCGAGCAGTCGGTGTCCACGGCGATGGGCAACCTGCTGGCGATCCCCCACGGGACCAACGAGGCGAAGGACTCCATCCATCGCACGGCGCTGTCCTTCGTGCGCTACTCCGAGGACATCGACTGGGCGGGCAAGCCGACCAGGTTCGTCATCGGTATCGCCGGTGCCGGCAAGGACCACCTGCCCGTGCTCGGGCAGATCGCCCAGGTCTTCTCCGACCCGGACAAGGTCGCCGAGTTGGAGGGTGCCCAGTCGGTGGAGGCGGTCCGGGCCATCCTCGGCGAGGTGGTCTCCCACCCTCGTGCCCACACCTGATCCACCGAGCGGTGGACCCGGCACGGCCCGTTGGGTCCCTTCCTCGCTGATGCGCTCACCGGAGGGGGCGTGCGTCCTATCACGTGAAGGTGACGTGGGTCGTACCGCTCTCGGCCACGTCGACCGTCACCAGGTGGGTGCGGTCGAGACCACTCAGGTCGTCCCACAGCCGAAGGCCTCGGCCGAGCAGGATCGGGGCGATCATGACGTGCAGGTGATCGACCAGCCCGGCGCGCAGGACGTCGCCGATGGAGGGTGGTCACTCCACCAGCCCCTCCACTGCGGATCGTCGGGGAAGGTGTGCAGGCCGAACATGGCCGCGCCCATGATCTCGGCACCGACGCCCTCGAAGTGCGCGGCGGCGTAGGTGTCGTCGACACCGGTGGTGGCGGTGCCGGTGGTGTCCCCCAGCACGAGCTCGTGGCAGGTTCGGGTCGCGGCCAGCACGCGGGTCAGGCACAGGCTCCGGGCCCGCGAGAGACGCGACCACAAAGACCACAAAGACGTCGGTGAGCACTAGTTCCCAGCGGCCCTTCGCCCTGCCAGCGTGACGCCCATCACGACATCAGTTGGCAACGACGCCTACGAAAGGGAATCCCATGACACTCACCCGGACCCGCCGCACAGTTGCTGCGGCGACGACCGCGCTGTTCCTCGCTGGCGGAGTCGGCGCCTGCAGTGACAGCTCCGAAGGGGGCGACGCCGCGGGGGGTGACGCCGAAGCCTTCGGGAGCGAATCGATCGAGTTCATGGTGCCCTCGGGTGCGGGCGGTGGCTGGGATTCCACGGCCCGCGCCATGCAAAAGGTCATGGAGGACGAAGAGATCGTCAGCGGCGGCATCAACGTCAGCAATGTCGAGGGTGGCGGCGGAGCCACCGGTCTGGGCCAGTTGCAGAACGAGTCCGGCGACGGTCACCAGTGGATGATGACGGGGCTGGTCATGATCGGCTCCCTGAAACAGGCTGGCGGCGAGCTGTCCCTGACCGAAAACGCCACGCCGATCGCCACGCTGACCAGCGAGGCGGAGGCCTTCGTCGTCCCCAAGGACTCGGACTACCAATCCATCCAGGACGTCATCGACGACTACGAGAAGGACCCGAAGAACGTCACCTGGGGTGGCGGCAGCGCGGGCGGGTCGGACCAGCTCGTCATCGCTGAGCTGCTGAAGACGGCGGAGCTGGACGCCGGGGCGCACACCTACGTGCCATACGACGGCGGCGGCGAGTTGCTCACCGGCCTGTCCAACGGTGATGTCGAGGTCGGCAGCTCCGGACTCTCGGAGTTCCTGCCCCAGATCGAGAGCGGCGACCTGCGCCTGCTGGCGATCTCCACCGATGAGGAGATCGACATCGGTGGCGAAACCGCGCCCACCCTCATCGACGAGGGGTACGACATGAACTTCGCCAACTGGCGCGGCATGGTTGCCGCTCCGGGAACCTCGGACGAGGACATCGCCTCCATCACGGCGCTGCTCGACGAGATGCGGGAGACGGACGCTTGGGAGAAGCAGCTGGAGCAGAACAACTGGACCGACTTCTACAAGACCGGCGACGAAGCAGCGGACTACTACGACAGCGAGGTCGAGCGGGTCGACGCGCTCTACAAGGACCTGGACCTGTGAGCCACGAATCCACCCCCGGTGCGGCGTCTTCCTCCCCCAGTGCGGGGCGAGAGGGGCCGCACCCCGCTGGCCCGCTGATCGCCGGAGTGGTGATGGTGACCTTCGGGGTCGTCCTGCTCCTGCAGATCTCCTCCATCGAGCCCAGGCCGGGTCTGCCGGTTGGTCCGCGCCTGTTCCCGACCGTCATCATTTCGGCCTTCCTTGCCCTTTCCACGGTCTACCTCGGACAACAGGTCGTGCGGCTGCTGCGCGGGCTGCCGGGTTTGGATGCTGAGAAGTTCGGCCATCCGATTCAGGTCGCACTGATGCTCGTGCTGTTGGCCGCATACACCATGGCCTTGGAGCCACTGGGTTACGTCGTCAGCACGATCATCTTCTTCGTCGTCGCTGCCAGGGTTCTCGGGTCCCGCCGCCTTGCGCGCGACCTCATCATCAGCATGATCCTCGCCCCCGGGATCTACTACCTCTTCGACCAGGTCCTGCGGGTCACGCTGCCTCAGGGGGTGCTGCCGGTATGAGCGCCTTCGCGGACCTCTGGGGCGGTCTGGCGACCGTCCTCACTCCGGAGAACCTCTTCTTCGCCTTCCTCGGGGTTCTGCTCGGGACCGCAGTGGGCATCCTGCCCGGCATCGGCCCCGCGGTCACGATCGCGCTCCTGCTGCCGGTGGCCACCGAGCTGGGCGGCCCCACGTCGGCCCTGATCATGTTCGCCGGGATCTACTACGGCGCCATGTACGGCGGATCGACCACCTCGATCCTGCTCAACACGCCAGGAGAATCAGCGTCGGTGGCCACGGCCATCGAGGGCAACCTCATGGCCAAGAACGGTCAAGCGCGTGCCGCACTGGCGACCGCCGCCATCGGCTCCTTCGTCGCGGCCGTGATCTCCACCTTCCTGCTGGTGCTCATTGCCAAGCCCGCCGCCGAGCTGGCGACCACCGTCCAGGCCTCCACCTATGTTGCGTTGATGTTGTTGGCGCTGATGACGGTGACCGCTTTGGTCGGCAAATCCGTGATCCGCGGGCTGTGCTCGCTGACTCTTGGTATGGCCATCGCGATGATCGGCATCGATCCACAGGCGGCCTCTCCCCGACTGACCTTCGGCAAGATCGACCTTCTGGGTGGTATCGACGTCGTCCTGGTCGTCATCGGGTTGTTCGCCATCGGTGAGACGCTCTATGTGCTCGGCAAGGGACGCACCAAGCCGGGCCACATGACACCCCTGGGCGTCAGCGAAGGCGGGTTCCTGTGGCTCACTCGCGAGCAGTGGGGACGTTCGTGGGGTCCTTGGCTGCGCGGTGCCGGTGTGGGCTTCCCGTTCGGAGCACTGCCCTCCGGGGGCGCCGAGTTGCCGACCTTCATGTCCTTCGCCTACGAGAAGAACCGGTCCAAGGGTCGCAAAGAATTCGGCAAGGGCGCAATCGAAGGTGTGGCCGGCCCGGAAGCCGCCAACAACGCGTCCTTCTCCGGCGTCCTCGTCCCCCTCCTGACCCTGGGTCTGCCCACGTCAGCCACGGCGGCGATCATGATCGCGGCGTTCAAGCAGTTCAACATCCAGCCGGGTCCGCGCCTCTTCGAAACCTCCGGGGACCTGGTGTGGGCGCTGATCGCGTCGCTGCTGGTCGGCAACATCATGCTGTTGGTGTTGAACCTGCCGCTGATCCGGCTGTGGGTGAAGGTCCTCGAGATCCCTCGTCCGGTGCTGTATGCCGGGATCCTGGTCTTCGCGGTCCTCGGCATCTACGCGACCACCGGCAACCGGACCCTGATCCTCATCGCGCTCGCGATCGGCATCCTGGGATACGCGATGCGCCAGTTCGACTTCCCGCTGGCACCCGCCATCCTCGGTGTCATTCTGGCCAAGGAGATGGAGGCGCAGTTCCGACGAGCTCTGACCTCCAGCCAGGGGGACTTGTCGATCTTCTACACCCGGCCCATGACGGTGGCCATCCTCATCCTGGCGTTGCTGGCGCTGGTCCTGCCCCTGCTTCCCCAGCTGATCGCCCGCATCCGCGGCCGTGCACCGGCTGAGAAGCTCGGATTCGGTGAGGAGGACTGACCACGATGGAGGTCGACCCGACGGGTGGCCGGCTACCGAGCACTCCCCAGCTCGCTGAGCAGTGTGGCCACCCGTTGGTCCTCCTCTTCCAGGAACTCTCCGAACTCTTCCCCGGTCAGCAGAGCATCGGTCCAGCCGTGTTGCCTGGCCGCCGCCTTCCACGTCGACGTCGCGCGCATTTCGCGGACCAGGTCGATCAACCGACTGCGCTGCGCCTGCGGCAGCCCGGGTGGCGCCATGACTCCGCGCCAGTTGGCGAACTCGACGTCATAGCCCAACTCCCGCATCGTCGGAGCCTTCATGCCGGGGATCGACGTGGCCGAGGTCAGGGCAAGGGTGCGTACCGAACCGGCGCGGACCTGGTCGGCAGTCTCCAGGACTCCCGTGACGGCGACATCGATGTCACCGCCGAGCAACGCGGCCAGCAGCGGCCCGCCGCCGTCGTACTGCTCGTACTGCACCTCCTTGACCGGGATGCCCACTTCTTCCGCGATGGCGTACGCGGCCAGGTGATCCGGTCCGCCGGGCGAGGAACCGCCACCGACCACCACCTGTTGGGGATCGTCTCTCCACTCCTGGACGAGGTCGTCGAGGGAGCGCGCACCGTTCTTGGCGTGCACCACGACCACTTCCGGCTCGGTCAACAGGCGGGCGATCGGGGTGGCCTGATCGAGTCGGACGGTGGTGTCCTGACTGTGCACAGCACCGACCACGCCGAGGCCCATCATCAGCAGCAGCTGATCGTTGCCGCGCTCGTGCACGATCCGAGCCAGGCCCGCCGAACCGCCGCCACCCTCGAGGTTGAACACTTCCGGCCGCTCGGCGATCTCTTCCTCATCGACCGCGGCAGCCATCACGCGGGCCGTGGTGTCGTATCCCCCACCGGTGGCATTGGGCACGAGAACGCGCATCGGCACATCCGGGTGGCGCACGTCGGTCGAACACGCGATCAAGAGGCAGCAACACATCATCGCGACCACGGTTGCCCTTCGCATGCGGTCGAGCGTAGTGCCGCTGCGATGAGTCATGCGCCACACTCGGGCTTGTGAAGCCGCGCCTGACCCTCGCTTCTCAGCTCCTGGGCCTTCAGGGGCTGATCGTGCTGGCCGTGATCCTGCTCGTCACGCCGGTCACCGTGGCGCAAGCAGATCGGGCCTTCCAGCGCACCGAGACTCGCCGAGTGCTGGCCACCGCGGAGAACATCGCCGGCACCCTCGTGGTGCAGCAGGGTTTGGCCGGCGACGATGGCGGTGTCGCCGGTGAGGCCGAGCGGATCCGCAGCACCTCGGGACTGGACTACGTGGTCGTGCTGGATGAGGACCGGGAGGTGGTGTACGACTCCGACCCCGGCATCGAGGACTCCCTTCCGCCGGGGACCCAGTCCACGGTGAGTGTGGAGGACCACGGCGACGATGAGTCGATTCAGGCCCAGGTCCCGGTCACTGCGGTGTCCACGACCGGTGGCGACGAGGTCGGCGACATCGTCGGCTACGTGATCATCGGGCGCAACTACCCCACCCTGCTCGAGCAGATCAGTGCCGCCGCCCCGTCACTGCTGGGCTACGTCCTGATCGGTAGCGTGATCGGGCTCGGTGGTTCTCTCCTGCTCTCGCGGCGGATCAAACGGCAGACCCTGGGCCTGGAGCCGACGGAGATCCGCGGTCTCGTCGAGCATCGTGAGGCGCTGCTGCACGGCCTGCGCGAAGGTGTCGTGGGGGTTGATCCGGACGGCACCTGCACGCTCATCAACGACGAAGCCACGCGATTGTTGGAGATCCCGCGGGTCCGCGTCGGTGAGAGCATCGCCTCGCTCGACCTGTCGGAGTCGCTGGTGGGCATCCTCACCGGAAACTCTCCGGCGCACGACCTGGCACTCACTCGCGGTGCACGGATTCTGGTGTTGAACCAGATGCCGGTGCGACACCAGGGTCGGCTCATCGGGTGGGTCACCACCATCCGCGATCGCACCGAGCTGATGGAGCTCACCCGCCAAGTCGACGTGTGGCGCAGTACGACCGACACGCTGCGCGCGCAGACCCACGAGTTCTCCAACTATCTGCACACCATCTCCGGACTGATCGAGATCGGCGCCTACTCGGACGTCGCGACCTTCGTGAACCAGCAAGCTCGCGCGCACGATGACTGGGTGGACCACGTGCTGCGACTCATCCTGGACCCATCGGTGGCGGCCTTGCTGGTGGCCAAGGGAAGTCGTGCCGCCGAGCGCGGGGTCTCCCTCATCCTCGATCAGGGCAGCAGCATGGAGTCGTTGAACGAATCTCTGACAGCCCCGACCCTGACCGTGGTCGGCAACCTCGTGGACAACGCACTGGACGCTGTCGAACCTCCGGCTGGCGAAGTCGTCGTCCACATCGCCCGCTCGGGGAGCGATTTGGAAGTCACGGTGAGTGACAATGGGCCAGGAGTGGCGGAGCCCGCGCTGAGCAACATGTTCGAGGCGGGGTACTCGACGAAGGGGAGCACCCAGCCGGGCGGTCGGGGATGGGGACTGGCGCTCGTCGGACTGACGTGCGAACAGCATGGCGGCTCGGCGAGTTATCACCGCGACGGCGAAGGGGAGCAGGCGCGGACGTCCTTCGTCGCCATACTCCCGATCGAACAGGAGGTGTCGGTATGACGCAGACCCCCGCGCCAGCACGGGTAGTGATCGTTGACGACGACTTCATGGTGGTGCGCGTGCACCGCGGCTTCCTGGAGAGCATTCCCGGGTTCAATGTCGTCGGCGACGCCGGCAACGCGGCCGAGGCCCTCCAGGCAGTCGAAGACCTCGAACCGGATCTGGTACTGCTCGACATCTACCTGCCGGACCGTTCGGGCCTGGAGGTCCTGCGCGCCCTTCGCACCCGGGAGCGACCCGTCGACGTCATCGTGGTCACCGCGGCACGCGACGTCCAGACGGTGCAGTCCGCGCACCACGGAGGTGTGGCCCACTACCTCGTCAAACCCTTCACCCGGGACGAGTTGGCCCGGCGGCTGCGCGACTGGCAGACGCGGCACGACCACCTGTCCAGCGCCGCCACTCACGGGCGAGACCTCGGGCAGGGCGACATCGACCGGCTCTTCACCGGGGTCACCCGGCGCAAGCCGAACCTGCCCAAAGGGTTGTCCGCCGAAACCCTGTCTCTGGTTGCTCGGACCGTGCACGAGGCCGCCACCCCGTTGACTGCGGCCGGGTGCGCCGAGCGCACCGGCCTGGCCCGGGTGACGGCGCGCAGATACCTGACCTTCTTGGCCGATGCAGAACGCGTACGCGCGGTTCCTCGATACGGCCAGCAAGGACGCCCCGAACTGACCTATGAGTGGGTCTCCTGACGCCCCCTCCGGAACTCCCGACCGGGCATCGACTCGGGCGCAGGGTGGCACCATCATCGTCCCCGGATGCGTCGCCGCACGCGGCAACTCGTTGCCGGCGCCAATGGCTAGGCTCGACGGCATGAGTGATCGACCGGTGTTCCACACTCTGGCTCTCGATTGCGCGGACCCGCGCACCGTGGCCGGCTTCTACGTGGAACTGCTCGGCTACGCCGTCTCTGCGGACAGCGACGACGACTGGGTCACGATCACCGGGCCCGGGCCACGGATGAGCTTCCAGCTCGCACCCGACCACGTGCCGCCGACCTGGCCGAGGCAGGAGGTTCCTCAGCAGGCACACGTTGACTTCTTCGTCACCGACATCGTCGCCGCGCACCAGCGGGTGCTCGCGCTCGGAGGCCGTGCGATCGACCCGGTCGAGCCCCCCGCGCCGTCACCGGCGCGGGGGTTTCGCGTCTACGCGGACCCGGCCGGACACCCCTTCTGCCTGTGCCGACCCACGCCCCACGCCTGGTGACGGCTCCCTCCGCGAGTCGGCATCCCAGGGGTTCACCGACACGATCGCCCGCGAGGTCGGCTATACCCCCGACGCGGCCTTCAGCCGAGCCTTCCACCGCCGCTTCGGCTCGCCCCCACGTCGATGGCGGAGTCTCGACACCACAACGGTCGGTCGAGCGGCAGGGTCCGAATAGGAGCGGTTCTGCGGTGCCTCGGAGCCCGCCGGCAGGGTCGATCGCCCGTGCCCAGGGGACCGCTACCGCGGCATCTTCAGCAACCACGGCGACACCCCGTCCGGGCGCTGGGTCCAGCCCCGGCGCGCAACAACGAGAATTCACCGACGGGCAGCCGTGTCGGGTCGTAGGATCATCCGATGCAATCACTGACCTACTACGTGGCCGCCTCTGCCGATGGATACATCGCCGGCCCGGATGGGCAGTTCGACTTCTTCCACTTCGACGGTGACCTCGCCGAGTGGATCATCGAGGAGTACCCCGAAACCCTGCCGGTGCACGCCCGCGCGGCTCTGGGAATCAGTGAGCGCGACAACCGCCATTTCGGCACCGTCATCATGGGCCGGCGCACCTACCAACCCGCCCTGGACGCAGGCATCACCAGCCCCTACCCGCACCTGCGCCAGTTCGTCTGCTCCACAACCTTCACGTCGAAGGACCAGGACGTGGAGGTGGTCGCTGCAGACCCGGCGGGTCGTGTGCGCGAGTTGAAGAACACCGATGGAGCCGGGATCTGGCTTGCCGGCGGCGGCAACCTGGCCGGCGAGCTGCGCACCGAGATCGACGAGCTGGTGATCAAACGCAACCCCATCGTGCTCGGCGCCGGGACACCACTCGTCGACGGATCGTTCGCACCGCAGCCCTTCGACCGGATCAGCTCCCGGACCTTCGACAGCGGCGTGGTCGTCGAGATCTACCGCCGTCCCAAGTGACCTCGGTACCCGGCGAGCGGCGTTGGCCGGGAAGTTCCGGGAGGTGCAGGTGGGGGTCCAGCGAGAGACCGCGGGGATCCCAGCGGGTCCGGCGAGGCGTTCGGCGGATACCCGAGGCAATGCCTCGATATTCCCCACGCGAGGAGCACGTCGCCATCAACCAACCTGATCCACAACCGACGGGTCCCCAAGGGGCCCCAGGGCAGTCGCCCGGCCCGCAAGAACCATGAGGAGGGCCCCGCCAGCGGGCAGACTCAGCAGCGATGCGCCGCCTCCTCGGCCTCGCTCGCAGCAATACGCCGGCTGAGAAGTGCCGCGGTGAAGAAGCAGAGCGCTCCGGTGAATGTTCCGGCGTTCGCCCAGAAGAGACTCACCATCGTGCCGGTGGATGGTGCCACGTAGGCACCCACCGCGGATGCGGCGAAAAGCACCGATCCCGCCATGTTCAACCACGTGCATCGCCAGGTTCGCGCGTGTGGGTCCCAGAGCCGGTCTCGCTGTGTGGTGGCGGCGACCGCAAGCAGACTGGAGGCGAGGAACGCCACCGACCCGAACGCGTCCGGGCGCCAGCCGTCCTCACCGCGGGTCGATGAGGTCATCGCCGTGATCAGCACCACCAGCGTGCTCACATTGAACAGGATGGTCCCGGCAAACTGGATGGCCGCCGACAGCCAGTCTTCGACGTCCGGGCGGTTGGAGCCCCGGCGCAGAAGCGGCCGACCGCTCAGAGCCAGCTGCACAGCCGCTGCCAGCGTGAAGAACACGGAACCGACGAAGAAGGTCAGCGCATCCACCACCGGACCCACCGCCAGCGCGTAGGCGGGCACGGAACCCAGCATGAACAGCAGGGAGCCGATGGCGAATCCCCGGGCCTCACGCCGCAGGCGCAAGTTCCGAGTGCGCACGACCGACATGTTCAATGCCCTTTGAACGCGTCGGTGGTGATCGATCGGGCGTTCTCGAGTGCCGATGCGAGATGGGGGGTCAGCCCGGCGGGCACCGTCCGGCGAGCGCTCACGGCCTCGAACACGACGTCGGGGCCCTCCTCAGTAGCCGTGTTGACGATGCTGCGTCACGTCCTCCACGAAAAGCGTTGCACTGGTCATGCCGATCCGCTCCTTCATCAACCGGCCAGGCGGTCGATCCGGCCCCATCCGAGTCGGACGCTTCCCACGCTAGGGCAGATACCGACAATGGGGGAGAAGTTGTCGAAGACGACACCTTCAACGCGATCGATCAGTGACCGCCGCGGTGGGGACGCCACCTGCTTCACGCCGCAGCTTGCACGATCAGCCGGCGAAGTGGTTCGGCGAACCACCGGTGTCAGTCAGACGCGACTGCTGTCGGATCAGAATCCGCCGGAGTCCTTCGCCATGTTCGAGAACCGCGCGTAGTGCCCCTGGAAGCCCAGGACGATGTCCGCGGTCGGGCCGTTTCGGTGCTTGGCGACGATGACGTCGGCTTCCCCTTCGCGCTCGGACTCGGGGCCGCGCTCACGGTGCAGCAGGATGACGAGGTCGGCGTCCTGCTCGATGGAGCCACTCTCACGCAGGTCGCTCATCGCGGGCCGCTTGTCGGTGCGCTGCTCGGGGCCACGGTTGAGCTGGCTGATCGCGATGACAGGGACCTCGAGCTCCTTGGCCAGCAGCTTCAGCGCACGGGAGAACTCCGAGACCTCCTGCTGACGCGACTCGACCTTCTTGCCCGAGGTCATCAGCTGCAGGTAGTCGATGACGATGAGGCGCAGGTTGTGCTGCTGCTTCAGCCGTCGGGCCTTGGCGCGGATCTCCATCAGGGCGAGGTTCGGCGAGTCGTCGATGTAGAGCGGGCTGTCGCTGATCCGCCCCACCACGCGGGAGAGCTTGCGCCAGTCCGGGTCGCTCATCTTGCCGCGACGCAGGTGCTGCAGCTGGATGCTCGCCTCCGCCGCGAGCACACGCATCGTGATCTCGCTGCGACTCATCTCGAGGGAGAAGATCGCCGTGGCCATCCCGTGGTGGATCGCCGCTGCGCGGGCGATGTCCACTCCCATCGTCGATTTGCCGACAGCCGGCCTCGCCGCGATGACGACCATCTGGCCGGCGTGCAGGCCGTGCGTCAGCTCGTCGAGATCGGCGAAGCCCGTCGGCACGCCGGTCATCTCGTCGGTGCGCCCGGCGGCGACCTCGATCTCGGTCATCGTGTCGTTGAGGGTGTCCCAGAGGGGGGCGTAGTCCTCGCCGCCGCGCTTCTCCGCGACGGTGTAGACCTCCGCCTGCGCGGCGTTGACGATGTCCTCGACGTCGCCGCCGCCCTGGGCATAGCCCATCTGGACGATCTTCGTCCCCGCCTCGACCAGCCGGCGCAGCACCGCCCGCTCAGCGACGATCTGCGCGTAGTACCCGGCATTGGCCGCGGTCGGCACCGACTGGATGAGGTCGTGGAGGTAGGCCTGACCGCCCGCGCGCTGCAGGTCGCCCCGCTTGCTCAGCTCGTCGGCGACGGTGATCGCGTCGGCCGGCTCACCCCGCGAGTAGAGGTCGACGACCGCGTCGAAGATCAGCTCGTGAGCGGGACGGTAGAAGTCCTTGCTGCGGACCGCCTCGTTGACGTCACCGATGGCGTCCTTGCTCAGCAGCATGCCGCCGAGCACCGACTGCTCCGCGCCGACGTCCTGCGGCGGCAGGCGGTCGTGGGGTCCCGACGAGTAGGAAGGTGCGTCGCTGCTGTAGACGCTCGTGTCCATCTCGCTCGTCGTCACCGTGATGCCCTCCGTGTGCCTGCCGGACGACCCCCGACGAAGGGGGCTCCGCTCACCCCGCGAAGGGGGCGTCAAAGCAGGGTCGCACCCGCCACTGACAACACCAAACAACCCTGTGGACGAGGATGTGGACAAACTGTGGACGACGCGCCATGTGACTGTGCACAGCCCGTGGACAACCCTGTGGACCCACGCGCACCCAGCCCGACGACACGCCCCCTGACCTGCGCAAACGCTGCCGAGAGCGTGTGGAGCACAGATTCTTTTCGCGTCGGCCATCCACAGGCGCACGACACGCCGCACTCACAGTTTCGGGTTCTGCGCAACTCGGGGGCCACCTCGTGGTCACCCCCGATCCACCTCAGCGTCGGGACCCGACGTCCTCGGTGAGGATGAGACGAAATCCTGCTCGTCGGTGAACGCGTGGAGGCATCCCGGGTCGGGGCCGAGGGACGTGCTCACCCGGCGCGTCCGTAGCGCACCCGGGCCCGCTCCTTCGCCTTCGCGGCCTCGACCTCACGGTCCTTGGGCTCGGCACTGGTGACGAGGTGGTCGAGCAGGTCCTGGGTCACCGCGGCGATCTCCTCGACCGCCGCGTCGAAGGCCGCCTGGTTGGCCTGGCTCGGCTTGCTCGACCCGCTGACCTTGCGCACGTACTGCAGCGCGGCGGCGCGCACCTCATCGCCCGTCGCGGGCGGC
Source organism: Janibacter sp. GS2 (assembly GCF_051200835.1). GTDB lineage: Bacteria > Actinomycetota > Actinomycetes > Actinomycetales > Dermatophilaceae > Janibacter. The sequence continues at coordinate 485,410 of NZ_CP195161.1, forward strand.
TCGAAGTTGTGCAGCTGTCGGATGTTTCGGCACATGGCACCCAGTCTCCTCCCAGGCGTGACGGAAGGCACCCCCTTCGGGCACCCGTATCGGGAATGTCATTGGCCGTTGTCGGCGCTGTACCCGATCATGAGTTCCATGACCACCACCGCGGCAGCGCCCGTCACCACCCCGGCGCAGACCGCCCTGATCCTGCGGATCCTGACGGTGGCCACCTTCGTCGTCATCCTCAACGAGACGATCATGAACAACGCCATCCCGCCGCTGATGGCCCACTTCGACGTCCCGGCGACCTCCGCGCAGTGGTTGACGACCTCCTTCATGCTGACGATGGCGGTGGTCATCCCGATGACCGGCTGGATCATGCAGCGCCTGGCCACGCGGGCGACCTTCGCCCTGGCGATGGGGCTCTTCGCGGTCGGCACGACCATCGCGGCCGTGGCGCCGGCCTTCGAGGTCCTCGTCGGTGCCCGCGTCGTCCAGGCCGCCGGCACCGCGATCATGATCCCGCTGCTCATGACCACCCTGATGAACCTCGTGCCCGTCGCCGAGCGCGGTCGGACCATGGGCAATGTCTCCCTCGTCATCGCCGTCGCCCCGGCCATGGGCCCGGCCGTCTCGGGGATCCTGCTGCGCACCGGCTCGTGGCGGATGATCTTCCTCGCCATCCTGCCGATCGCCCTGGTGGCCCTGTGGCTCGGTCTGCGGCAGCTGCCCGACGTCGGCGAGCGCGAGGAGAGCACCCTCGACCTGCCGAGCCTCGTGCTGTCCGTCCTGGGTTTCGGCGGGCTGGTCTACGGCCTCTCCGGCCTCGGTGGCGGTCAGGGCGAAGGGGGCGCGCCCGCCCCCGAGCCCGTCGTCGACCCGGCCCTGGCGGCCGGCATCGCGGTCCTCGCGCTCATCGCCTTCGTCTGGCGACAGCGCTCGCTCGCGCGCACCGGTGATCCGCTGATGGACCTGCGCACGCTGAGCCACCGCAGCTTCACCGGGGCCTTCCTGACGATGGCACTGGGCTTCTCGGCGCTGATCAGCACGATGATCCTGCTGCCGATCCACCTGCAGTCCGGGCTCGGGCTGAGCACCCTGCAGACGGGTCTGCTGCTCATCCCCGGGGGACTGGCGATGGGCCTGCTCGGACCGCAGATCGGGAAGCTCTACGACCGGATCGGCGCCCGCCCGCTCGTCGTGCCCGGCGCCATCGGGATGACCCTCTCCCTCGCGCTGATGGCCCTGCTCGTCCCCTCCGTCGGGCCGTGGACGATCCTCGGGCTGCACGTGCTGCTCTCGCTGTCCCTCGCGCTGCTCTTCACCCCGCTCTTCACGGCCGGGCTCGGGTCGCTGCCCCAGCACCTGTACGCCCACGGGTCGGCCCTGCTCGGCTCCTCACAGCAGGTCTTCGGCGCCGCGGGCACGGCGACGAGCATCGCCGTGATGTCCCTCGTCGCCGGGGCCAATCCCTCGGTCGCGGATCGGGCCGACGGGGTGCAGGCCGGCTTCGCGCTGCTGGCCGTGGTCGCCGCGATCGCCATCCCGACCTCGCTCATCGTGCGCACCCCGGTCGAGGACGCCGAGGCCCCCGTCGGGGATGCCCCCGTGGAGGAGGCACCCGTGGAGGTCGCGCACTGACGACCCCCACCGGGCTCAGGCGTCCTCCGGGCGCATCCGCGCGGGGATGTTGTGCCGCGTGATGACCTGCACCCCGGAGGCGATCGACGTCGGCGCTCCCGGCGCGAGGCCGTGGTGGCGCAGCACGGCGCGGAGGGCCGAGCGGGCATCCTCCCGCAGGTCGTGGTGGAGGACGAGGTCGATCTCGCCGGTGCGCAGCAGCTCGAGATTGTCACTGTCGAGGTCATGGCCGACGAAGACGGCGGCAGCCACGCCCTTCGCCCGCAGGGACCGGAGGATGGCGCGGTTGGCGCCACCGACCGAGTAGACGCCCACGAGGTCATCGATCGACTCCAGCTCGGCGGCCACCACGGCCGCCGTGGACGCGTCGAGACCGTCGGCGTCCGTCACCCGGCGCACGACGAGCCCCGGGGCAGCGGTGGCCATCTGGTCGACGAAGGCCTCCACCCGCGTGCGCTCGCCGACGAAGCTCGAGCGGCTGAGCGTGACGAGGACGGTGCCGGACTCCCTTCCGCCCCACCGGTGCACGAGGTGCGCAGCGGTCCTCCCGGCCGAGGCATGGTCCGGTCCGGCATAGGCGATCCGCCGCGATCCGGGGACATCCGTGACGAGGGTGACCGCCGGGATCCCCCGCTCGACGAGGTCGTCGATGGCCACGGCGAGGCGGGGCTCGTCCGGGACCTTCAGCAGCACGCCGTGGCTGGTGCGCCCCCGTCGCCCGATGCCGTCGAGGGTGGCGACGACCTCCTCGACGGTGCCCGACTCCCTCAGGTGGAAGCGGGCCCGCACCGCCGCCGGCCGCACACCGGTCAGCTGCGACTCGACGGCGGCGCGGACCTCGCCGGAGAAGCGGTTCGGCGCCTGGATCACCACGTCGAGGACGAGCGATCGGGCACCCAGGCGCAACGAGGCGGCCTGGCGATCGAGCTCGGCGAGCGCCTGCTCCACCGCCTGCACCGCACGCGGGCTCGCCCCGGAGCGCCCGTGGAGCACCCGGTCCACCGTCGCGGGCGAGAGCCCCGCCTGCTCGGCGATGTCGGCAACGCGGTGGCTGCGCACCTCAGGCCCGCCGGGCCGCCACGGCGCGGTCGTGGTGGGCGACGGCGGTGACGAGCAGCGTCTGCCCGGCGATGTAGGTGAGCATGACCCACACGCCGTGCAGCGGCAGGTCGAGCCCGGCGAAGGCGCTCAGCGCGATGAGCGCGTCCGAGACGAGGAAGACGATGGCGCCCACGGTCGCGACGGTGTCGATGCCGGTGGCCAGGACCGCCATGGCGAGGATGGTGACGCCGTAGAGGATGACCGCCGGCAGCAGCGCTCCGGCGTCGCCGGCCACGACCGCGACGAGCACGGCGAGCGCGAGCGCATAGGGGGCCAGCAGCAGCGGCCGGGTGCGCACGATGCTGCGGGAGACGAAGGGGAGGAAGGCCGCCACGTAGGCGAGCTGGGCCAGGAGGAAGGGACCGAGCATCAGGACGAAGCCGAGGTCGCTGCCGTCCTTCGCGAAGCGCGGCAGCGTGTCGCCGAGCCAGCTCAGCGTGAGCGCGAGGAGGACGAGCCGCACGAGGCGCGACTTCGGGTTCGGGGTGCTCGTGATGAGGGTCCACGCCAGCACCGGCATCAGGAGCACCTGTGTGAGGTCGGCGACCACGCCATCCGGCGAGCTCGCCTGCGCGACGAGGTGCACGAGGGTGACCACCGCGAGGGTGACGAGGGCGGCAGGCATGGCCCGAAGCCTAGTCACCGCAGGAAGCCGCCGCCGGTCAGCCCGAGGGCTGCGTACCCGACCGCCACGGGAATACCCTAGGGGGGTACCGTGTTGAAGGGACCGTCACCACGAAAGGACATCTCATGAGCGCGACCAGCACCTACTCCGTCACCGGCATGACCTGCGGCCACTGCGTCGCGTCCGTCACCGAGGAGGTCGAGCAGATCCCCGGCGTCGAGCACGTCCGGGTCGAGCTCGAGTCCGGTGCCGTGACCATCACCAGCGCCGAGCCGGTGGACCCGGACGCCGTGCGCTCGGCCGTCGAGGAGGCCGGTTACCAGCTGGCCTGAGCCGGCAGCACCCCCTTCGCCACCACAGGAGAGAGCCGTGAGCACCGCAACCCACACACCCACCTCGAGCACCGGCAGCCCGGCCGAGGTCGAGCTGGCCATCACCGGGATGACGTGCGCCTCCTGCGCGAACCGGATCGAGCGCAAGCTGAACAAGCTCGACGGCGTGAGCGCCACGGTCAACTACGCGACGGAGAAGGCCAAGGTCAGCTACGCCACCGACGTCCCGCCCGAACGGCTGGTCGAGACCGTCGAGCAGGCCGGGTACGGGGCGGCCCTGCCGCGACCGGAGCGGGCGACGGGCGGTGAGCCGGCCCCTCCCGACGAGACCGAGCAGCTGCGCCGGCGCCTGCTCATCTCGGCGGTGCTGTCGGCCCCGGTCATCGCCATGGCGATGATCCCGGCCCTGCAGTTCACCTCCTGGCAGTGGCTGTCGCTGACCCTGGCCGCCCCGGTCGTCGTGTGGGGCGCGTGGCCCTTCCACCGGGCGGCGTGGACCAACCTGCGGCACGGCACGACCACGATGGACACCCTCGTGTCGATGGGCACGCTCGCCGCCCTGGCCTGGTCCGTGTACGCCCTCTTCTGGGGCACCGCCGGGATGCCCGGGATGACCCACCCCTTCGAGCTGACCGTCGAGCGCTCCGACGGCTCCGGCAACATCTACCTCGAGGCCGCCGCGGGGGTGACGACCTTCATCCTGGCCGGCCGCTACTTCGAGAAGCGCTCGAAGCGACGGGCCGGCGCCGCGCTGCGGGCCCTGCTCGAGATGGGCGCCAAGGAGGTCACCGTCCTCGATGCGGACGGGACCACCGAACGGCAGGTCCCGGTCGAGCAGCTGGCCGTGGGGAGGCGCTTCGTGGTGCGCCCGGGCGAGAAGGTCGCCACCGACGGCGTGATCGAGCACGGCACCTCCGCGATCGACACCTCGATGCTCACGGGCGAGTCGGTGCCTGTCGAGGTCGGCCCCGAGGACGAGGTCGTCGGCGCGACCGTCAACGCCGGCGGTCGACTCGTCGTGCGCGCCAGCCGCGTCGGCGGCGACACCCAGCTGGCGCAGATGGCACGGATGGTCGAGGACGCGCAGAACGGCAAGGCCGAGGTCCAGCGCCTCGCCGACCGGATCTCCGGGATCTTCGTGCCGATCGTCCTCGTGCTCGCCCTGGCGACGCTGATCTTCTGGATCGCCATCGGCGCCGGGCTCTCGATGGCCTTCACCGCCGCCGTCGCGGTGCTGATCATCGCCTGCCCCTGCGCTCTGGGGCTGGCCACGCCGACGGCCCTCATGGTCGGAACCGGCCGGGGAGCGCAGCTGGGCATCCTCATCAAGGGCCCGGAGGTCCTGGAGTCCACCCGGAAGGTCGACACGATCGTCCTCGACAAGACCGGCACCGTGACCACGGGCCGGATGAGCCTGCGCGAGGTCGTCGTCGCCGAGGGCGAGGACGAGGCGCAGGTGCTGCGCCTGGCCGGTGCGCTCGAGGCCGCGTCGGAGCACCCGATCGCCCGGGCCATCGCCACCGGTGCGCGCGAGAGCATCGGTCAGCTGCCGCCGGTCGAGGGCTTCGCCAATGCCGAGGGGCTCGGCGTGCGAGGGACCGTCGGCGAGGAGTCGGTGGTCGTGGGCCGGCCCGGCCTGCTCAGCGAGGCGGGCCAGATGCGGTGCACCGACCTCGATGACGCGACTCTGGCCCACCAGCAGCGCGGCGGCACGGTCGTGCAGGTGGCGTGGGGCGGTCGCGCCCGTGGTCTGCTCGTCGTCGCCGACACGATCAAGGAGTCGTCGGCACAGGCGATCACCGAGCTGCGCGACCTGGGGCTGCGCCCGATCCTGCTCACCGGCGACCACGAGGTCGTCGCCCGCTCCGTCGCCGCCGATGTCGGCATCGCCCCGGAGGATGTCATCGCCGACGTCATGCCCGCCGACAAGGTGGCCGTCGTCGAGCGGCTGCAGGGCGAGGGCAAGGTCGTCGCCATGGTCGGTGACGGAGTCAACGACGCGGCCGCCCTGGCTACGGCCGACCTCGGTCTGGCCATGGGCACCGGCACGGACGTGGCGATCGAGGCCAGCGACCTGACCCTGGTCCGCGGCGACCTGCGCGTCGCGGTGGACGCGATCCGGCTGGCACGGCGCACGCTGTCGACGATCCGGGGCAACCTCTTCTGGGCCTTCGCCTACAACGTCGCGGCCCTGCCGCTCGCAGCCGCCGGGATGCTCAACCCGATGATCGCCGGCGCGGCGATGGCCTTCTCCTCGGTCTTCGTCGTGAGCAACAGCCTGCGGCTGCGGGGCTTCACGGCACGCTGAGGCGCGGGCCTCCCCTTCGCACCCGTCGTGTCCGGGCGAAGGGGAGGTCCCCCTCGTCCAGCAGGGCGGCCCGCCGTGACCAGGCGGCTAGGGTCGATCCCATGAGCATCCTCGACGCCGCCATCGCCCGCCTCGACGGGACGCCCGGCACGCTGCGCGACCTCACCGGCGGCCAGCCCGCCCTGCTGGTCAACGTCGCCTCGAAGTGCGGCCTGACCCCGCAGTACACCGCCCTGGAGGCCCTGCACGAGGCATACGGCCCGCAGGGTTTCGCCGTGGTCGGCCTGCCGTGCAACCAGTTCGGCGGGCAGGAGCCGGGCACCACCGAGGAGATCGCCGAGTTCTGCTCCGCGACCTACGGCGTGACCTTCCCGATGAGCGAGAAGGTCGAGGTCAACGGCGCCGGTCGGCACCCGGTCTACTCGGCCCTCACGGACACCGCGGACGAGGGTGGCGAGAGCGGCGACATCCGGTGGAACTTCGAGAAGTTCGTCATCGACGCCGACGGCGCCCCGGTCGCACGCTTCAGCCCGCAGGTCACCCCGGACGACGAGCGAGTGGTCGCTGCCGTCCGGGGCACCATCGCCTGAGGCTCAGGCGGCGAGGAGCGCGTCGAGCTGGCCGATGGCGGACGAGGAACCCTCGACGACCCCCATGTCGAGGATCTGCTGCATCGCCTCGGCGCTCTCCCACGTCGAGGTGTTGACCATCCGGGAACCGCCGTCGGTCGCGGTGATCTCGATGACCATCCGGGACCCCGGCGGGGTGTCGACGGGATTGCCGTCGGCATCGGCGAAGAAGTCGCGCAGCTCCAGCCGCCTCGGCTCGTCGATGGCGATGACCTCCCAGCCGCCGGGGAACTTCTCCCCGTCCGGCCCGATCATGTGGTACTTCACGAGGCCGCCCGGCGTGAGGTCGTGCTCGGTCACGGTCGCGGGGTGGCTCTCCGGTCCCCACCACTGCTCGAGCTGGCGCGGGTCGGCCCACACCTGCCAGAGGCGCTCGGGGGTCACGGGGAAGTCGCAGGTCATGACGAGGGTGCGGGCGTCGATGTCGGTGGTGACGTCGGTGAGTGGCATGGCGTGCTCCTGGGTCAGCTGGTCGTGTCGGTGGTGTCGTCCCGGGCCAGGAGGGCGTCGATGCCCTCGACCCGTCCCCGCCACACGGCCTCGAGATCGGCGAGCATCGTCGAGACCGCTCGCACGGCCTCCACGTCGCCACTCGCCAAGGACTCGCGACCGCTGCGGCGCTTGGTGATCAGACCGGCCCGCTCGAGGATCGCCACGTGCTTCTGCACGGCGGCAAAGCTCATCGGGTAGTGCTCGGTCAGCGCTGTCACCGAGTGCTCACCGGCGAGGACGCGGCGCAGGATGTCGCGGCGCGTGCTGTCGGCGAGGGCGTGGAAGAAGGCGTTCGCCCGCTCCTCTTCGGTCCGTGTCACGAGAAAAACCTACAACCATATGGTTGTAGGTTGTCAAGGCTCCCGCCCCAGGTTTCTCGGGTCACCCGAGAAACATCGCCTTCGCAAGAGTCTTAAACCCTTGCGAAGCCGTGGATTATCGGGTGACCCGAGAATCTGGGCGGACGGGCAGCCGGCCCAGCGCCCCCGCCCGGCGGTTGAGGTAGCGCTGCTCGGGGATGCTCTGGGTGCGACTGGCCGCCACGAGGTAGGCCTCCTGCGCCTCCGCCTCCCGGCCCGCACGCTCGAGCAGGTGCGCCCGCACCGCGTGCACCCGGTGCCCACGGCCGAGGACGGGGTCCTCCAGGAGCGGGCCCAGCGACGTCAGCCCCGCGTCGGCGCCTGCCGCCATGCCCACTGCCGCAGCGAGGTTGAGCTCCACCACCGGTGACGGGGCGATCCGCGCCAGCATCCGGTAGAGCACCACGATCTGCGCCCAGTCCGTCGCGGCCGCGGTCGTGGCCTCCCCGTGGACGGCCGCGATCGCGGCCTGCAGCTGGAAGGGGCCGACGGCTCCCTTCGGCAGGGCACCCTCGACGAGCCGGACACCGCGGGCGATGGCCGCGTGGTCCCACAGCGCACGGTCCTGCTCGTCGAGCGGGATGAGGTCACCGGCGGCATCCTGACGGGCCGCGGCCCGGGCGTGGTCGATGAGGAGCAGGGCGAGGAGCCCGGCCGTCTCCGGGTCGTGGGGCACCGCCCGGTGCAGCCGCTCGGCCAGACGGACCGCCTCGTGCTGGAGGTCGACGTCGACGAGGTGGTCACCGGCGGCGGTGGTGTGCCCGGCGGTGAAGACGAGGTAGACGACGTGGCGCACGGCGTGGAGGCGGGTCACCGCATCCTCCGGTGTGGGCGGGGCGAAGGGAGCAGGACTCGCCCTGATCGTGGCCTTCGCCCGGCTGATCCGTTGCGCCATCGTCGCCTCGGGCACGAGGAAACAGGCGGCGATCTGTGCCGTGCTCAGCCCGGCCACCGCGCGCAGCGTCAGCGCGACCCTGGAGGCATCACTGCAGTCCGGGTGGGCGCAGAGCATGCACATCCGCAGGGTGTCGTCGTCCGGCAGCGCCTGCGTCGACGCCGACAGCCGCGCTGCGGACCGGCCCTCGGCCGACTCCCGTCGCTCCCGGGCATCGCCACTGCGCTGCGCGTCGATGAGCCGGCGGGAGGCGACGCGGACCAACCAGGCCTTCGGGTCCTCGGGCGTCCCGTCACGCGGCCACTGCTCGGCAGCCGCGAGGAGCGCCTCCTGCACCGCGTCCTCGCACGCACCGAAGTCGTTGCTGCGGCGGAGCAGAGCGGCGAGGACGTCGGCGGAGTGCTGCCGCCACCCGTCCCCGACTCGGGTCACTGCTCCTCGCCACCGGGCCACATCGTCGGTCGCAGCTCGATCGTCTCCCCCGGACCGGCGAACTGCCTGGCGATCTCCTCGGCGCGGGTGCGGTCGGTGACGTCGATGAGGAAGAAGCCGGCGAACTGCTCCTTGGTCTCCGCATAGGGGCCGTCGGAGACGATCGGGTGGCCGTCGGCCCACCGAAAGAGCCGTGAGCCCACGGGGTCACCGAGCGCCTCGCCGCCGAGCAGCTCCCCCTTCTGCTGCATCTCCCCCATCAGCCGGTCGAAGTCGGCCTCGAGCCGCCCGCGCTGCTCCGGTGGGAGGGCCTGGTGCTCGGCGACGAAGTCGCCCGTGGGGTGACCCCAGGGCTGAGGGTTCGAGTGGACGAGGATGACGAACTTCATGGTGGTGCCTCCTGCCCGCCGGCGGCGGTGTCGATGGTGACCTGATGGCCATGACACCCCGAACGTCGGAGCCGCAGAGGCGTCCTCGACATCCTGCCCGGTTACTTCTCCACGAGCTCGGCGAAGACGACGATGTTGTCCAGATGCCGACCAGCAGCCTCGTCGTACGTGCCGCCGCAGGTGATGACCCGCAGCTCGGGCCCCTTGGTCGCCCCATAGACGTCGATCCGAGGGAAGTCCGCCTTCTGGTACTTGTTCACCTTCGTGACCTTGAAGGTCGCGGTGCTTCCGTCCGCGCGGTCGACCTCGACCCGGTCCCCGGCCTTCGTCGCCCCCAGCTCGAAAAAGACCGACTTGCGGTGGCCGCTGCCCGTGACGTGCCCCTCGATCACGGACGGTCCCGACTCACCGGGCGTGGGCGACCCGTCGTACCAGGCCACCTCGTCGTACTTGTCTCCGGAGGGAACCTTGAGCTTCCCCTGGTCGTCGAGCCCCAGTCCGTGGACCGGTGACGTGACGTCGATGCCCGGCAGGCGCACGTTGGTCGGCTTCGAGGCCGGCATGGGCTGTGCCGTGTCCGAGGTCGGGGAGGGGCTGGGCTTGGCCTTCGTCGACGTCGTCTTCGACGGGGTCGACGACTTCGTCGAGGAGGACTCCGGGGCAGAGCTCGACGAGCTGGTGCTCGCCGAACTCTGCTCGGAGGACTCGGCCGACGGGGGCGCCGGGGGGGCGCCGACCTGTTGGGTCGCCGCCCACCCGACGGTCCCCGCGCCGGCCAAGAGCAGACCGGCAGACGCCGCGACGACTACTGTGCGTCGACGACGTCCGCCGGTCTCCTGATTCTTCATGTTGATCAGCGGTTGGTCTTCATGCGACGGGTCGCGGCGAAGCCAACGCCACCGAGACCGAGCGCCAGCGCGCCGGCACCGAGGGTGATGGCCGCCGGGTACTCCATACCCGCCGTGTCAGAACCGCCGGTCTCGACTCCACCCTGCGGCATGTTCATCTGGGCCACGTCGAGCTCACCACAGGCCGCCGGGTCGGTGGCCTCGGAGGGCAGGCTCGGGTCGAGGTCGGACTTGGTGTCGCCGTCGTACTTGCCGGAGCCGTCGTGGTCGACACCGTGGACGACGACGACGCCGTCGCCATCGGCGATCTGCTTGGCCATCTCGTCATCGACGGTGATCGTGCGCGAGTAGGTGCTCTCGGAGCCCTTGGGGAAGTTGGCGACGTCGAGCGCGGCGCTGTCGTCGGTCTTGCCCGGCTCCTTGGTCAGGGACACCTTGACGGCGCCGTACTGGTCGGCAGCGTCGCTGGTCTGCAGCGCGCCCTCGAAGCCCTTGCCCTTCTGGTCGTTCGTCGGGCAGACGTTCTGCCCACCGATGTGGATGTGCTGGGCGTGCGGGGCGTCGGCGAGCAGGCCCTGGGTCTCGAGCTTGATCTCGACCTGGTTGCCGTCGACCTTGGCCCACGCGGTGCCGGACGCCCCGGAGTCGTTGAGCTGGCTGAGCTGAGCGGTGAGCTCGCCACCCTCGTTGGCCTGGGCGCTGGCGGGCCCGGCTGCGAGCGGCAGCCCGACGAGCATTGCGGTGGCGGCGATGCCGGCGATTCGAGTCGTACGCATATCAAGTCCTCCTGTGAATCGGCGACACCATGTCGCCTCGGTTGAGCACATGGGGTTCGGAGCCCCCTCCACGGCGGATGGGTCCTCCGTAAAAAAGTTTGGAAGGGAATCGCCGCGGTCCGCGTTCTGACCACATGAGCGCTGATCCCCTCACCCAGACAACCCGTCTGATCGACCTCGGCGTGCCTGCTCTCGCCGGGCTCACCGACGCCGCGTTCGCGGGCCTCGTCCCCACCGCACCGGACGGCGACGCCGTGCTCGTGCTCTCCCCTTCGCTCGTCCCTGCCGCCCAGCTCGCCCCTCTGCTGCGCCACCGCGACCGGCCGGGGTTCGTCGTCACCGACCTGGGCGACCTCGCCGACTTCGCCCCCATCGCAGGGGGCGAGACCCCCGAGGCCCCCCTGTGGTGGGTCACCGACGTCGAGCGGGGCGACGAGATGGCCAACTGGTCCCCCGACGAGGCGCTGCCGGCGATCCGCGAGCGCGGACGCGTGCCGCTGACCGTCAGCGAGGGGATCAGCTGGCTGCTCCAGGAGCCGGGGCGGCTCGAGCGGGGACGGTGCTTCATGACGATCGGCTCGCGCAGGCCCACGGCGAAGGGGGGCCTGGACTCGCGCACCCCCGCCATCTGGATCAGCAACGGCACCGGCCGCGACGGCTCCGCCCACAAGCACGCCCCGAAGGTCGGCTGGTGCTGGGCCGGCAACCGGCACACCTGGCTCGGCTTCGCCTCGGGGGCAGCGCGTCACTCCTGAGCCGGCGTCAGGCTCCGTGCCGCGCGGCGTTGGCGACGATCGCGTCGTGCAGCCACTGCGCGGCTCCGGGGGCGAGCGCCTCGTAGTGCGCCGTGAAGCGCTCGTCCGAGAGGTACATCTGCGCCAGGCAGGTCTGGAAGGCGTGGTCGCAGTCGTAGAAGCGCGCGATCCCCGCGCGGTGCCTCTCGGCGATCCCTGCCGCCCGGTCGCCCTCTGCCGGCACCCCGGCGCGGACGGCCTCGGCGAGCTGCGCCTCGAGGGCCTCGGTCTCCTCCTTGACCGTGGCCCAGTCCTGCGCGGTCATGCGGGCCGTGCGCTCCGCGGACTGCTGCCACTGGGCCGTGTCGCCCCAGCGCTCCTGCGCCTCGGCCCGGTACTCGTCGCTGTAGCCGTCGCCGAAGAGCTCCTTGAGGTCCTCGGTCGTCGCGGGCTGGTCGTTCATCTCTGCCTCCAGTCGGTGGTCGATCGCATCGACCAGGGCGGACATCTGCGTCACCCTGGCCATGACCGCGTCGCGCTGCCGCCGCAGGTGGTCCACCACGTCGGCTTCCTCAGCCTCGAGCAGCTCGCCGATCTCCTCCAGCGAGAAGTCCAGCCGGCGGTAGACGACGATCGTGCTCAGCCGCTGCAGGTCGCCGGCGGTGTAGAGCCGGTAGCCCGCATGGGTGCGCTCGCTCGGGTGCAGCAGCCCGACCTGGTCGTAGTGGTGCAGCGTCCGCACCGTCACGCCGAAGTGCTCGGCCACCTGCCCCACCGTGAGTGCCTCCATGCGGCCAGTGTGCGACAGCTGCGAGATCTCGGTCATGGGTCGACCCTGCTGCCTCACGCCACGTGAGGGTCAACCCTGTTTTTGAGGTCTTTTTGAGGTCTTTCGGCGCCGGCGCCGGGGCCCGGGCGGTGAAGGCTGGAGGGATGACGACGTCGCATGCTCCCTTCGCCCCGTTGCGGCAGGCCGAGTGCCACGTCGAGGACTTGCGCGCACTCCTCGGCGCCCAGGCCGACCCGTCACTGACCCACGCCGAGGGCATCGAGCAGCAGGTCCCCGTCTACTCGGCCTCCACCCTGCGCGCGGCCATCGCCACGGACGAGGGGCGCGAGTCCGTCGAGGGCGAGCTCGCCGCGGTCCTCGCCGACGGACCCGGGATCTTCGTCATGACCGGCGCCCTGGAGCACGAGGTGATCGACCGGGTCTCGGCCGCCTTCGAGGAGATCATCGCCGCGGAACGGGCGACGGGGGGTGAGGTCGGTGACCACTTCGCCACGGGTGGGGTCAACGACCGGGTCTGGAATGCCCTCGAAAAGCTCGCGGTCGACCACCCCGAGGACTTCGTCGACTACTACGCCAATGACCTCATCGCCCTGGCCTCGCGCGCCTGGCTCGGACCCGGGTACCAGGTCACCAGCCAGGTCAACGTCGTCAACCCCGGCGGTGTCGGCCAGACCGTCCACCGCGACTACCACCTGGGCTTCACCACGCCGGAGGTCGCCGAGCGCTACCCCCGGCACGTGCACGCCCTCTCCCCCGCGCTCACCCTCCAGGGCGCGGTCGCCCACTGCGACATGCCGGTCGAGACCGGCCCCACCCTCTACCTGCCGTACTCGCAGAAGTACTCCCACGGCTACCTCGCCTACTGGCTCGAGGACTTCCAGGAGTACTTCGCCGGCCACCACGTGCAGCTGCCCCTGACGAAGGGGGACGCGGTCTTCTTCAACCCGGCCCTCTTCCACGCCGCGGGCACCAACACCACGAGTGACGTGCGTCGGATGGCCAACCTGCTGCAGGTCTCCTCGGCCTTCGGCCGGGCGATGGAGGCGACCGACCGACGACGGATCATCACGGCGATCTATCCGACGCTGCTCGCCCGCGCCGCCGCTGGCCTCGACGTCAGCGCTGCGGTCGCCGCGAGCGCCGAGGGCTATGCCTTCCCGACCAACCTCGACCTCGACCAACCCGTCGACGGCATGTCGCCGCCCCCCCAGGCCGACATCGTCCGGCAGGCCCTCGACGAGGGCTCACCACCCGAGGACCTGCAGACCGCCCTGGCGGGCCACACCGCCCGCCGCACCAGCTGACCCAGGAGTCGATGTGGACGCACTGCTCACCGACACGATCGTGCTCGTCGTCGGTGGAACCTCCGGAGTCGGCGCGGGCATCGCCCGTGCCGCGGTCCGTGAGGGAGCCACCGTCGTCGTCACCGGCCGTCGACCGGAGCCGGGGCAGGCCCTGGCCGACGAGCTCGGCGAGCGCGCGAGCGCCGTGACCGGCGACGTCGCCGACCCCGAGGAGGCGAAGGGGGTCGTGGCCCGGACCGTCGAGCGTCACGGGCGCATCGACGCCCTCGTCAACTGTGCCGGGCTCACCGACCGCGGGTCGATCCTCGACACCACCCCCGAGCTCTTCGACGCGCACGTCGCGACGAACCTGCGCGGGCCCTTCTTCACGATGCAGGCGACGATCGCGGACATGACCGCGCGCGGGGCGCCCGGCACGATCGTCAACATCTCGAGCATCAGCTCCCGCGGTGGCCAGCCCTACCTGGCCCCCTACGTCGCGGCGAAGGCCGGGCTGTCCGGGCTGACGAAGAACGTCGCCCACGCGCACCGCTTCGACCGCATCCGCGTCAACGCCCTGAACATCGGGTGGACGCAGACCGAGGGCGAGGACGCGACGCAGCGTCGCTTCCACGGCGCGGGTGACGACTGGGTCGAGCAGGCCGGCGCGCGGCTGCCGATGGGTCAGCTCGGGCAGGTCGGGGAGATCGCCGACGCGGTCGTCTTCCTGCTCTCGAACCGCTCCGGAGTCGTCACCGGCTCCGTCATCGACTGGGACCAGCAGGTCACCGGAGGACAGGACTGAACATGCGTATCGGACTCATCGGCCTCGGCCGCATCGGCGCCTTCCACGCCGACACCCTCGCCGCGCTCGACTCCGTCGAGGAGCTCGTCGTCACCGACCCGGTGACGGCCGCCGTCGACGCGGTCACCGGCCGCATCCCCCGGGCGCGCGCGGTCGCCGACCCGGCAGCGCTGCTCGACGCCGGCCTCGACGGTGTCGTCATCGCTGCGGCCACCCACGTGCACGCCGACCTCATCGGTGCGGCGGTCGCGAAGGGGGTCCCCACCCTCTGCGAGAAGCCGATCGCCGGAACCATCGCCGAGTCGCTCGCCGTGCAGGCCACGGTCGGCGGCAGTGACGTCCCCGTGCAGATCGGCTACCCGCGGCGCTTCGACCCCGCCTTCGTCGCCGCCCGGGACGCGGTCCGGGCCGGCGAGCTCGGCCGGGTGACGACCGTCCGCTCGACGACCCTCGACCCGGCCCCTCCTCCGGCCACCTACCTCGCGGTGAGCGGCGGCATCTTCCGCGACTGCTCGGTGCACGACTTCGATGCGGTGCGCTGGGTGACCGGTCAGGAGGTCGTCGAGGTCTACGCGCTCGGCGCGGTCGACCCCGACGCCCCGGCCGGGCTCTACGCCGACCACGGCGACCACTCGACCGCCTCGGCCCTGCTCACGCTGGACGACGGCACGATCGGTGTCGTGTCCAACACCCGCACCAACGGCCGCGGCTACGACGTGCGCCTCGAGGTGCACGGGGTCACCGACGCCCTCGCCGCCGGCCTCGACGAGGGACTCCCCCTTCGCTCCACCCACCCCGGCGCCACCTGGCCGTCCGGACCGGCACACGGGTTCTTCATGGACCGGCTCGCGGAGGCCTTCCGCCTCGAGCTGGCCACCTTCACCCGTCTCGTCGCGGGCGAGGTCGACAACCCGTGCACCGTCGAGGACGCGATGGGGACGGCCTGGACGGCCGAGGCCGCGTCGCTCTCTGCGCGGGAGCACCGCCCCGTGACGATCGCCGAGGTCCGCGAGGCCGCCGGAGCCTGACGCAGACATCGACATCGGGCTCGGATGCATCCGGGCCCGATGTCGATGTCCGCGCCCTCACGCCAGCAGGGAGCGAAGGGGGACGCCCGGATCCGCCAGACCGGCCGGGTCGGGCCTCGCCCCGGCGCCGATGAGCCGCTCGGCGACCCGGATGTCCTTGGCGACGACCGGGCCGCGGCCGAGCGAGGTCGCGTCGACGAGCCGGCCGGCAGCATCGAGGCCGAAGTGCAGCAGTGACCCGTCCTCGCGCACGCGGACCACCTCGTGCTCGCCCGGGCCGGGCAGGCCGGCGGTCTGCAGCATCTGGTCGTACTGGTCGGACCAGAACCACGGCACCGCCACGTGCGGCTCCTCGCCCCCGGTCATCGAGGCGGCCACCGTGAGTGCCTGGTCGTGGGCATTGCGCCAGGACTCCACCCGTACCCGCCGGCCCGAGCGGGCGTCGGGGAAGGTCGCGCAGTCCCCCGCTGCCCAGATGCGCGGGTCGCTCGTGCGCAGCTGCTCGTCCACGACGATCCCGTCCTCGACCAGCAGGCCGGCGTCGGAGGCGATCTCGGTGGAGGGTGCAGCCCCCACCCCGGCGACGACCGCGTCGACCACGAGCTCCTCGCCGTCGGAGAGCGCGGCCCGGAGCCGGTCGCCCTCGCGGTGGACGGCGGCCACCGTCGTCCCGGTGCGGATGGGTACCCCGTGCTCGTGGTGCAGCGCGACGACGCGTTCCGCGATGACGGCCGGGACCATCCGGGAGAGCGCCCGGTCGGCCGACTCGACGACGACGACCTCCATGCCCCGCTCCCGCGCGGCCGCGGCGATCTCGAGGCCGATGAAGCCGGCACCGATGACGAGCATCCGCCCGCCCGGTCGCACGAGGGCGCGCAGTGCGGTGGCGTCCTCGTGGGTGCGCAGGTAGAGGACGTGCTCGAGATCGAGGCGACGCGGCCGCGCCCCCATCGCCAGGAGCAGCCGGTCGTAGGGGAGCGGACCGTCGCTCGTCCGGACGGTCTGCGCTGACCGGTCGATACCGGTGACGTCCGCCCCGAGACGAAGGGAGACCCCCGCCTCCGCGAGCTGCTCCGGGGTCCAGGGGTGGACCAGGTCCGCGTCGTCCGCCGCCAACGAGGCCTTGGACAGGGGCGGGCGCTCGTAGGCGTGCACCTCCTCCCGCCCGATGAGCGTGATCGAGCCGTCGAAGCCCCGCTCGCGCAGGGCCATCGCCGCCCGGGTGCCACACTCCCCGGCTCCCACGACGACCACCCGCTGACCGCTGGTCCCGCTGTGCAGCGCGTCCGTCTCCGTCATGCCTCGACCCTCGCACAGGCGTCGTGGCGGCTCACGTGGGCACCCGCTGCCCGGGACGTCTTGGTGGAGAGCACCTCCCCGGCGCTGTGGGCACGGTCCGGCTGGGTCACTGGTCCTCCTGGTCGATGCGCGGAGATCGCGTTCACCGCCCGCGCGCGCGGATCGTTTCCTTCCGGTCCGTGGTCCCCTCCCTGCTCGACCCTCACGCGCTGACACACTGGGTGCGACACCGACGTCACCCAGGAGGACCCGTGAGTTCCATCCCGCCCGAGGACATCGAGACCCAGGGCCACGGCGGCCTGCTCATCGGCTCCCTGTGGAGTCCGCCGGGCAACCCGACCTGGGTGGCCGTCGTCGCCCACGGATACGGCGAGCACATCGGTCGTTACCAATGGGTCGCCAACCGGCTGACCTCGGACGGGGCCGTCGTCTACGCGCACGACCACGTCGGTCACGGACGCAGCGAGGGCGAGCGGGTGCTCGTCGAGGACTTCGAGCAGGTCGTCGACGACCTCCACCTGCTGGTGCAGCGCGCCCGGGAGGAGAACCCCGACCTGCCGCTCGTGCTCATCGGCCACTCGATGGGCGGCATGATCGCCGCCCGGTACGCGCAGCGACACCCCGAGTCGCTCGCCGCGGTCGTGCTCTCCGGTCCGGTCCTCGGGTCCTGGGCGCCGACCCGGCTCGCCGACCTGGACGAGATCCCCCCGATGCCCATCGACATCACGACCCTCAGCCGCGTGGAGGACGTGGGTCTGGCCTACGAGCAGGACGAACTCGTCTGGCACGGGGACTTCAAGCGGCCGACCCTGCGTGCACTGGCCGCCGCTCTCGAGTCGATCAACGCCGGCGGTCGCCTGAGCGTCCCGACGATCTGGCTCCACGGTGAGGACGACCAGCTCGTCCCCATCGACGCGAGCCGGGAGGGCTGGGCGCGCATCGCCCCCGAGGGCGCCCCCGCGAAGTCCTACCCGAGCGCCCGGCACGAGATCTTCAACGAGGTCAATCGCGAAGAGGTCCTCGACGACGTGCTCGCCTTCGTCCACGAGCACCTCTGAGCGACCCTCTTCCCGCGCCGCCCCCCCTTCGCCCCCCCTTCGCGGGTCGATGTATCCGCGTGCGGCCCGGCACTCGGTCCGACATCGACCGCGGGCGAAGGGCGGAGGCCGTCAGTCGTTCTCCGGGAACCCCAGGTTCAGCCCACCGTGGCTGGGGTCGAGCCACCGCTGGGTCACGGCCTTGGTCCGGGTGAAGAAGTGCACGCCCTCGATGCCGTGGGCGTGGGTGTCACCGAAGAGGGAGTTCTTCCACCCGCCGAAGGAGTAGTACGACATCGGCGTGGGGATCGGCACGTTGATGCCGACCATGCCGACCTGCACCTCGTGCTGGAAGCGCCGCGCGGCGCCCCCGTCGTTGGTGAAGATCGTCGTGCCGTTGCCGAACTCGTTGTCGTTGATCAGCTGCAGCCCGTCGTCGTAGGAGCCGACGCGCACGACGGAGAGGACGGGGCCGAAGATCTCGTCGGTGTAGACCGACATCTCCGGGGTGACCCTGTCGAAGAGCGTCGGCTGGAGGAAGAACCCGCTCCCGAGCTCGTCCGCGCCCTCGCGACCGTCGATGACGAGCTCGGCGCCGGCCGCGACGCCCTCCTCGACGTACCCGGTGACCTTCGCCAGGTGCTGCTTCGTCACCAGCGGGCCCATGTCGGACCCACCCATCCCGTCGCCGGTGCTGAGGGTCCGTGTCCGTTCGACGATCTTCGTCACGAGGTCGTCGGCGATCGACTCGGTGGCGAGGACGATGGAGATGGCCATGCAGCGCTCGCCGGCAGCGCCGTAGCCGGCGGAGACGGCGGCATCCGCCGCGAGGTCGAGGTCGGCGTCGGGCAGGACGAGCATGTGGTTCTTCGCCCCGCCGAGCGCCTGGACCCGCTTGCCGTTCGCCACACCCCGCTCGTAGACATGGCGGGCGATCGGCGTCGACCCGACGAAGGAGATCGCCTTGACGTGGGAGTTGTCGAGAAGTGCGTCGACGGCCTCCTTGTCGCCGTGGACGACATTCATCACGCCCTCGGGCAGCCCCGCCTCGCGCCACAGGTCGGCGATGAGGTTGACCGCCGTCGGGTCCTTCTCGCTCGGCTTGATGACCACGGCGTTGCCCGTCGCCACCGCCATCGGCACGAACCACAGCGGCACCATCGCCGGGAAGTTGAAGGGGGAGATGATCCCGACGACGCCGAGCGGCTGGAGGATCGAGTAGGCATCGATGCTCGTGGAGACGTTCTCGGAGAAACCACCCTTGAGGAGGTGCGGGATGCCGCACGCGAACTCGACGACCTCCTGGCCGCGGGAGATCTCGGCCACGGCGTCGTCATAGGTCTTGCCGTGCTCAGCGGTGATGACCCGGGCGATCTCCCCCTTCCGCTCCTCCAGCAGCTGCCGGAAGGCGAAGAGGATCCGTACCCGACGGGCGAGGGAGGTCTGGCCCCAGGCCTTCGACGCCTCGTGCGCGCCGGCGACGACCTCGTCGACGAGCTCCGCGCTCGCGAGGTCGAGCGTGCCGGTGACCTCACCCGTGGCCGGGTTGAAGACCTCCGACGTCCGCGCGGCCTCCCCCTCCCACGATGCGTGCCCGATGAGGTGGGTGATGCGGGTGGGGGTGCTCATGCGACTGCTCCTAGGACGAGGCTTTGTCATTACATACTAACAACCGGTGCCGGCACGCGGGACCCCCTGTCCGCATCTGCCTAGGCAGATGCGGACGAGGGTGGGCACGTGCCCAGGCAGATGCGGCCGGGGGCGGGCACGTGCCTAGGCAGATGCGAAGGGGAGGGCGAGGTCGACCGGCGGGGCCGGGCGAGCGACCGACCTCATGCCTCGTCCTCCCGCGGCTCGGCCGCGTGCGCGTCGTCGATCCGGGGCTTGCCCGGCCCGGCCAGCTCGGCCTCCGGGTGGTCCGGGTCGACCGTCTTGCCGGGTTGGACATCGCTCAGCTCGTGCTCCAGCTCGGCGAGCTCCTGGCCGCCCGCCATCTCCGCCGTCAGCTGGTCGACCGTCAACTCGTCGCGGTGCGCGTCGAGCGTGAGCCGGCCCAGCTTGAGGATGGCGAAGTGGTTGCCCACGAGGTAGGCATGGTGCGGGTTGTGGGTGATGAAGACGACCCCGAGGCCGGCGTCGCGCGCCTTGGCGATGTACTTCAGCACGACCCCGGACTGCTTGACGCCCAGGGCGGCCGTCGGCTCGTCGAGGATGATCACCTTGGCGCCGAAGTAGATCGCCCGCGCGATGGCGATGCACTGCTTCTGCCCACCCGAGAGGCCGCCGACCGGGCGGTCGAGGTCTCCGATGTGGATGCCCATCTTCGCCAGCTCGGCGTCCGCGATCGACCTCATCTCCGCGGCGTCGAGGAAGAGACCCTTGCGCCGCTCGTTGCCCATGAAGAAGTTGCGCCACACGGACATCAAGGGGGCCAGCGCGAGATCCTGGTAGACGGTCGCGATCCCCAACGCCTGCGCCGCACGCGGCGAGGCGAGGTGACGCTTGACCCCGTTGACCTCGAAGGTCCCGGCCGAGTGCTCGTGCAGGCCGGCCATGATCTTGATCAGGGTCGACTTGCCCGCGCCGTTGTCGCCGAGCACGCAGGTGACCTCACCGGCGTAGACCTCGAGGTTCACCCCGCGCAGGGCCTCGACGTTGCCGTAGGACTTGCCCACGTCCTTCATCACGACGAGGGGTGCCAGCGTCGCGTCCCGTCGCTCGGTGTGCGTGGAGGTGCTCATCGTCCATCCGCCTTCTTCTTGACGTACATGTTGACGAGGGTCGCCAGCAGGAGCATCACGCCGAGGAAGGTGTAGAACCAGTCGACGTTCCAGCCGGCGTAGTTGATGCCCATCTGGGTCATGCCGAAGATCAGGGCGCCGAGTGCCGCTCCGACCACGGACCCGTAGCCACCGGTGAGCAAGCACCCACCCACGACCGCGGCGATGATGTAGATGAACTCCTGCCCGACCCCCTCACCCGACTGCATGACCTGGAACGAGAAGAGCAGGTGCATGCCGAGCACCCAGGCGCAGAAGCCGACGAAGACGAACAGTCCGATCTTCACGGCCTTGACCGGGACGCCGACGGCCCGCGCCGCCGCGGCATCGCCGCCGACGGCGAAGATCCAGTTGCCGATCTTGCTCTTCTGCAGCACGAGGGCGGCGAGCAGCACGAGCACGAGCCAGTAGACGACGAGCGCCTTGATGTTCACCGGGCCGATCCTCAGCTGCCAGGCGAAGACGGCCCTCGCCGACTCGAAGCCGTCCATCCCCGAGATGGACGGTGTGGAGACCGTGCCCCCGACGAGGCGCGTCACCGCGAGGTTGGCGCCCTGGAGGATGAAGAAGGTCCCGAGCGTGACGAGGAAGCTCGGTAACCCCGTGCGCATGAGCAGCCACCCGTTGAACGCCCCGACACCCATCGAGAAGATCAGCGCTGCGACGACGCCGACCCAGACGTTGAGCCCGAAGTTCCACGCCGTCAACGCGGCCGTGATCCCTGACGCGGTCGCTGCGACGCCGGTGGAGAGGTCGAACTCACCACCGACCATGAGCAGCGAGACGCCGACGGCCATGACACCGATGGCGGCAGCGGCATAGAGGATCGTGCCCACATTGCCGACATTGCGGAAGGAGGGCGCCACGGCGACGAAGAGCGCCGCCACGACGAAGGCGCCGATGAGGGCCCCGACCTCGGGCCGGGCGAAGAGGATGTTCAGCTTCCCCTTCGTCACCACGCGATCATCGGTGTCTGCGGCGGACTGAGCAGTCATCGACGATCACTTCTCCAGCAGGATGTCGACGTTCTTGTCGTCGACGAAGGCCGGCCCGGTGAGCACGGGCTCGCCACCACCGATGGAGGCCCCCTGGTTGACCTGCAGCCAGAGGGCATCCACGGCCTCGTACCCCTGGACGTAGGGCTGCTGGTCGACGGCCCACAGGATCTCGCCGTCCTTGATCTTCTGCAGCGCGTCGTCGTTGAGGTCGAAGGTCACGACCTTGGCGTCGCTCCCGGCCTCGTCGACGGACTTCAGCCCGGTGAGCGCGAAGGGGGCTCCCAGCGTCATGACGTGGGTGATCGAGTCGTCCTCCTGCAACTTGGCGGTGATCGTCGATTGGACGTTCGCCGTGTCGGTGCCCTTGACGTAGAGCTTCTCCGTCTTGTCGAAGGTCTTGGCCGCGCCCTTGCACCGGGCCTCGAGACCGACGTTGCCCTGCTCGTGGATGACGCAGAGGGTCTTGCCGGCCTTCTCCTCCGTCAGCCGCTCGCCCGCCGCCTCTCCGGCGATCTCCTCGTCCTGACCGAAGAAGGCCGAGACGCCCATCTCCTTCCAGTCGCCCATGCCGCCGTTGAGCGCGACGACAGGGATGTCCGCCCCCACGGCCTTCTCGACGTTGCCCTTCATCGCGCTGGGCTTGGCGAGGGTGACGGCGATCCCGTCGACCTTCTTGTCGACCGCCTGCTGGACGAGGTTGGCCTGCTGGGAGCCCTCCGGGTCGGCGGTGTACTCGAGCTTGATGTTGTCCTTCTTCGCCGCGTCCTCCGCCCCCTCACGGACCTGGTCCCAGAAGGTGTCGCCGGGAGCGGCGTGGGTGATGAAGGAGACGGTCATGTCCGGGGTGCCGGCGCCGCCGCCGGAACCGCCTCCGCCCTCGTCGGTCTCCTTGCCCCCCGAGGAGGAGCAGGCAGCGAGGGTCAGTGCTGCTACGGACGAGGTCGCGACGACGCTGGCGCGGGTGAATCGTGACATGGGAACTACTTTCTCTTCGGTCACCGCTGCAGTGCGGCGGAACGAGGGACGATGCCCGAGTGGGCACCGGTATTCATTTGTGAGTGTGGCCCTTCACGGCCTCGGCCGGAATCAGTGGAAGCAGTGTGTCTGTGCTGTCGGCGGGCACGCCTCGTGCGCCGCGAACCGCGGCCCTCACCGGGTCCCCCCTACGGGCAGTCGCCCGTTGACGTCCTGACCGGTCCAGGTCGCGCGGATCTCGCCGTGGGCGGGATCGTCACAGATCAACCAGACCCGTTCGGGCCCGGGCCCGGCCATGACGTTGAGGTAGTACAGATCGGCGTCGGGCGCGGCCATCGCCGGGCCGTGCCAGCCGTGGGGCACGAGGACGGTGTCGCCGGTGGTCACCTCGACGAGGACGTCGATGTCACGCCCGTGCGCGCCGTAGACCTGCTGGTAGCCCACCGGCTGACGTCCGTCGGCGCGGTCGGTGCCCCGCGTGAGGGGGGCCCGGCCGACGTCGACCTCACCGACGCTCTGCGTCTCGAAGTAGTAGATCTCCTCGAGCTCGCTCTCCTCGCCCGGTCGGTCGGTGTCGTGCTTGTGCGGCGGGTACGAACTCCAGCCGCCTGCCGGGGTGATGACCTCGCAGGCGAGGATCTGCTCGGCGCCGGGCAGCGTGTCGGGCATCGCGAATCCCCGGACCTCACGGCTGCACTGCCCCGCGCCCCGCAGCTCGACGGGCACGAGGTCCGCGGGCAGGTGGACGACCTCGCGCCCACCCCCGGTCTCGTCCTCGACCCGCGCGCCGCACAGGGCGATCCGCGCGGGCGTCTCCCCGACATTGGTCAGCGTCAGCCGGGTGCCGGCCGGCAGGTAGAGGGTGTCGCTCGGCCCCGCGAAGACGCTGCCCCGGCCGGTCAGCTCGTAGGTGGTCCCGGCGAGGTCGACCCGGCACCCCCCGACGAGCGGGACGACGACCGCCTCCTCACCGGTGAGCGTGTGGTCGATGATGGCGCCGGGCTCGAGGAGGGCGACGCGAAGGGAGGTGTGCTGCCAGCCGTCGACCGCGTCGGTGATCTCGACGGCCCAGCCCTCCCCCTTCGGCGCGAAGGGGTGGAACCACCGGTCGTTGTCGACGCCGGTGCGGGGGGTGTGGTTCATCGGCTCCCCCTGTGGACCAGGCCGGAGGCGATGTCGACCGCAGCGGCGACGTCCCCGTCGGACGGGTAGAGCAGGGCGCGACCGACGACGAGGCCGCGCACCTGCGGCAGGGTCAGCGCCCCCTCCCAGGAGGCGTAGGTCTCCTGGGGGTCACCCGTCGGGTCGCCACCGAGGAGCAGGGTGGGCATCGTCGTGGCGTCCATGACGCGCTCGAGCTCGTCGACGACCGGCAGTTTCAGCCACGTGTGGGCGCTGCTCACCCCGAGGCCGGAGGCCACGGCGATCGAGCGGATGGTGCTGTCCGGGTCGAGGAGGTTGACGACCTTGCCGCCGCGCCGGATGGACCAGAAGGGCTCAACCATGGCCATCGTCGCGTGCTCGGCGAGCGCCGTGATCGCTTCGGCGCTCGCCTCGAGCGTCGCCACGGTGCCGGGGTCCTCCAGGGCGATGCGAGTGAGCATCTTGCCGCCGTCGAGACCGCGGCGGACGATCTCCGCGGCCGAGTAGCCGGTGAACCGGTCGTCGAGCTCGAAGGTGGAGCCCTGCAGGCCACCACGGTTCATCGACCCGACGACGACCTTGTCCTCGAGGGCGCCCATGAGCAGCAGGTCGTCGAGGACGTCAGGGGTGCCGAGCACACCGTCGACGCCGGGGCGGGCCAGGGCGGTCGCCAGGCGCTCGAGGAGGTCGGGGCGCGAGCCCATCGCCATCGCCTCGCCGCGGACCCCGAGGGCGCCCCGGGCGGGGTGGTCGGCGGCGACGAGCAGCATCCGCCCGTCCTCCGCGAGCAGTGGACGGCGCGAGCGCTGCGCCCAGCCGCGGGCGATGGCCGTCGGGTCGCTCGCGCGGATCCCGGTCAGGTGTGCGATGTCGACCGCGCCCGGGCGCAGCGTCGTCCTCGTGGTGCTCATGCGCTGGCTCCCGTCGTCGCCCATGCGGCGAGACCGGCCTCGACCTCGTCGGCGGTCGGCATCGCCGTGCTGCACTCGAGTCGTGCGGCGACGAGCGCGCCCGCGACATTGGCGAACTCGAGGATCCGGCGCAGGTCCCACCCCTCGAGGAGGCCGTGGACGAGCGCCCCTCCGAAGGCGTCGCCCGCACCGAGGCCGTTGACGACCTCGACGAGGTACGGCGGGACCTCGACGCGCTCGTCCGCGGTGGCGGCGAGCACGCCCTTCGGCCCCTGCTTGACGATCGCCAGGTCGAGACCGCGCTCGAGGAGGGCGTCGGCGGCGCGCTGCGGATCGCTCTCGCCGACGGCGACCTCGCACTCCTCACGGTTGCCGACGGCGATCGTCACGTGCTCCAGGGCACGCGAGACCTCGGCCGAGGCCTCGCTCGGGTCGGACCAGAACATCGGGCGGTAGTCGAGGTCGAGGACGGTGTGCTCGGTCCGGCCGCGGGCGGCGAAGGCGGCGTGGTGCGCGGCGCGGGAGGGCTCCTGGCACAGGCCGGTCACCGTCGTCCAGAACACCCGCGCCTCCGCGATCTGCGCCAGCGGCAGGTCGGCCTCGGTCAGCAGGAGGTCGGGGGCCGTGGGGTAGCGGTAGAAGTAGAGCGGGAAGTCGTCCGGGGGGTGCACCTCGCAGAAGGTCACCGGGGTGGGCGGGCCCTCCCCCGCGATCGGGGTGATGAAGTCCCCGACGACCCCGAGACGCTGCGCCTCGGCGCGCACGTACCGGCCGAAGGCATCGTCCCCGGTCTTCGTCACGAGAGCGGCCCGACGGCCGTACCGCGCCGCGGCCACCGCGACATTGGTCGCGGACCCGCCGAGGAACTTCTCGAAGGTCCGCACCTCCTCCAGGGGCACCCCGTGGTCGAGGGGGTAGATGTCGACCCCCGTGCGGCCCATCGTCACGACGTCGAACATCTCAGGCCCGCCGGACGAGGTCGGCGGTCGGCCGGGGCGAGTCGGTCGGCGAGGGGTGCGTGGTGGTCATCGCGGTCATGCTCACAGTCCTTGGTTCTCGGTTGCCCAGACCGCAGTCGGGGGAGAGTGTCGGGGTCACAGGCGCCGGATCGACCGAGGCAGTCGAGCTCGTTCCGCCTCGCGTGGAGCCCCCTTCGCATCGCGGTGCACCGTGACGCACATCACTCTCCCGTACGGCTCGAACGACTGTCAATAGTTTGTCCTTACATATTGTCCTTCGGGCGGCAGGACGGCGGGCCACCCTGCTCACGCCCCTTCGTGCTCTGCGGTGCGAAGGGGGGCGGTGGTCTCGCGCGCGACGAGGCTCGGGGTGAGCCGGATCCGCTTCTTCGGCGATGCGTCGTCGCCGTCGAGCCGTGAGCACAGATGGGCCACGGCCTGGGAGCCCATGCTCTCCAGGGGCTGGACCACCGTCGTGAGGCTCAGCGCTCGCAGACCGGAGAGCCGAGTCCCGTCGTAGCCGACGACCGACACGTCCTCGGGGACCCGCAGACCGAGATCGACCACCGCAGCCATCGCCCCGAACGCGGCGAAGTCGTTGACGACGAAGAGTGCCGTGGGCGGTCGGCCCGACGTCAACGCGGCCCACGCTCCGTGATGGCCGCCCTCGTCGGTGAAGTCGCCGTCATGGCAGGAGACCTCCGCCCCGAGACCGCTGTCCCGCATGGCCTGCTCGTACCCTCGCCGCCGGCGCCGGGCGACCAGGCTCCGGCCGCCGGTGACGTGCGCGATCCGGGTGTGGCCCAACGAGATCAGGTGCTCCACGGCCAGTCTTGCCCCCACGGCATCGTCGTTGCTGATCGACAGCAGGTCGGGCACCCCCGTCTGCTCGCTGCCGATGATCACCCCGGGACACGTGCTCGTGATCGCTTCGCGGCCCCCTGCCGGAAGTCGGTGCCCGACAGCGACGATTCCCTCGACGCGGAACTCGAGCAGCTTGACGATCTCGGCCCGTTCGGTCGCCGAATCACCGCCCACGACGACGATCGTCTGGTACCCCCGGCGCCGGGCCTCCTCCTGGACAGCAGCGACCAGGTCCGCGGTGATGGGGTTGTGCAGGTCGAGCAGGAAGACGCCGATGGTCCTGGTGCGATGCGCCACCAGGGCCCGCGCCGCCGCATTGCGTCGGTAGCCCAGCTCCTCCGCCGCGGAGAGGATGGCGGCCTTGCTGGCCTGCGCCACGCGCGGCGAGTCCTGCAGGGCGAGGGAGACGAGCGACTTCGACATCCCGACCCGTGCGGCGATGTCACGGATCGTCGGATAGGCGGTGGTGCCATCCATGCCAGACCTCAGACCCCACGCCGTTGTGCTGCCAACGACTCTTCGGCTGATGCTCTCACGGCACGGACGCTCTCCAGGTCGCTCACCTCGGGGACGCCCACCTGCCAGAAGAGGTCGCTCTTGGTCCAGTCCGACTCCCGGACGCCGACCACGATGACGCTCGTCCGGTCGTGCTCGCGCGCCGCACCCAGAGCGGCGTCCAGCTCGGCGATCGACGACACCCTGGCCGTGTGTGCACCCATGGCGGCAGCGTGGGCGGCGAAGTCGACTCGAACATCCGACCCCGGGCCCCTCGCGTCCCGGAGCATGTTGTTGTACGACTCCCCACCCTGCCCCGTCTGCAACCTCTCGATGACCGCGAAGCCGGCGTTGTCGCAGACGACGAGGATGAACTTCTGGCCCGAGAGCACCGACGAGTAGATGTCGCTGTTGAGCATGAGGTACGACCCGTCGCCGACCAGCGAGAACACCTCCCCCTTCGGGCGGGCCATCGCCGCGCCCCACGCGCCCGCGATCTCGTAGCCCATGCACGAGAAGCCGTACTCGCAGTCGAAGCTGGCCGTGGCGAGGCTGAGCCAGTTGATGTTCAGCTCACCGGGCAGCCCGCCGGCCGCGGTCATCACGTAGTCGTCCGCGCTCGCCTGTGCGTGGACGGCACCGACGATCTGGGCGTAGCTGAGCGGCGTCCCACCGTCGTCGGCCGTCCGGGACGCGATGAGCTCGCCGAGGGCGCGGCGCAGCGTGGTCCCGTGCTCGACCCACTCCGGCGGAGCCGTCCACTCGCCGAGGAGCGACGAGAGCTCGGCGAGGCTCGCTCGGGCGTCACCGACGACCGGCTGCGCGAGGTGCTTCACCGCATCGAACCGCGCCGCGTTGAGCCCGATGATGCGGGCCGACTCGTCGAACACCGTCCACGACCCGGTCACGAAGTCGTTGAGACGCGTTCCGACCGCGAGCACCACATCGGCCTCGCTGCAGACCGAGTTCGCCTCGTCCGCACCGGTGACACCCATGGGTCCCGCGTATCTCGGGTGGTCGGCCAGGAGCGATGACTTGCCGGCCACGGTCTCGAGCACCGGGATGCCGTGCCGGTCGGCGAAGGAGGAGAGCTGCTCCTCGGCCAGCGAGTAGTGCACCCCTCCGCCGGCGATGATGACCGGCCGCTCGGCCGAGCGCAGCAGCTCAGCGGCGGCCTCGAGCTCGGCCGAGTCGGGACGAGGGCGCGGGATGCGATGCACTGCCCGCTCGAAGAAGGCGACCGGGAAGTCATAGGCCGTCGCGGCGACGTCCTGCGGCAGGCCGAGGAAGGCCGGACCACAGTCGGCCGGGTCGAGCATCGTGCGGGTCGCCTGCGGCAGGGTCGAGAGCAGCTGCGCGGGATGGGTGATGCGATCCCAGTAGCGCACGACCGCGCGGAAGCTGTCGTTGACCGTCGTCGACGGGTCGTCGAAGTGCTCGACCTGCTGCAGAACGGGGTCGGGCAGTCGTGACGTGAAGGTGTCACCGGAGATGAAGAGCACCGGCAGACGGTTGGCCATCGCGACACCGGCGGCCGTGACGAAGTTCGTGGCACCGGGGCCGATGGAGCTCGTGCACACCATGACCTGCTGGCGACGCATCGCCTTGCTGTAGGCCACGGCGGCCAGGCCCATGCCCTCCTCGCTCTGACCACGCCACACCGGGATCTCGTCCCGATGGCGTTCGAGGGAGTGGCCGAGACTGGTGACGTTGCCGTGGCCGAAGATGGCGAACACCCCGGGATACAGCGGCACCTCCTGACCATCGATCTCCACGTGCTGCGCGATGAGGTACCGGACCATCGCCTCCGCGGTCGTGAGTCGAACGACGTCCATGACCACTCACCCTCCTTGCTTGATGTCGACGACGGGCTGCCAGCACCGCGACCCCCACGAGTCGATGAGTGCCTGCTGGACGCTGACGACGTCGCAGGCCTCCTCGAAACTCGGAGCAAAGGGTCCACCGGTGACGAGGGCCTCGAGGAAGGCATGGTCCTGGATCGCGATGAGGTCCTCGAAGCCGATGCTGTTCGCCTGTCCCGGCACGAAGGCCCCGTGGAACGGAAAGCGATCACCGCCGTAGATCGTCGTGTAGCCGGTCTCGAGCGCGTCGGACGCCCGGTAGTACTGCAACTCGTTCATCCGCTCGAGGTTCCAGATCAACGAGCCCTTGGTGCCGTAGATCTCGAAGGCATTCTGGCTCTCGGGGCCGACGACCGTGCGGCTCGCCTCGAAGGTCCCGGTGGCGCCCTCCTCGAAGCGGCAGAGCATCGATGCGAAGTCCTCGTTCTCCACCGTTCCGGTGGGGTCTCCCGGTTGCCCGAGGGCGTAGTGGCTGCTGGCGCCGGTGGGCAGGGGACGCTGACCGATCGTCGTGTTGGCCATCCCGACCACCTCGCTGATCGGCCCGACGAGGAACTGGGCGAGGGAGACTGCGTGGCTGAGGATGTCGCTGGAGACACCGTAACCAGCCATCTCGTGCTTGTACCGCCACGTGAGAAGGCCCCGGGGATCGCTGCCGTACATCGACAGGAAGCGCCCGCGGTAGTGCGTGATCTCGCCGAGCTCACCACTGGCGATGAGGTTGCGGGCGTGCAGCACCAGGGGCGCCCACAGGTAGCAGTAGCCCACCCCGGTGCGCACCCCGGCAGCGGCGGCGCTCCCGTGCGCGGTGAGCACGTGCTCCGGCCTGCCCCCGACCGGCTTCTCGCTGAACACCGCCTTGCCGGCAGCGGTCGCGGCCTCGATCATCTCGACGTGCAACATGTTCGGCGCGGTCACCCAGACGACATCCACGTCGTCGGCAGCGACCGCCTCGCGCCAGTCCCCGGTGGCTCGGGCGAAGCCGAAGTCCTCGGTCGCCCGTCGCCGCGCCTCCGGGTCCGGGTCGGCGCAGACCGTGAGGTGCGGCTCGGCAGCGCGGTCCGGGAAGTGCATCGGGATCCGGCGCGCCGACCGGCTGTGGGCCTGGCCCATCCAGCCCAACCCGAGCACGGCGATGTTCACGTCCGTGCGCATCAGGAGACCCTCGATTCGGCGCTGGTCATCGGAAGCCGCGGATCCTGATCCTCGTCGGTCCACTCCTCGCGGATCCGGTGGTGCGCCGGGTCGTCGCAGAAGGCCATCGTCCGCTCCGGCAGCGGCCCCGCCAGCACGTTGAGGAAGTACATCGGGTACTCGGGCAGCGCGATGGACGGCCCGTGGTAGCCCTCGGGGATGAGATAGACATCGCCGTCGAAGATCGGGCACGTCTCGTCGCTGCTGCCGTCGACGGTGTACACCCTGAACATGCCCAGCCCGTTCGGGTGCCCGTGCGAGCTGTCGTCCTGGCCCATGCGGAAGTAGTAGATCTCCTCGTTGACCGGTTCGCAATCGCCGATGCCGTCGTGCCGGTGCGGGGGCCACGAGGAGACATTGCCCCCCGGAGTGATGACCTCACAGACGTTGATCTTGTCGGCCCCCTCGAAGGAGCTCGGCGTGGCGATGTTCGTCACCTGACGGGTCGCCCGCCCGCTGCCGCGCACCTCGACCGGGACGTCCTCGGCGGCGACCACTGCGACCTCGTGGCGCACCTCGGCGCGGGAGGAGCACAGGGCGACCTCGCCCGAGGCCCCACTGATCTCGACCGTGCTTCCCAGCGGCAGGTAGATCCAGTCGGAGACCGCGTCGAAGACGCCCACGCGTCCTCGCAGACGGTGCCGGTCACCGTCCACCGTCACCGTGACATCGGTGGCGGAGAGCGGAACGAGGACTCCCTCGATCCCGTCGAGGACGCGCGTCACCGACTCCGCGGCCGCCAGGTCGAACACCTCCATTCCGCTGTACGTCCAGCCGGCCTGCTCCGGGGTGACCTTCGCCAGGGCGTCCGGTGTCCGCAGGTCCCCGGCTCGATACAGATTGGTCATGACTTGTCTCCTTCGGTGAGGGCCCCGTGCACGAGAGTGGCCGCACGATCCATGGCGGCAGGGACACTGAGGACTGCGGGATAGAGCAACGCCCTGCCGGGCATCAGGCCGCGGACGTTGGGGATGCCTAGGGCCTGTTCCCAGCGACCGAAGACGCCTTCCCACTCGTGCCCGGCGTCGCCGCCGAGCAGCAGGATCGGGCAGGTGGTCGCGGCTGCGACCCGTGCCGGGTCGGCCGTGGCCGGGATCTTCAGCCAGGTGTGGGCCGAGGAGGCGCCCAGACCGCTCGCGATCGCGACGGCGCGGGTGAGCGCGTCCTCGCTGGGGTCGAGCACCGCCTGCCCCGCCGCGGACTTCAGGTAGGGCAGGGGCTCGATCACCGTCATGATCCCCGCGTCGCTGAGTGCGCTCGTCGCGGCGGCGGCCATCTCCAGGGTCCGGGCGACGCCGGGGTCGGTCGGCTCGATGCGGACCAACATCTTGCCGCCATCGAGACCGGTCGAGATGACGTGCTCGGCGTCGTAGGCGGTCATCCGGTCATCGAGCTCCCACTGGCTGCCCGCGATACCGCCACGGTTCATCGTGCCGATCGCCAGCCTGCCGTCCAGGGCGCCGAGCAGGGCCAACTCCTCGAGGACGTCCGCGCTCGCCAGCACCCCGTCCACCCGGGGGTCGGCCAGGCCGTCGACGAGGCGCCCGAGCAGGTCCTGGCGGCTCTCTGCCGCCGAGGGGTCGTCACCGACCCCGAGCCGCCCTCGGGAGGTGTGGTCGGCCGCGATGATGAGCAACTGCCCGTCGGGGCCCACCAGGGAGCGACGCCGCCTCGCGCTCAGCGCCTCGCGCATCCGCTGGGGCTCGTGCACCCGGGTGTCGGTGAGCTCGTGGTAGTCGGCGGCGGACAACCGCGCTGACTCATACATGCGATCCCGCCTCCTCGTGGCTGCTGAGGAATGCGTCCAGCTCATCGGTGGTGGGCATGGCATCCGAGCAGGTGAGTCGACTCGTCACGAGGGCGCCCGCGGCGTTGGCGTAGCGGCCGATGCGTTCGAGGTCCCAGCCGCGCACCAGGCCGGCCGCGAGGACCCCCCCGAAGGCGTCGCCCGCCCCGAGACCGCACCGGACATCGACGGGGATCGGGGCGATGACGAAGCGCTCGGACGGGGACGCGAGGAGCACACCCTCTGCGCCCATCTTCACGACGGCCAGGTGCACACCCCGGGAGAGCAGTGCGTCGGCGGCGGCGTGCGGATCGTGCGTCCCGACGGCCATCGCGCACTCGGCCCGGTTCCCGACGACGACGGTGGACGCGGCGATGAGGGTCTGGGCCGCATCCCTCATTGCCTGCTCGCTGCTCCACAACGTCGGGCGCAGGTCGAGGTCGAGCACGACGTCACCGGAGCGGCCCCGACGCTGCAGCCACGTCGCGACGGTGTTGGCGGTGGGCCCGGTTGCCAGTGCGGCCGCGCTCACCCACACCAGCCGGGCGCTGGTCAGCACCTCGTCGGGGACGGCGTCCGCGCTGATGAGGGTGTCCGGCGCCGTCGGCGAGCGGTAGAAGGCGATCGTCGGCTCACTCGGCTCGTCGAGGGCGACGAGGACGACGGGGGTGGTCGCACCCGCTTCCTGGCCGACGAAGTCGGTGCGCACCCCGAACGAGGCGAGCTTGGCGCGGCTGTAGTCGCCGAGGGCGTCGTCGCCGACCCTGGTCACGATGGCCGAGTCCAGGCCCAGACGGGCACCGGCCACGGCGACATTGGTGGGACTGCCACCGATGGACTTCTCGAAGGTCTGCGGCTCCAGGAAGGAGGCGTGCGCCTCGCGGGCGTAGAGGTCGACGCTGATCCGGCCGATGGCGAGCAGGTCCGGGGCCGGGAGGGTCGTCATCGCGCCCCACCCGCACGGGAGGGGGCCGCTGCCCCCGCAGCCGACCGGGCGCCCTTCGCGGGCTCACCGACCAGCGGCGCGACGCTCTCGCGCAGGTACCTCATCGACTCGCTCACTGCGGTGACCGGCCCGGTGTCCGGTGCGGGCATGGCGCCGGTGATCGCCGTGTCCTGCTCGATGACGTACCAGCCCTGGTAGCCGGCCTGCTCGAGCTCGACGATGACCGCGGCGATGTCCACGTCACCCTGGCCCAGCGACGGGAAGAGCCCCCGCTGCACGCCGTCCATGATGGACATCTCGCGTCGCAGCAGTCCCGGCGCCAGGTCCATGTTCACGTCCTTGAGGTGGACGTGCCCGACGCGGCTGGCCGCCTCCTTGGCGAAGGCCACGGGGTCGGCGCCGCCGATCGCGAAGTGGCCGGTGTCCAGGCACCAGTTCACGTCGCACCCGTCGAGCACTCGCTGGACCTCGTCGGTGGTCTCGACGACCGTCTGCACGTGGGGATGCAGCACCTGCTGCATCCCCATCTCCCCGCAGATCTCGTCGATGATCGCGAACATCTCGAACATGTTCGTGCGCTCGCTCGCCTCGAGCGGCCGCGGTTCGGACCAGTCGGCATCCATGACCGGACACGACACGAACTCGGTGGCACCGGCCGAGCTGAGGAACTCGGCGACCCGGCGGACCTCGGCGATCGCCTCCCGGCGCAGGGAGCGTTCATGCAGCACCAACGGCGTGAATCCGCCGATGAGGGACATCTCGTGCCTCGCCAGGAGGTCCTTGACCGCGCCCGGTGAGTCGGGGAGGAACCCCGGCGAGCCGTACTCGGTCGCCGTGAGCCCGAGGTCGGTCATCTCCCGGAGGACCCGGTCAGCGGGCAGCATCGCTCCCCAGCCGGGCACCTCGCAGACTCCCCACGAAATGGGGGCCGATGCCACGCGATCGAGAAAATTCGTCATTGAATGCCCCACTGAGTCCTCATCACCACTAAATTGGAAGGGTCCAACAGAGCGTGACACACAGGCACCGACGGTGCAAGAGAGAGCGGAGATTCGGATGCCACCACGCATCATGGTCGTCGGAGCCGGCCGGATGGGCGCCCTTCGAGCGAGCGACCTGGCCCCCCTGGTCGATGACCTCTTCATCGTCAACCGGTCTCCGGAACCCGCCCGGGCCGTGGCTCGGGAGCACGGTGCCACGGCAGTGCCCCTCGCCGAGGCCCTCGACGTCGAGGTCGACGCGTACGTGGTGGCGACGGCGACGGCCGCGCACGGGGACCTGCTGCGCGAGCTCCTCCCGCTCGGTCGACCGATCCTGTGCGAGAAGCCGATCGGTGCGACCCTCGGTGAGACCGAGGAGATCATCGAGGCGGCGCGCGCGCACCACTGCAGGATCCAGGTCGGGTTCCAGCGCCGTTTCGACCCGGAGTTCGCCCGTGCCCGAGAGCTCGTCTCCGCCGGTGAGGTCGGCACGCTGTACTCGGTGCGCATCCTCTCCCACGACCACTTGCCCTCCGAGCCGGACTTCATCGCGTCCAGTGGCGGTATCTTCCGCGACCTGCACGTGCACGATTTCGACCTCGTGCGCTGGCTCACCGGCAGCTCCATCGAGACGGTGTACGCGACGTCCGCGGTGCGGCAGTTCACCCGCTATGCGGACCACGACGATGCCGACGTGACGTCGATCCAGCTCGTGACCACCTCCGGAGTCCAGGTGTCCGTCTCCGGAGCGCGGCACGATCCGCGAGGTCACGACGTGCGGATGGAGGTCTTCGGCTCCGAGGACAGCCTGGCCGCCGGCCTCGACGCACACACTCCGCTGCGGCCTCTGGGGACGCCCACGGTGGGACCACCGACGATCGGCAGCGACCCCTGGTCGGGGTTCGTGCCGAGGTTCCGCGAGGCCTTCCGCCGCGAGGCCTCCGCCTTCGTGGCGCACGTGCGCGGGGAGATCACCAACCCCTCTCCCCCGGACGCCGCGCTGGAGTCGACCCGGGTCGCCATCGCCTGCGAGTTGTCCGTGCAGCGGGGCGGTCCGGTGACGGTCGCCGAGGTCCTCGGCGATCACGCGCCTGCCTCTCCGGACGGCCGGGGCCGGTAGAGGCCGGTCGGCCCGGACCGGCGCTGCTGTCATCGTCCCTGCCCGGCCAGAGCCTCCTCCCGTATGCTCCCGACATGTCAGCGCTGCAGCTCGAGGTGGTCATCGACCGCGAGTCCCCGGTGCCGCTGTACCACCAGCTGGCCGAGCAGCTGACCGCCGCGGTCGACGACCGGCGGCTCGAGCCGGGAGACCCCTTCGAGAACGAGGTCGCCCTCGCCGGTCGGCTCGGCCTCTCCCGTCCCACCGTGCGCCGCGCCATCCAGGAGATGGTCGACCAGGGCCTGCTCGTGCGCCGTCGCGGGCTGGGCACCACCGTCGCCAACCGCAAGGTCCACCGCCGGGCGCGCCTCTCCTCGCTCTTCGACGACCTCGAGGCCGAAGGGCGCGAGCCGCGCACGAGCGTCCTCGAGTTCGAGGTGCGCACCGATGAGCGGGCCGCCGCCGCCCTCGACCTCGAGCCCGACACCGAGATGCTCTCCCTCGTCCGGGTCCGCGCCGCAGGTGACCTGCCGCTGGCGATCATGCACAACTGGCTGCCGCCGGCCCACGCCGACATCGCGCGGGAGGACCTCGAGGAGCAGGGGCTCTACGCCTTGCTGCGGCGGCGCGGCGTCAAGCCGGTCGTCGCCCGCCAGTCGATCGGGGCGCGGATGCCGACGGCCAAGGAGCGGCGCGAGCTCGGCCTCGGCGGCGGGCAACCGGTGCTGACGATGACCCGCATGGCCTTCGACGCGTCCGGGGCGGCCATCGAGTTCGGCGACCACGCCTACCGGGCGCAGGACTACACCATCGACCTCATGCTCGACGAGCGCTGAGGGCCGGCCTCACCAGGGCTTCTCGACGCCGCCCGGGTGGCCCTCGCTGTCGGCCTCCTTCTGACTCTTCTTCTCCTGCGCCTCCGACTGGCCCTGCTGGTTGCGTTCCTGGAGCTCCTTCTTCTTCGGGTCCTGCTCCTCGCCACCGGAGCCCTCGTCCTTCTTCTCGTCCGTGCCGTCCTGGCCCTCGTCGTCCTTCTCCTGCTGCTGCCCGGACTGCTCCTGGAGCTTCTTCTGCTGCTCCTGCTGCTTGCGGCCGGCGTCTCCGCCGTTGCCGTCGTCCTGACCGTCGAGGCAGCCCTTCGGCCCCTCCTTGATCAGCGCGAGCCCCTCCTTGGCGAGCGCCTTCGTCCTCGCCTCGTCGCCGTCCTCCTCCGCCGCGTCGGCCTGCTGGGAGATCGTGATGACGAGATTGGTGCGGACGGTGCAGTCGTCCTGCGGGTCGCTGGTGCGCGCCAGCGCGAGCTCGAGATCGGAGCGGCCGCCCGAGAGGTCGCCGGAGACCGACTTGCCGGTCCCCTCGACGAAGGGAGCCCGCCAGCGTTCGACGATGTTGAGGATGCCGAGCTTCTCACCGGCGGCGACGATGCCCGCGCCGTCGTCGGTGCCGTGGGCGTCCTGGGCGGCGCCCACGTGCACCGGCAGGGTGAGGAAGCGCAGGGCCAGCACGACGAGGACGAGGGCCGGCAGGATGCTCGCCCAGACCAGGCGGCGACGGCGTCGCAGACGCGGCTCGGTGGGGGTGCTCATGGGGTGGCCCTCCTCAGCCGGCTGATCTCACGGGTGACGAGGAAGAGGTCGATGGACAGCAGGAGCGCGAGGATCACCGCGAGGACCCACACGACCGAGGTGTAGATCTCGATCTCGGCGCCTGCGGCGTCGCTCGTCGTCCCGGGGTCGGCCTGCTCCAACGCCGGGGAGATGTCGCCTCCGGTGCGGTGCGTGTACGGCACATCGAACTGGTCGGCGATCTCCTCCAGCTGCTGCTCGTCGATCGTGCTGATCCCGGGGTTGCCCTCGGAGTCCGTGACGTCCTCGCCGGCCGACCCGTCACCCCGGGTCGTGGCCATCTTGCCGCCCTGCTTCGTGCCGTAGCCGAGGACGGCACCACCGTCGACGAGGTCACCGACGTCGAAGGGGGTGGGCCGGCTCGACGCGGTCTGCTCGCCGTCCCCGAGGTAGAACACGATGCGCGAACGCTCGGGGGCGCGCTCCTGCGCCCCCTCGAGGGTGGTGCGCAGCCGCTCGCCCGCCGCCGTGACCGACGATCCACCGGAGTACAGCGAGTTCTCGGCCCGCATGGTCGAGGCCGCGGCCTGCAGGGCAGTGGTGTCGGTCGTCAAGGGCATCACCACCCGCGTCGCGTAGTCGAAGGTGATGAGCGAGAAGCGGGCTCCGGGCATCTCCTTCTGGATCTTCGCGATGTCCTCGCGATACCCCTCGAGCCGGGTCTGCTTGCCGTTGTGGTCCCGGGCCATCGACGAGGTCGTCGTGTCGACGACGAAGAAGACGTTGACGTCCGAGGCCGCCTGCTGGGCGATCCCACCGTTGACCGCGGGCCCGAGCAGGGCGACGACCATGACGAGGCCGGTCACCAGGCGCAGGGCCCAGCGACCCCGTCGGCGGGGATCGGCGACGAGCCGCCAGGTGGTGAAGCCGACGAGGAGCAGGCCGATGACGACCACGAGGGGCCACGGGATGAGGGGGTGCAGGCTCATCGGCGCCACCACCACAGGAGTGGGTAGAGGCAGAGGAGTCCGAGCATCCCCAGGACGACCGGCACCGTGGGCAGGTCGGTGCGCACGTGGACGGGCGCGACATCGGGCAGTCTCGATGCCTCGAGCTCCTCGATGCTCTTCGTCACGTCATCGGTCGCCCCGGCCGAGTCCAGGCCCCAGGCCCGACCGCCGGTGCGCTCGCTGGCCTCCGAGAGCTGGGCGTGGGTCGTGCCCTGGGGTTTCGGGTTGAGGGCGTAGACCCGCACGTCCTGCTCCTTCGCCAGGTCGGCGGCCTCCCCGAGGGTGTACACGCCGGAGCCGTGCACCTCGTTGTCCGAGCCGAGGATGATCGCGCGGGGGCGCTCCTCGTCGGCGTGATCGAAGTTGTTCACGCAGCTGGCGAGGCCGTCGCCGACGAGCGAGCTCGCGGGGATCCGCAGGTTGGCCGTCCCGGCGATCGGGTCGTACTCGCTCTCGCTGAAGTAGGAGAAGCCGTCGGCGTACCCCTGGAGCTGCTCGGAGACGAGCTGGTAGTCGTCGGTGAGCGGGAAGGCGGTCACCGCCTGGTTGTTGAAGAGCACCAGACCGATCCGCTCCCCCTGGAAGTTCGTGACGATCTCGGCGAAGTTGTTCAGCACCGCGCGATCCGTGGCGAACATCGAGCCCGAGACGTCGAGGCAGAGCATGATGTCGCGGTTGCGCTTCTCCGGGTCGATCGTCTGCTCGGTGCCGGGCCGGCCCGCCGCGACGGCCAGGGGCAGCAGCGTGACCCCGATGAGCACCGCGAGCCCGACGAGCCGCACCCGCTGACGCCCGAGGGCGGCGCGGTACGCGGGCAGGCGCGTCAGTCGGCGCGTGTGCGCGACGAGGACGGCATCGCCCTTCGTCGAGTCACGCCCCGCCCACCACCAGCCGAGGCCGGCGACGGCGAGCACGACGAGGATGACGAGCAGGGGCATCCACCACCAGGCGAGGTTCATCACGACCACTCCCCGACGACCTGCCGCGCGGCCCCGGCGGACCGGGCGATGCTCGGCCGATCGGCCTCCTCGATGCCGAACTGGCGCGGGTAGTACTCCTCGATGAGGGTGGCGAGGTGGACCGGGCCACGCTCGCGCAGGTCCGCGGCGGTCATCGTGTCCGTCTCGAGCCCGCTCGCTCGGCCGACGAACCCACGCACGATCTTCGACAGCTCGTGGTGCCCCTTGCGGGCCGCCATCGTGCCGGCAGCGACCGACTCCTCGACGGCGTCGATCCGCCCGAGGGCGTCTCGCCGCAGCTTCATCATCGCCTCGGGCGGCAGCGGCGCGCCGCTGCCCCCTTCCTCCGGGGCACGGGTCAGCATCCACACCGTCAGGGCCCAGATGAGCAGACCGAAGAGGAGGAAGCCGCCGAGGACGGGCCAGACGACCGAGTAGTCCTGGGGAGGGAGGTAGATCGGGTCAGCGCCCACGACGCCTCTTCTCCAGCATCCGCACGATCATCGGCACGACCTCGTCGGTGTGGCCGACGCGCGCGGCCGAGACGTCCGTGCGGCGCAGCATCGCGGCGACGTCCGCCCGACGCCGGTCCTCCGCCGCGCCGAACTCCCCGGCCAGCCGACGGTCCTCGATGAGCAGGTCGGGCAAGGTCTCGCGTGAGGTCACGTCGCGCACCCGGGTCTGCGCCGGCAGGGCGAGGGGGTCGAGGTCGGCGATGTCGACCCACAGCACCTCGTGGCGCAGGCGCAGGGTGCGCAGGACCTCCTCGACCGCGGGTGCGTCGATGCCGTCGTCCGCGACGATGAGCAGGACCTTGCGGCCCTTGACGGTGCGGCCGACGTGACGCAGCAGGTCCGGCAGGTTCGACGGCGGCGAGTCCGGCTGTGAGCACGCGACCGTCTCCTGGAGGAGCATCTCGAGGTGCCCCTCGGACGAGCGTGACCGGGTGGCATGGATCCGCTCCGGGCCGCGACTGACCATCGAGACGTCGTCACCGTGGCGGACGGCGAGCCACCCGAGGACCCCCACGGCCATGACCGCGACGTCCCGCTTCGGCTGACCACCGGCCGCGAGCGCGGCCATCTCGCGCCCGGCGGGCATGACGACGACCAGGGAGAAGTGGCGCTCGGCCACGTAGCGCTTGATGAGCATCGAGCCGTGCCTGGCCGAGGCCCGCCAGTCGATGTCGCGGATGTCGTCCCCCACCGCGTACTCGCGCAGGTCGTCGAAGTCCATCGAGCGGCCCTTGTGGACCGAGGCGTACCCACCGTCGAGCAGCGCGATCGACCGGCGCCGCACGTGGATCGACAGCTTCCCCTTGACCTTGTGCAGGAGGGCGGACATGGCGTCCTAGGGCGTGCGCACGCCGCGGACGACCGCGTCGATGATCGTCTCGACCCGCACGTCGTCGGCGGTGGCTTCGTAGGTGAGCAGGACCCGGTGGCGCAGGACGCGGTGCGCCAGGTGCCGCACGTCCTCGGGGATGACGTGATCGCGGCCCTGCAGGAGCGCCGAGGCCCGCGCGGCCTTGGCGAAGGCGATGGAGGCCCGCGGGCTGGCTCCGATCTCGACATAGCGGGCGAGCTCCGGCGGCATGACCTTGGTCGGGGCGCGGGTCGCCGCGACGAGGAAGGTGATGTAGTCGAGGATCGCCGCGTCGAGGTAGACCGAGGCGGCGAGGCCCTGCAGCTCGCGGGCGTCCGCGATGCTGATCATCGACCGGTCCGGCTGGTCGAAGATGCCGGAGTCGATGCGGCGCACGACCTGGGCCTCCTCGGCGGGGCTCGGGTAGTCGAGCAGGTCCTTGAGCATGAAGCGGTCGAGCTGGGCCTCGGGGAGGACA
This sequence comes from Janibacter sp. GS2, assembly GCF_051200835.1. GTDB lineage: Bacteria > Actinomycetota > Actinomycetes > Actinomycetales > Dermatophilaceae > Janibacter. Next base: position 525,567 of record NZ_CP195161.1, read on the forward strand.
TAGGTGCCCTCCTGCTCGATGGGGTTCTGGGTCGCGAGGACGAGGAAGGGCTCGGGCACCTTGAAGACCCGGCCGCCGATCGAGGTCTGGCGCTCCTGCATCGCCTCGAGCATCGCCGACTGCGTCTTCGCCGAGCTGCGGTTGATCTCGTCGAGGAGGACGAAGTTGGCGTGGACAGGCCCGAGCTGGGTGACGAACGTGCCCTCGCTGGCGTCGTAGATCTGGGTACCGACGATGTCGCTGGGCAGCAGGTCGGGGGTGCACTGGATGCGCTTGAAGGAGCCGCCGATCGCGGTGGCCAAGGCGTGCGCCGCCGTGGTCTTCGCCAGACCGGGCACGGACTCCAGGAGCACGTGCCCGGTGGTCAGCAGGCCGATGAGGAGCGTCTCGCGCAGGCGCCGCTGCCCGACGACCTTCGACTCGAAGCCCGAGTCGATCGAGGCGACGAGGACGCGGGCCCGCTCCAACTGGTCCGTGCTGATCCTGCTCGTGGGCGGCACTGCGCTCCCCTTCGCTCGCGCTGATGTGGACGCGGCCACTCTACGGAGTGCATGGGGTGGTGGCACTGGGGAGGACTCCCCATGTCGTCGTGGTCCGCTCGGCGGGACGGGCGGTCGACGGCGACCTCAGCGCACTTCGTAGGGTCGGGGCATGTCCTCGTCCCCGGCGCCGATCCAGGCCGGGCCGCGGGAGGTCCTCGCCCTGGCGGTGCCGGCCTTCCTCGCCCTCGTGGCGGAGCCGCTCTTCCTCATGGTCGACGCCGCCGTCGTCGGGCGCCTGGGCGTCGTGCCGCTCGCCGGCCTGGGCACCGCGAGCTCGGTCCTCCTCACCGCCACCGGGGTCTTCGTCTTCCTCGCCTACGGCACGACGAGCGTCGTGGCCCGCCAGATCGGCGCGGGCTCGAAGCGCGGCGCCATCGAGGTCGGGACCGGCGGCATGTGGCTCGCCGCCGCGTTGGGCCTCGTCGCGGCCGTGGTCCTCGGGCTCTTCGCACCCCAGCTCGCGGGCGTCTTCGGATCCTCGCCCGAGGCCCTGGCCGAGGCCGTCACCTACCTGCGGATCAGTGCCCTCGGCGTTCCCGCCATGCTCCTCGTCCTCGCGGCGACCGGCATCCTGCGCGGGCTGCAGGACACGACGACGCCCCTCATCGCCGCCACGCTCGGCTTCGGCGGCAATGCACTCCTGAGCATCGGTCTCGTCCTCGGCGTCGGCATGGGCATCGCCGGAGCCGCCTGGGCGACCGTCATCGCCCAGTGGGGCATGGCGATCGGCCTCGTCGCGGTCGTCCTGTGGCAGGGGCACGGTGTCCACGCCTCGATGCGCCCCCACATCGGCCGCGTCCTCGACGCCGCCCTCGACGGGGCACCACTGCTCGTGCGCACCCTCGCGCTCCGCGCGATCATCCTGCTCACCGTCGCGGTCGCCGCCGACTTCGGGGACGTCCCCCTCGCGGCCTACCAGGTGACGACGACGATCTGGTCCCTCCTCGTCTTCGCCCTCGACGCGCTGGCCATCGCCGGCCAGGCCCTCACCGGCGCCTCGCTCGGCGGCGGTGACGCGAAGGGGGCCCGCGCCGCCACCGCCTTCATGGTCCGGTGGGGTGTGTGGGGCGGCGTCGGCCTGGGCCTGGTCCTCCTGGCACTCCACCGCGTGCTCCCGGCCCTCTTCACCGACGACCCCCAGGTCCGATCGGCCATCGCGGCCGGGCTCGTGGTCGTCGCACTCGCCCAGCCCTTGTCGGGGTATGTCTTCGTCGTCGACGGGGTGCTCATCGGTGCCGGGGACGGGGCCTGGCTGGCCGGTTCGATGATCCTCGTGCTCATCGCCTACGTGCCGATCATCGCCGTGGCCCGCGTGCTCGGCGAGGGTCACGGCTCGGCGTGGGGGGTCGTCGCGCTGTGGCTGGCCTTCGGCGGATTCATGCTCGTGCGCGGCGCCTTCATGTGGTGGCGGATCCGGGGCGACGCCTGGGCGGTGACCGGCGCACGGCGTCCCCGCCGGGCTGTGAACTAGGTCACAAAAGGATGACGAGTTCGTCAGGAGACCCCAATTCGCCACCAGCGACGCCCCTCACATGCTGTCGTCTTCCACCATGAGCACACTCGCGTTTATGCCGACAGCCGAAGGCGGATCCCTTGACGGCGTCGAGGAGGCCGTCGACAACTTCTTCGAACCATTCGCCACCTGGCTCGCCGGCTGGGTCTTCTGGGCCCCCGAGATCGGCGGGATCTCGATCCCCTTCGTCGTGGTGTGGTTGGTGGCCGCGGCGACGATCATCAGCATCACCTTCGGCTTCGTCCAGTTCCGCTCCTTCAAACTCGCCATCGAGGTCGTGCGGGGCAAGTTCTCGCGGCCGGAGGACCCGGGTGAGATCACCCACTTCCAAGCGCTCTCCTCCGCCCTGTCCGGGACGGTCGGACTCGGCAACATCGCCGGTGTCGGTGCAGCGATGGCCCTCGGTGGCGCGGGTGCCACCCTGTGGATGATCGCCTGCGGCCTCCTCGGCATGGCGACGAAGTTCGCCGAGTGCACCTTGGGTGTGAAGTACCGCAAGTTCAACGACGACGGCACCGTCTCCGGTGGTCCGTTCAAGTACATGCCGGTCGCCTTCGGCCGCGTCTTCGGCCGCATCCCGGCGCTGATCCTCACCGGCGCCTTCGCGATCGCCATCTTCGGCTTCGGCGTCGGCGGCGGCAACATGTTCCAGGCCAACCAGACCTTCGTCCAGGCCAAGGACGTCACCGGCGGTGACAGCGGCATCCTCGGCTCCGACGGCGCCGCACTGCTCTTCGGCATCGGGCTGGCGCTCCTCGTCGGCGCGGTCATCCTCGGCGGCATCAAGTCGATCGCCCGGGTGACGAGCAAGCTCGTGCCCTTCATGGGCATCGCCTACGTCATCGCCTGCCTCTTCGTCATCCTGAGCAACTTCACCCACATCCCGAGCGCGGTCGGCAGCATCGTCGAGGGCGCCTTCACCCCGCAGGCCGGGCTCGGTGGCCTCGTCGGTGTCCTGATCGTCGGCTTCCAGCGCGCGGCCTTCTCCAACGAGGCCGGCCTCGGCTCGGCGCCGATCGCGCACTCCCCGGTCAAGACGACCCGTCCGGTCTCCGAGGGCTTCGTCGCCATGCTGGAGCCCTTCATCGACACCGTCGTCATCTGCACCTTCACCGCCCTGACGATCATCATCGCCGACGCGCCCTCCTTCCAGGGAGGCATCGACCAGGTGATCGACGGCGGAGCGGTCCCGGACGGCGTCACCCTCACCTCGGACGCCTTCGAGACCTTCCTCCCGTGGTTCCCGATCGTGCTGGCCGTCGCCGTCGCACTCTTCGCCTTCTCGACGCTCATCACCTGGAGCTACTACGGCGAGAAGGCGTGGGAGTTCTTCTTCGGCCACAGCAAGCCGTCGCTGATGGTCTACAAGCTGATCTTCGTGACCTTCACGGTCGTCGGTACGGTCCTCACCTTCGGGCAGGTCCTCTCGATGACCGACTCGTTCCTCTTCATCTGCGGCTTCATCAACCTCTCGGCGCTCTACATCATGCTGCCGGAGCTGCGCCGGGAGATGAAGGAGTACGTCGCCGACCGGAAGTCGGGTCGCCTCTACGAGCTCGGTGCGGCTGATGACGCCGAGCTGGCGGCCATCCGCGAGCGGCACGGCAACACCGGCGACCTGCCCACGATGGAGGGCACCGCCATGGATCACGAGCGCAAGCACCGCTCGGACTGATCGATGCAGCCACAGGGCCCCGGGAGTCATCGACTCCCGGGGCCCTGTGCCGTGCAGCAGCGTCAGAGGACCGCTGGTCGCTCGGTGTCGGCGTAGGAGTACCACCCCTGACCGGCCAGCGCCTGGGCGACGCGGCGGCGGCCGGGTGGCCCCTCTGCGGTGACCGCCACGAGCTCGCTGGGGCGAAGGGGGGTGAAGCTCAGGACGCGCACCGTCGCCGCGTCGACGTCGAAGGCGGCCGCCCGACCGGGCAGCTCGACCCCGATCAGCGCACCCAGGGCTCCGCCCGAGACCCAGTCCGTGGGGGCGCCGGCGCCGGAGAGCTCGAGCGAGAGCAGCCCGTGGTCGGCGAGGGCGTCACCGAGGCTGTCGGCCGCCCCGGCGACCGCGCCGGCGGCCTCCTCGAGGGCCGCGACCAACCAGCGCGCCTCGCCGTAGTCATCGTCCATGAGCTGGGTGCTCTCGAGATAGATCTCGAGACCCAGCCCGGGCATCCGCCCGGGAGCGTCCCGGGGCATCGGGTCGCTCAGCCCGTCGGTCGCGACGATCCCCGAGTGGAGGGTCATCACGCGCACGTAGGCCGAGCCGCCGATGGGCCACAGCGCGGGCTCGTCGACCTCGGCGAGCGGGTCCTGGTAGGCGCCGAGCTGGCCGACACCGCGCCAGAACTCGTCCCGGCACTCACGGCAACGATCGGTCAGGTCCGAGGAAGTCACCCTTGCATCCTGCCCGCTGGCGACCGGTGACGAAAGGCCGGCCCCGGCGGGCCGACGTCTGCCACCCGCCCCCTTCGTCATCCACCGGCGGTGCCAGGCCGGCTCACTTGGTCGTCAGGCGGAGCCGGAAGTCGGCGTGGTCGTCCTCGCCGGCCACGGAGAAGCCGACTGCCGAGAGCGGCTCGAGGTTCTTGCGCTCCTCGTCGTCCAGCTCCTCGCCGAAGGCCTCGATGGCCTTCGTCACGTCGACGTAGCCGATGGTGCTGGCGTCGTCGGCGTCCGGGACCGCGTCCTCGAAGGCGTCGCTGTCCCCGAGGCCACCCTGCGAGCCGACCGTGTCGGCGTAGGTGTCGCTCGAGGCGACGACGACCGTGTCGTCCTTGCCGTCCTTGACGCTGATGCCCGAGTTCCCGCCGGCGTCCATCCCGACCAGCTTGTCGATGACGGCGCGGTCGCCATTCGTCTTCAGGGCGATCTGCGGCTCGGGGCCGTTGGCCCCGACGGCGACGGTGGTCTCGCTGCCCACGGCCTTGGCGACGTCGTCCGGAAGGGAGACACCGGTCTCGCGGGTGAAGTCGTCCTTGCCCCGGGTCCAGTCGGACCCGACGAGGTCCTCCATCGTCGAGTCGATCTGCGGCCACGCGTTCGTCAACGCCTCGTCGAGTCCCGCGACGCCGAAGGCACCGATGGTGTCCGCGGGGAGGTCCTCGACCGAGGTGCCCTCGCCGGAGGGCACACTGCCGTCCGGCAGGCCGTTGGCCCGGCCGGCGAGCTCCAGGGTCGGACCGTCGAAACGCAGGGCCATGGCCAGGCGACCCTCGGCGGCCTGGCCGTCCGCGTCGGGCCCCATGGTGAACTCGCTCAGCGCGGTACCGTCCATCCACGCCGTGACGAGACCGTCCTCACCGAGGTCGTCCATGTCCTGGCTGAAGGTGTCCTTGTCCGCGAGGGCCTGTGACGCCGCATCGTTGACTGCCTTGTCCACGATCGACTGCTCCTCGCCGCAGAGGGCGTAGTCCTCCTGGACCGAGCAGTACCCGCCGTCCCGGGTTGCCTTGGCCAGGCCATCCTTCGCGGCCGCCTCGTCGGTGCTCGCGAAGGCGAGGACCACGTCCGGGTCGGCACCCTCGTCGCCGGGCAGGAGGGCCACGCCGAAGCGCTGGCCGAGCCACGGCTCGATGTCCGCGTCGTAGTCGACGTCCTTGAATCCCCCGTCGTCCTGGACGGACTCGAAGATCTCCTTGCGCGGGTCGCCGTTCTCGTCGACCCCGGACAGCGGGTCCTGGGCACCGGGGAACTTCCGGGCGAAACGGAAGGCGTCGACCTTCTGGTCGGCCGACGGGTCGAGGTCCACCTTGGCGAAGGCCACGGCCGTCGAGGGGAGGGCGCTCTCCGGCTGGGGGCCGCCACCGTTGACCTTGCTGAAGGCGAAGAGGGCGCCCCCGCCGAGGAGGCCGAGGCCGACGACGCCGGCCGCACCGAAGGCGATCCACATGCCGGCACCACCCGACTTCTTCGCCGGCGGCATCGGCGCCTGACCCCACTGGCCCTGCTGCGGATACCCCTGCTGGCCCTGGCCGTAGCCCGGAGGCGGGGGCGGCTGGCCGTAGCCCGGAGGCGGGGGCGGCTGGCCGTACCCGGGCGGCGGGGCCGGCTGGCCCTGGCTCGGCGGTCCGTACCCGGGCGGCGGGGGCGGAGCCCCCGGGCCCTGGTGGGGTGGCTGCTGGCCGAAAGGCGGCTGGGTCATGAGATGTCTCCCCTGGAGTGGTGTTGACCGGAATCTTACGGTCTGACCCACCCCGAGAACATGGGGAGGACTACCCACAGGCGGGGCACCTGGACGGGTCATCGCGACCTCGGGAGATGCCACCGGGGGCCACGACGCAGGGCGCCCCCACCGAGGTGGGAGGCGCCCTGCGTTCGTGGGTCGGGCCGAGTCAGCCGGCGACGACCTCGAGGGTGATCTTCGCCTGGATCTCCGGGTGCAGGTGCACGAGGGCCTCGGCGGAGCCGACGTTCTTGATCGGCGTCGGGATCTCGATGGTGCGGCGGTCGATGTCCGGACCACCACCGGCGGCGATGGCTTCGGCGACCTCGCGGCTGGTGACGGCGCCGAAGAGGCGACCGCTCTGTCCGGCGTGGGCCGAGACGGTGACCTGCTGGGCCTCGAGGTTGCCCTTGAGGGACTGAGCCTCCTCGAGGGACTTCACGGCGCGGGCAGCGCGGCCGGCAGCGAGCGCGTCGACCTGCTTTTGCGCACCCTTGGTCCACTCCGCGGCCAGACCGCGACGGTAGAGGAAGTTGCGGGCGTATCCCGGCTTGACGTCGACGACGTCACCGGCGGTACCGAGGCCGGAGACCTCGTGGGTGAGGATGACCTTCATGTGACGCTCCTGTGTTCTTCGCGGCCGCGGATCAGCGGGTGGACGAGGAGTAGGGCAGAAGCGCCATCTCCCGGGCGTTCTTCACCGCCGTCGCGATGCGGCGCTGCTCCTGGACGGAGACGCCGGTGACGCGACGGGCGCGGATCTTCCCGCGGTCGGAGACGAACTTGCGCAGCAGGTTCGCGTCCTTGTAGTCGATGTTCTCGACCTTCGCCGCCTTGAGCGGGTTGGCCTTCTTCTTGGGCTTGCGCACTACGGGCTTGGCCATCGTGGTGCTCTCCTTCGTGTGGGCGAGAGCCCGAGGGTGCTCCTCGGGATGGGGATGTGTTCAGTGCTCGGGCGGACCCGAGCGAGAGAGATCGATCAGAAGGGAGGCTCGTCGTAGCTGGGGGCACTGCCCCAGCCACCGCCACCCTGCGCAGGAGCCGCCGGCCCACCAGGACCGCCGCCGGGCTGGCCGCCACCGAAGCCGCCGCCCTGCTGGCCACCAGTCGACCACGGGTCGTTCTGCTGCTGACCACCTGCCGGCGACGAGCCGCCGGCGACGTTGCCCTGCTGACCGCCCCAGCCACCGCCACCTTGACCGCCACCGCCGTTGCGCTGGGTCTTGGTCACCTTGGCCGTGGCATAGCGCAGCGACGGGCCGACCTCGTCGGCCTGCATCTCCATGACCGAACGCTTCTGGCCGGTCTCCTTGTCCTCCCAGGACCGGGAGACGAGGCGGCCGGTCACGACGACACGGGCGCCTCGGGTCAGCGACTCGGCCACGTTTTCTGCGGCCTCACGCCACACGGAGCAGCGCATGAAGAGCGTCTCCGCGTCCTTCCACTCGTTCGTCTGACGGTCGAAGGTGCGAGGGGTCGAGGCCACGGTGAAGTTGGCCACTGCCGCCCCGCTCGGGGTGAAGCGCAGCTCCGGGTCCGCCGTGAGGTTTCCGACAACGGTGATGGGGGTCTCGCCTGCCATGGGTTTCCTTCTCGATCGGTGATCGTCTCAGGTGAGTCCGCCGGGGACCGGCAGACCGGGTGGGACGCCTCAGGCGTCCACGCGCATGAGCTTGGTCCGCAGAACCTGCTCGGACAGACCCATCTGACGGTCGAGCTCCTTGCTCGTCTCCGGCGTGCAGGTCAGGTTGGCGACGGCGTAGAGGCCCTCGGCCTTCTTGTTGATCTCGTACGCGAGACGACGACGACCCCAGTGGTCGATCTTGTCCACGCTGCCGCCATCGGTGGTGACGACGGTGAGGAACTTGTCGAGCAGGGGCTGGACGGCCCGCTCGTCGGTCTCCGGGTCGAAGATGACCATGAGCTCGTATTGACGCATGCTGATAACCCGCCTCCTTCGGTCTGTGCGGTCACGGTCTCTCCGTGACAGGAGGGTTGGTGCATCGGTCCCGCCCGACGGAACGACGGGCCGGGGACGGGGCAAGGCTATCCGCTGCACTCCCTTCGCACCAAAGCGTGCCGCGAGCGCCTGCTCCGGTCAGCCCCGGGCCGGCTCCTGTGGACGCGGTGCGGGGTCAGCGGGAGCTTGTGGACGGGGGGCCGGGTTGTCCACCGGCGTGTACCAGACGCTCCACAGCAGGAAGCACCAGGCGATGGCCCGACCGAGGATGACGATCGCGTACCACGTGCCCGGAAGGCCCTTGTCCGGATCGGACGCGGCCCCGATGTGCATCCACAAAGCGGTGGCGTGGACCGCCTCGACGGCCACGAAGCCCAGGTGGGTGCGCCAGCTGATCCCGGCGAGGATCGCGAGCGGCAGCACCCACAGGGCGGCCTGGACGGGCACCGAGGTCCCGGTCAGGGCGACCACGGGTACGGCGAAGGCCGCGACCTGGGCCCACGTCGCGGGGCGCCAGGCCCGCTTGGCCATGAGCCACGCGGCGTAGATCGCCCCGAGCCACCCGACCAGGGCGACACCGCGCGCGATCCAGCCGGGAAGGGGATGTCCCGCGAGCTCGGGGATCATCAGCACCGCGCCGTAGCCGGCCTTCTGGCCCCACCACGTCACCAGCGGCCCGGTGACGACCTCGGGCGCGACGACGAGCAGGACTGCGGCGATGGCCGCGACGGTGGCCGCGGCGACGACCGCCGTGCGCCGCGCCTCCTCGCGGTAGCCGAATCGGCGAGCGGAGACGAGCAGGGCGATGAGGACGAGGGAGACCCAGGCGTGCCCGGCCATCCCCAGGCCGAGGAGGACACCCGCGAGGGTCGGGCGACGCAGTCCTCGAGCGAGCATCGCCGCGAGGACGAGGGCGACGACGACGAGGTCGGCAGAGAGCAGGACCGCGACGACGTAGATCGGGGACAGGGCGAGCTGGGTCGCCAGATCGAGTCGCTGCGGGCGCAACCGGGCGACGCACCACACACCGACGACGGCGCACACGGCCAGGAGCAGCGTCCACATCGACATGTACCACCGGGAGGCGTCCAGCCAGTCGCTACCGGTGGGAACGAACCCGCCGAGCAGTGCCATCAGCCCCGAGATCAGGGGCATCTGCTCCGGGGAGCGACCCGTGGTCAGCCACCCGGCGAGTCCCGTGTCCAGTCCTGCGAGCTGGTACTGGGCCGGGAGGTCGGAGAAGCAGCCGCGCCAGAACTGCTCGTCACCGTTCCAGCCCTGCCGCACACAGTGCCCCTGCCGGACCACGGCGCCGGCCATGGGCAGCAGGACCATGGCGGCGATGAGCGGCAGCAGATGACGCAGGGAGCGCTCCCGTGGCGCCGCCCGCCGCCCCAGACGCCCACCGATGACCGGGCTCGCCTCCTGCGGCAGCAGGTCGCCCGGAACGCTCTCCGTCGGCACTAGTTCGTGCTCTCCCGGCGGGTCTCGCCGCCCGGGGTGAGACTCGGTCTCGAGGTCGACGACGACGACGGCGGCGGAGGCGTGCTCGATGTCGCCGGCGGCGTGGTCCTGGTCGTGCTCGACGTCGAGGGCGGTGTGGTCCTGGTCGTGCTCGACGTCGGCGGCGGGGTGCTCGTCGAGGTCGGCTTGCTCGTCGACGAGGAGCTCGTCGAGGTCGATGAGGTCGATGAGGTCGATGACGAGCTGGAGGAACTCGAGGAGGTCGAGGTCGACGAGGAGCTGGACGAGGAGGTCGAGGAGGGCTCACGGGTCGTGGTTGTCGTCGAGGTCGGCTCACTCGTCGAGGTCGGCTCGGGCGCGGGCTCCTGCGTCGTCGTGATCGGTGCCGGAGCATTCGACGGTGAGCTCGTCTGCGGTCGGTACTTCACGTCACCGGGCGGCGGCAGCTTCTTGATCGCCTTCCCGTCGAGGGCCCCGATCATGTAGTCCGTCCAGATCCTGGCCGGCACCGTGCCACCGGTGACCTCCCCGTACTCACCGAGATTGACCAGCTGGTTCTTCTTCACCAAGGAACCATCGCCCTTGTACATCCCGACCGCCGTCGACAGCTGGCCCGGCGTGAAGCCGTCGAACCAGGCCGCGTAGTTGTCCGAGGTCGTCCCGGTCTTGCCACCCACCGGGCGCCCGAGGTCGGCCACGGTCGGGTACCCCGTCCCCCCGGGCTGGTCGACGTGGCTCATCGCCTGGATGGCGTCCCGGGCGACGTCCTGCGGGAAGGCCCGCCGCACGTCCTTCGTGACCGTGTAGTCCAGGTCGTACTCACCCGTGCTCGTGACCTTCGAGATGTAGTACGGCTGGGCCCTGCGCCCCTCGGCGGCGATGGTCGCGTAGGCATTGGCCATGTCGACCACGCGGACGGCGTCGGTGCCGAACACATTGCCGGGACCGGACTGGAGCGTGACCCGCTTGTCACCGTTCCAGCCCACGACCCCGGCGTCCTTGGCCGACTTCGCCGTCGCCTTCGGCGTCACCGCGAGGTTGAGCTGCGCGTAGTAGGTGTTGATCGACTTCTGGGTCGCCGTGGTCATGTTCACCGGGCCGAAGGAGGCGTTGTCGAAGTTGACGATGCCACCGCCCTGCTGGATCTCCGAGGCATCGGCGCCGTCGTAGATGAAGGCCTTGTTGTAGTACGGGCTCGCACCGCTGTAGGTCGTGGACAGCGGGATACCCTTGCGCAGCGCCGCGATCATCGTCATGGGCTTCATCGTCGAACCGGCCTGCATCTTGCCGTCGACCGCGGCGTTGAAGTAGCCGTACTTGCCCTTCCCGAACCGGTCCCCGCCGTACATCGCCCGGATGGCGCCGTCACCGGGCTTCACGGAGGCCAGTCCGATGTGGAGGTCGGAGGTGCGCTCACCGGTCGGGCGGTGCGTCTTGACCGCCTTCACCGCGGCCTTCTGGGCGTCCTTGTCGATGGTCGTGACGATCTTGAAGCCGCCACGGTCGATGGCCGCGTCCGAGAGGTCCAGACGTTGCCGCAGCTCGGTGCGCACCTCCTCGGTGATGAAGCCGACATCCGTGGCCTTGGCCTGCGAGCGCTTCGGCGCAATGGTCTTCGGGAAGGTCTGCTTCTCCCGCTCCGCCGGTGTCATCCAACCCTTCTCGACCATCCCGTCGAGGACGTAGTTCCATCGCGTCGTGGCCCGCTCGGTCTGCTCCTCGCCCAGCGCGGGGTCGTAGAGGGAGGGACCGCGGATGACGCTCGCGAGCACCGCCCCCTCGGAGGCGTCGAGCTGCTCGACGTCCTTGCCGAAGTAGGCCTGCGACGCCGTCTGGATTCCGTCGGCACCGCGGCCGAAGTAGATGGTGTTGAGGTAGTTGGCCAGGATCTCGTCCTTGCTCAGCTCGCCGTCGATCTTCACCGAGATGAGGATCTCCCGGGCCTTGCGCGACAGCGTCTGGTCCTGGGTGAGGAAGTAGTTCTTCACGTACTGCTGGGTGATGGTCGAGCCACCGCCGCGGTCCGCACCGCGCACCGCCCCGCTGACCGCTCGGAAGATGCCCTTCGGGGAGATGCCCCGGTTCTCGTAGAAGGAACGGTCCTCGGCGGCGAGGAAGGCGCGCTGCACGTCCTCGGGCACCGCGTCGAGGTCGACCGACTCACGGTTGACCGTCGCGATCCGGTCCATCTCGGTCTCGCCGTCCGAGTAGTAGAGGACGGAGGCCTGGGAGACGGCGGCATCGTTGGGCTTGGGGATGTCGATGAGGAGGTAGGCCGCCACGACGCCGGCGACGCCCAGGGCGATGAGCACGGCGACGGCCTGGAGGACCCGGCGCAGGATCCGGCGCGGGCCGCGCTTCTTCCCGCGTGCTGTCGAGCGTCGGGCGCCGGCGGCACCGGCGGACGCACCTCGGCGTCGCCGACGGGCGTCGGGTCGCGTGCGCGGGGAATCGGCCATGGGGGCACCTCAGGGAAACGTGGGGGTCCAGCGCGTCCAGTATGAACGTTTCCCGGCACGCGGTGTGACGATGCTCGACATATCCACTCGATACATCGAGTATTCTGCTCGGGTGCGCCGCCGCGAGATGCTCGAGTTCGCCGTGCTGGGACTCCTCCACGAGGGACCCATGCACGGCTATGAGCTGCGCCGCCGGCTCAACTCGCGCCTCGGCGCCTTCCGCGCGCTGTCCTTCGGCACCCTCTACCCGTGCCTGGCCGGCCTGCAGGGGCGAGACCTCGTGAGCACCGACCGGAGCGAGTCCACCCGCAGCGGCACGTCCGGCCGCCGGCAGCGGATCACCTACGCACTCACCGATGCGGGCCGGGCGGCCTTCACCGAGCTCGCCCGGCGCAGCGACCCCGACAGCTGGGAGGACGATGCCTTCGACGTGCGCCTGACCTTCTTCTCCCGGACCGAGCGCGAGGCGCGCCTGCGGATCCTCGAGGGACGGCGGGCCCGGCTCTCCGAGCGCCTCGCCGCGATGCGGGCCGACCGGCCCGGCACTGCACTGGCTGACCGCTGGACCGACGCCCTTCACCTCCACGAGGAGGAGTCCACCGAACGGGCCCTCGGCTGGATCGAGGAGCTCCTGGAGACCGAGCGACAGACTCCCCCGGCCCGTCCGGGGACCCTCGCCGATCCCAGCCACCCCGCCTTCAACCCCCCAACCCCGCCCCCCACCAAGGAGAACTGATGAGTTCAATCCGCGTCGCCATCGTCGGCGTCGGTAACTGCGCGAGCTCGCTCGTGCAGGGAGTCGAGTACTACAAGGACGCCGATCCTGCCGGGACCGTCCCAGGACTGATGCACGTGACCTTCGGCGACTACCACGTCTCCGACGTCGAGTTCGTCGCCGCCTTCGACGTCGACGACAAGAAGGTCGGCAAGGACCTCTCCGAGGCGATCAACTCCTCCGAGAACAACACCATCAAGATCGCTGACGTCCCGACGACCGGCGTCGAGGTCCGGCGCGGACACACGCTCGACGGGATCGGCAAGTACTACGCGCTGACCATCGACGAGTCGCCGGCGGAGCCGGTCGACATCGTGCAGTCGCTCAAGGACGCAGAGGCCGATGTGCTCGTCTCCTACCTCCCGGTGGGCTCCGAGGAGGCCGACAAGTTCTACGCGCAGTGCGCGATCGACGCCGGCGTCGCCTTCGTCAACGCCCTGCCCGTCTTCATCGCCTCGGACCCCGAGTGGGCGCGCAAGTTCGAGGACGCCGGGGTGCCGATCATCGGCGACGACATCAAGAGCCAGGTCGGCGCGACGATCACCCACCGCGTCATGGCCAAGCTCTTCGAGCAGCGCGGCGTCGCTCTCGACCGCACGTACCAGCTCAACGTCGGCGGCAACATGGACTTCAAGAACATGCTCGAGCGCGAGCGCCTGGAGTCGAAGAAGGTCTCCAAGACGCAGGCGGTCACCTCCAACCTCGAGGGATCGCTCGCCGGCACGACGAACGACCGCAATGTGCACATCGGCCCGTCGGACTACGTCGCCTGGCTCGATGACCGGAAGTGGGCCTACGTCCGTCTCGAGGGCCGCGCCTTCGGGGACGTCCCGCTCAACCTCGAGTACAAGCTCGAGGTCTGGGACTCGCCCAACAGCGCCGGCATCATCATCGACGCCATCCGCGCAGCGAAGATCGCCAAGGACCGTGGCATCGGCGGCGCCCTGCTCTCCGCGAGCTCCTACCTCATGAAGTCCCCGCCGGAGCAGCGTGAGGACACCGAGGGCCGGGTGCGGCTCGAGGCCTTCATCGCTGGGTCGGAGGAGCGCTGACCGAAGCGACGGAGGGTGGGCCCGAGGCACGAGGGTCCGCCCGGGTGAGCGCAGGGAAGCCTCCTCCATCACGACCGGAGGAGCGCTGACCGAAGCGACGGAGGGTGGGCCCGAGGCAACGAGGGCCCACCCTCCGTCGTGTCCCGGGCCCCGGGCGGGATAACCTCTGTGTCATGGGTCACAGGATCGAGTCAGAGCTCGTAGCGAACGTCCTCACCGTGCACGTCGACGCGGGTGCGAGGGTGGCCGCGGGCGACGAGCTGGTCCTCCTGGAGTCGATGAAGATGGAGATCCCCGTCCTGGCGGAGACCCCCGGACGCATCGCCGAGGTCAAGGTCTCCGCCGGGGACGTCGTCCAGGAGGGCGAGGTCCTCGTCGTCATCGACGACTGAGGGATCCCCCTGCCCCCGAGCACGACGACGGGCGGGGACGACCCGTGGTCGTCCCCGCCCGTCGCGGCTCCTGCGTGATCAGGCGGACGCGTCGTCCTGCTGGTCGGCCTGCATCATGGCGCGCTTGGAGTACTCCGCCAGCGAGTCCTGCGCGGCCTGCAGGGACTTGGCTGCGGCCTGCCACTCGCTCTGGAACTGCTCGGAGTCAGAGCCCTGCCAGTTCTCGCTCAGGGTGCCGGCCTGCGAGGTGCCGTTCTGGCTCACCTCGCCCACCTTGCCGGACTGGGTCGTCAGCTGACCCGCGATCTCCCGGACCCTGCCAGTGTCCATTCCATCGGTCAGATTGCCTGCCATGTCGAATCTCCTCTAGGTCTCGTCTGTGGATGTGGTGGGGCGGCTCAGCCGGCCGACGTCTCGGTCTGCTGGGAGATGTCGGACTGCAGCTGGTTGCACAGGTCGCTGATGAGGCCCTTGACCTTCTCGAGCTGCGGGCGGTGCTGGCCCTCCCACTCGGAGACGAACTTCTCGGAGTCCGCGCCGTTCCAGGCCTCGTTCGCGGCCTGCACCTGGGTGTTGACGTTGTTGATGATGCCGTCGAGCTCCTCAACGAGGTTCTGCCACTTGGGCAGCTCGCCCTTGACGGTCTCGAGGTTCATTCCGAGCCACATCGTGTCCTCCTGCGGGTTGGTGACGCTGTCTTGTGACGCTGTCTGCTGGATCCCTGCGGGCGATTCCCCTGCCCGACTGACGACAACATTAGGCAAGCGGGGCCCCCAGGTACATGGGGAGAACTCCCCATTCCTCCCCTTGCACCGGGACGCGGACCCATCGCAGTGCAGCGCAATGGAATTCGATCAGCGGCGAGCGACCTCGGGCAGCGCGAGCTGGACGATCTCCGCCTTCCCCCGGCGCACGAGCACCCCTCGCCCCTCGGGCATGAGGACCCGGGCGAGGGGCGGGAAGTTCGTCTTGAAGATCATCGAGGACTCGCCTCCGTCCGGCGCGAGCGCGATCCCGGACCGCGTCCCCTTGACGAGTCCCGGCAGGCCCATGTTCGTGTTGAGGGCGGCGGGGTCGGCCTCACCGACGACGAAGTGGTCGTTGTCGGCCAGGGGCTTCATGGCCTCCTGCAAGGGGGACTGGAAGGGCATGGTGTTGAGGTCGTCCAGCCGCTCCACCACGAGCATCTGCAGCGGGGAGCCCTCGTCGAGGGCCCGCTCCTTGAGCGTCTCGCACAGCGCCTTGACGTCGTCCTCACGGGTCGCCGTCGCGTCGAACTCCGGGAGGGAGAGCAGCTCCGAGTTGCGGCGCAGGGTGATCAGGCTCAGTTGCGCGTCGGGCCGCCACTGCTTCACCGCGCGCACCAGGGCGATCAGCGTCGTCGTGCGGCCACTGCCCGGAGGGCCGGTGACGACGAAGCCCCCCTTCGGGTCGATGGCGACCGGTGCGAGGTCGTCGGAGTTCATCGCGATGACCGGCAGCCCCTCGACCTCGGTCGGCAGCTGCGCGGCCGGCACGATCTCCGGCAGGGACGCGATCGGCTCGGCGCGGGTCCCGCCGGACTTGGTCATGGCGTCGGCGAAGCCACGCACCATCCGCGACTGCTCCGACGCGTCCTGGGTGCCGCCCAGGACGGCCACCTGGACCTCGCGCTTCTTGAACAGCCCTCGGCCGGGCGGTGACTCGGCGTGGAGGACGTCCTTGGGCACGCCGACGAAGGCGTAGTCCTCCTCGGTCGTCATGCGCAGCACGCAGCGCGACTGCACCGACGAGCCCATGGCCACCGGGAGCCCGTTGCGAGCGTCGACCGACATGACGAAGTGGACGCCCACCGGGCGTCCGTCCGCGAGGAGCGAGGTGAAGGCGTCGAGCCACTTCATCAGTGCGCCGGCCGACTCGTAGGCGTTGCGGAAGGCGGTGAGGCCGTCGACGAGCACGAAGATCCGCGGTTCGTCATGGCGGCCGGTGAGCTTGCGGTAGGCGGTGATCGTCGTGGCATTGGCCTTCGAGTA
The DNA here is from genome assembly GCF_051200835.1 of Janibacter sp. GS2. GTDB lineage: Bacteria > Actinomycetota > Actinomycetes > Actinomycetales > Dermatophilaceae > Janibacter. The sequence goes on from NZ_CP195161.1 coordinate 541,895, forward strand.
GCGCACGGCGCGTTCCTCGATCGTCTCCCGCAGCATGGTGATCAACCGCTTGACGCGCTCCTCGTCCTGGCCGGAGATGATCGAGCCCACGTGGGGGAGCTCCTCGAGCATCGCCAGGCCACGGTTGCCGAAATCCAGGCCGTACACGTGGCACGGTCCGCCGCGCACCGTGAAGCCGGCCGCCAGGGCGATCGTGCGCAGGAAGGAGCTCTTGCCCGCTCCGGAGGCGCCGAAGACCGCGAGGTTGCCCTCCGCGTCCGGGCGGAAGGAGATCGTCGGCTGGCTCTGCAGGTCCGGGTTGTCAGCGACACCGATGACGATCTCGTCGTCACGGCGATCCGTCGGCAGCTTCGCCAGGTCGTACACCTCGCCGAGCTCGGGCAACCACGGCTTGCGGGGCAGGTCGATCTCGGCCTCCACCCGCGCCCGCTCGACGGTGTCGACGACACGCTGGATGTCGGTGGGTCCGAGGTCGGCGTCCTCCTCCCCCTTCGGCGTGGCCGGAAGTTCCCACCGCACCGACGCGCCGAAGGCGAGGGTCTCGACGAGCATGTCCGGGGGCGGCGGGGTGTCGTTCGTCCAGCCACCGGCGTACCCGGCCTGGAAGGGCACGAGCCGGCCCGGCCCGGACTTGGCCATCGCACGACCCGGCAGCCCCGGGTCGAAGTAGGCCGCATCCTTGGTCCCGAGCACATCGCTGGAGTCGTCCTCGTCGGCCATGCGCAGGGCCATGCGCAGGTTGGTGTTGGCGCGCAGGTTGTCCTTGATGACGCCGGCGGGACGCTGCGTCGCGAGGATGAGGTGGATCCCCAGCGAGCGCCCGCGCTGGGCGATGTTCACGACGCCGTCGACGAAGTCGGGGACCTCCTGGACCAGGGCCGCGAACTCGTCGACGACGATGATCAGGCTCGGTGGCGCCTCCACCTCGCCGCGTCGCTCGAGCTCGACGAGGTCCTTGGCCTTGAAACGGGCGAGCAGGTGCTCGCGGAAGTGCAGCTCCGCGGACAGCGAGGCGAGCGCACGACGCACCAGGTGGGGGGAGAGGTCGGTGACCATGCCGACCGTGTGGGGCAGCTGGACGCAGTCACGGAAGGCCGATCCGCCCTTGTAGTCCACGAGGAGGAAGGTCACCCGCTGCGGGCTGTTGGCCGTCGCCATGCCGAGGATCCAGGCCTGGAGCAGCTCCGACTTGCCGGCGCCGGTGGTGCCACCGACGAGGGCGTGCGGTCCGTCGGTGCGCAGGTCGACGCTGTGGGTGCCCATCGCGGACTGACCGATGACGGCGCGAAGGGAGCCCGGCTTGCGGCTGCGGGTCGGTGGCGCGTGGCGGCCGGTGAGGATGGACCGGTTCTCGTTCCACCGCTCGATGACGGCTGTCTCGGAGGTCGCCAGCTCGGTGCCCACGAGCGCGAGGTAGGAGACCGAGCGGGGGATGTCCGAGTCGTCCTGGGAGAGGGCGGAGGAGTCGGTGATCGGCGCCAGGCCGCGCGCCACGGCGACGGCCTCCTCGACCGGGATGAGGTCGGCCTCCACCGGCGCGGCCACCTGGGCCGGACCGACCCACCCGACCTGGCACTCGCCGGTCGCCGCGACCTCGACGAAGGTGCGGCAGGCGGCCGGGAGCTGCTCGGTCACCGGGGAGACCCAGATGACGACGATGCGGTGACGCCACCCCTGCTCGGCGAGCTGGACGAGCCGGGCCCGCTCGACGGGGGCGTCGTTCTCGACGAGGACGACGACAGCCGGTCCGCTCGCCTCCGTGGACTTCCCGCGTCCGGCGCCTGCGGCCACGAGGCCCTCGAGCTGCTCCATGACCGCCGAGCAGCTGGGTCCGGAGCTCGCGGTCTGCTGCACGTCGAGCGGGCTCTGCGGCGACGAGGCGTGCGGGACCCACTTGAGCCAGTCCCAGTCCCGGGCCGACGTCGTCGACCCGAGCGCGCACATGACGACCTCGGCCGGCGAGTGCGCCGACATGGTCTGGACGACGAGCGAGCGGGCCAGCCCGAGGGCGGACTCCCGAGGACCGGAGACGCCGATGGCGCCGTCGAGGAGGGGGTGGGCGGTCACCGGGACGTCCGCGACGACCCCGAGGCCCTGCATGAGCGTGGAGACCTCGAGCCAGGCCTCCGCGCGGGTCCGGCCCATCTTCGGCAGCTTGATCTCGCTGCGGCTCGGGCGCACGCCCAGTCCCAACCGGTACTCGAGAAATCCGGGCTCGCCCGGTCGCCGGGTCCACATCAGCGGGTGGTGGACGGCGACGGCCTTCCCGAACTCGCGCACCGACGGGTGCTCCTGCCGGCGGATGTCGTGCTCCCGGTCGAGCTCGACCTCGATGTCCTCGACGAGGTACCCGACGTCCTCGCGGAAGTCCTCCATCGCCTCCTCGAAGTCCAGCCGGACGCGACGCTTCGACTCCCAGGTGTTCGCCAGCATCATCATCGGCATCATGAGCATGAACATGATCGTGAAGCGCGAACGGGTGATGGCGAAGAGGGTCGCTCCCATGAAGACCGGCACGAGCATCATCGCCAGGGGCATCCGCTGCGGCTTGCCGCGCTCCGGCAGGTCCGGTACCTCGAACTGCAGGCCCTGGTAGACGGGCGCGATGCGCGGCGACCGGGTGAAGGCGACATCACCCGCCTCGGTGGTCGTCACACCGGCGGCCCGGGTCCTCGCCGAGATCTGGAAGGTCGTGTCACCGATGGTGAAGGACTCGCCCTCGCGCAGGATCGCCCGGTCGATCCGCTCGTCGGCGACGACCACGCCGTTCGACGAGCCGAGGTCGGTCACCTCGACGACGTCGGCGACGAGGAGCTTCGCGTGGCGACGCGAGACGGACGCGTCGTTGATGCGCACCTCGCACTCCCGACCGCGGCCCACGTGCGAGGTCCCCCGCTGCAGGGCGTACTCGCGGCCCTGGTCCGGCCCGGACGTCACGACGGCCATCGCGCTCGGCGCGGCGCTGTCCTCGTACCCCGAGGATCGGCGCGTGACCGCCAGGTGCTCTCCGGACCGCAGCCCGGACTCCTGCACGGTCGTGTGGGGGTCGACCGCCCGGAAGTTCTCGTCGACGAGGGCCAGCGTGTGCTGCCCGAGGTCGGCGCGGTCGTGGTAGCTGCTGCCGCTGCGCTGTCGCTCAGGGTCGGCCAGGACGAGGTGCTCGGCGAGGTCACCGACCGTCGTGCGACCGTCGACGGTGGCGACGAGGTCGGTGTCCTGGTCGTTGGACCCCCGCAGGGTGAACATCAGCTTCATCGCAGGGCCTTCCGGGAGGGGGCGGTGGTCGAGTCGTGCAGGCCGATGTCGACCTGACGGGAGAACAGTGGTCGGGGGTCGACGGCGGCCCGCAGTCGCGATCCGATCCCGGCGGACCGCCGCATCCGCCGCCGGGCGGCCCTGAGCTCACGTTGCCACGCGCTCACGCCCGCGGGGTCCGGTGGGCGTTCACCAAAGACGAGGGAGTCGGCGCGCATCGCGACGGGCACGGCGTCGATGGTGGGTCCCAGGGCCGCTCCCTGCTCCACGCGCGTACCGCTCGCGGGTAGGTGGTGGCCGAGGACGCGAGCCTCCTCCACGAAGTCGTTCCACGCCCGACCGATCCGACGGTCCGCACCTCCTCGGCGCAACCGGGTGGCGCGCCGGACGGCGATGGCGACGGGGGTGAGCGCGAGCAGGAGCAGGGGCACCCCGACGAAGACCGCGAGCAGCTGCGCCCACAGCGGCCAGGTCGACGGGGAGGACCAGTCGACGGCCGGCTCCGGAGCGGTTGGCCCCGGTGCCGGCGGCTCGGGGATCGGCTCGGTCGGGGGCGCCTGCCACTCCACGGGCGCGGTCGAGGGAGCCGTGCGTCCGTCGGGTCCGGGGTTGAAGGTCTGCGGCAGGACCTGGAACCACGTCCCGTCGGCCTGCTTCACCTCGACCCAGGCCCGGATGTCGCGTCCGCGCACCTTGCCGTCGTCGGTGGAGATCGCCCCGACGACCACGCGGGTGGGGATGCCCAGCCGGTTGCCGATGAGGGCGAGCGTCGCCGCGTACTGCTCGTCGTTGCCCGCGAGCGGTGAGGAGTTGAGGAAGGTGTCCAGACGACCCCTGCCGTGTCCGGCCGGGTACCTCAGCACGTCATCGGTGAAGCCCGTGCGCTCCTTGTCGGTGACCATCCTGCTGCGGGTGGCCGGGGCGCCGTCGGTGTAGGTGCCCTCCTCGCGCATCGCGGTGGCCACCGCGACGAAGCTCTCCCACGGGTCATCGGTGGCGCCGCGCCAGTCGGCGATGCGCGACTCGAGGAAGCCCTCGTCCCCGCGCACCGCCACCGACCCCCGCGCCACGGCGAGGTCCTCCGGCAGGTTCTGGGCGCCGAGCGGGGGCAGCCGCGTGCGCAGCGTGTACCGGTCTCCCGGCTGCAGGCCGGGCGGGGCGAGGACGGTGTTGGTGCTGAGGTTGAGCCACGCCTCGTCCTGCAGGCGCCCCGCCGACTCCGCCCGGAACTCGATGCCCTCGACCCGACCGGTGGTCAGCACCCAGGGGCCGCTGTACCCCCCTTCGGGCACGGTGACGCTCACCTCGCTCGGGGACCCGCCGGCCAGGACACCGACCCGGCGACCGAACTGCTGGAAGGAGCGTCCGGCGTCCGAGCGCGCCGAGCCGCGGCCGGCGATGCCCCACGTCGACCCGTCCCACGCGTCCAGGGTCGCCAGCCGCAGGGGGGTCCTTCCCGGGACCCCGTCCACCTGGAGGATCTGGGTGTCGTACCAGGCCCGTGGGCTCGTCCGGGTGAACTCGCGGAAGGTGCTCAGCGGCGAGGCGAGCACGGTGTCGTCGTGGCCGGGGACGATCCCGGTGCGCGCAACCTGCCGGTCCTGCGCGGACCCGGGCACGACGGGTCCGACGAGCACCCCGGCCAGGGCCGCGACCGCCAGCAGCGCCGTGCCGGACAGGACCCGGGAGAGCGCGGGGCGGCCTCCGCCGGGACGCAGCTGCCCCACCTCGGGGTCGAGGTGGTCACGGGCCGCGAGCCACCCGGCGAGGACCAGCCCGAGGACGAGGCCTTGGACCCAGCGGGCGGCCGGCTGGTCGGTCCCGAGGGCGATGATCACCACGAGCAGGGCGAAGGGCGTCAGCAGCAGCCGCCAGCGGGAGCGGGTTGCTCGGGCGGTGGCGTAGACGAGCACCGTCCCCACGAGCGAGAGGGCGAGGGCGATCGCGAGGACGCGACCGCGGGCGTCGACGGGCGGGATGAGGGTGAGCAGGTCCATCCAGCCCGTGACCGGTCCGGCGATGAGGTCCCTCATGGTCTGCCCCGTCGGCAGGAGGCCCCACCTGAGGTCGTCCCGGACGACCAGCGGCCCGCCGAGGACGAGGTAGAGGACACCGCCGAGGGCGACCGTGGCGACGAGCGGCCAGCGGTAGGTCGACTGGATGTGCCCGACGAAGAACCCGAGGACGAGGCCGACGGCCGCCGCCAACCACCACTGCCAGCCGAACATCACGGTGCGCAGCCCGCTGAGCAGGCAGACCATCACCGCGAGGCTGAAGCCCGCGTCGACCCACACCGCTCGGGTGGGGCGCAACCGCGCGAGCGTGGCCCGGACCTTCTCCCTGCCCGTGGGCTGCGGCTTGATCATCCCCGGCCTCGGGGCGCCGATGAGGCTCATGCGGGCACCAGTCCGGTGAGCACCTGCTGGAGGTCCTCGAGCTCGGTGATCGTGATGATGCTCATCCCGCGCACCCGGCGCAGGCTGGTGCGGCCGGCGGGGTCGATGATCACGGCCACCGTGTGCACCTCGACCTCGAACTCCCCGAGGCACTGCTGGATCTCCAGGAAGGAGCGTCCCGGTCCGGTGCACAGCACCGCGACGGAGGAGTCCGGGGCCTGCTGGACGATGGACCGGCCGGAGCGCACGAGGTCGACCGGCCCGACGCCGGCGGTGGTCAGGGTGTCGAGGACGAGCGGCACGCTCGTACGCGAGGCCATCCGGTCGTTGCACACGACGCTCGCCTCCTGCTCGTCCACGATCGACTGCACCATGAGTGAGGCGGCCGCGGCGATCGCCGTCTCGACGTCCCTCTCGCGTCCGGTGTACATCGCCGGGTCCGTGTCGACGACGATGCCGAGGTGTGAGCGCCGGGTCTCCTGGAACTGGCGCACGAGGAGGCGACCGTGCTTGGCGGAGGAGCGCCAGTGGACGTACCGACGGTCATCCCCCGGCTCGTACTCGCGCAGGGCGTGGAAGGAGATGTCAGCCATCGACAGCTCCGGCGTGGCCTCGCCCTCGAGGTCACGCAGGAGGCCGTGGGCCCCGGACTCCAGGGCGATCCGCCGGGGGTGGACGTGCATGAGCTGCTGCTCGCCGAAGGTCACCGTGCGCCGCGTGATCCCGAGCGGATCACCCTGGACGGTCGTGGGCGGTCCCACCGGGATGACCCCACGCGTGGGCGTGGCCACCGGGAACGCGGTGCTGAACCGTCCCCCCTTCCTCAGCAGGGGCACGGTGAAGATCTCCTCCCGGTCGCCCACCGGCAGCCGCACGAGCGACGGGAGCATGGTCCGGCGGGTGGCATTGCGCAGGACGACGTGCCCCCGGGCGACGTCGCCGATGTCCACCCGCAGCGGCTCGACGACGAGGTCGACCTCCGCGACGTGCCGCCCGAGCGAGGTGAGGACGCAGACGAGGACGAGGGCGATCAGGGTGACCGCCATGATCGTCAGCTCGATCCAGCCCAGGACGGCGCCGAGCACCCCCAGGAGGAGGCCGAGGACGAGGAGCGACCACCCCAGGCCGGTGACCCAGTCGAGGCGGCCGCCGAACCACCGGCGGCGCGGCCGCTCGTCCGAGGCGCCGGCCCCCCCGCGGAGGGCACGGGCGAGCCACGCCCCCGCGTGGGCCAGGCGCGCGCCCGGCAGGCGGACGGTGCGCCTGGCGCCGGTCGCCCGCAGCTTCGACGACTCCGCCATCCTCTCGAGGCGGTCCTCACCACCGCCGGCCGTCCCCACGGGCGCGCTCGGGGTGTCGCGCACCCGCCCTCGGCCGCGGGGAGCCTCGGGTGGTGGTGTGGAGCGTCCGGTGGTCATCGGCAGAGGTCCCGGATCAGGCCACCCGCTCGGTCGGCGGGGCGACCTCGCCGAGGATCTTCGCGATGACGTCGGTGGTGCGCACCCCGGCGAACTCCGCCTCGGCGCTGAGCAGCAGGCGGTGGCTCATGATCGGCTCCGCCAGCGCCTTGACGTCGTCCGGGACCACATGGGTTCGACCCTGCCCGGCGGCCCAGGTCTTGGCACAGCGCACGAAGGCCAGGCACCCGCGAACGGACAGACCGAGGCGGATGTTGGGGTGGCGTCGGCTCTCCTCGGCGATCCGCGAGACGTAGGCGAGGATCGCGGCGTCGATGTGGACCTGGTCGGCGAGCTGGGCCATGTCGCCCACGACCTGGGCGGTGACCACAGGACGCAGGCCCTTGGTGCGGTCCCGGCGGGCGGAGTCCGCGAGCACGGCGACCGTCGCCTCGTGGTCCGGGTAGCCGAGCGAGGTCTTCATGAGGAAGCGGTCGAGCTGGGCCTCGGGCAGACGATAGGTCCCGGCCTGCTCGATGGGGTTCTGCGTGGCGACGACCATGAAGGGACGACCGACCTCGTGGGTGGTGCCGTCGATGGTCACCCGGCCCTCCTCCATGACCTCCAGGAGCGCCGACTGCGTCTTCGGCGACGCGCGGTTGATCTCGTCGGCGAGCACGATCATCGCGAAGACCGGCCCCCGGTGGAAGTCGAAGGTCTGCTTGTGCTGGTCGTAGATCGTCACGCCCGTGACATCGCTGGGCAGCAGGTCGGGAGTGAACTGGATGCGGCTGCTGCTCCCCTGGACGGTCGCGGCCACGGCCCGGGCCAGCTGGGTCTTGCCCGTGCCCGGGTAGTCCTCCAGCAGCAGGTGCCCCTCGGACAGCAGGCAGGTCAGGGCGAGCCGCACGACGTGCTGCTTGCCGAGGACGACCTGGTCGATGTTGCCGACCATCTGCTGGAAGGCCTGGCTGAACCAGCTGGCCTGCTCCTGGGAGATGCTCATCTTTCCTGCTTCCTCATCCGCTCGTGGTGCTGGGCTTCGTCGGGGCCGACGTCGAGGACGGTGGCTGTCCCTGACGCTTCTTGTAGTCAGGGACATAGGGCGCGGGCTCTGCGCGAGGAGCACCCCCGGGCCAGGTGTCGATCCGCGGGTCCACCGTCACCGCGAGGTCGAAGATCCGCCCGGTGTCGAGGTCGTTGAGGATCACCTGACCACGGTTGCGCCGCACGACCACACCGCTGCGCCGCGCGAGATCACCGACGATCCCGATCTCGGAGACCCCCGCGCCGGCCTCACCGCACGCCGAGCCCCACAGCACGCCGTTGCCCCGGCCCCAGGCGGCGTAGAGGCAGTCGCCGTTGAGCACCGGGCGCGAGACCTTGATGAACTGCGCCCGCTCCCCCTTCCCGTCCAGCCCGGAGCTGATGCCGGCGTCGCTGCCCGAGGTGGCGCCCTCGTCGATCTCCACGTACTCCGCGCGTTCGATCGTCTGGACCGCGACGCTCAGGCTCTCGGGCCCCGCCTGCTGCAGCGCCGCGATGGCGAGGTCCCCACCCTGCTCACTGCCGCCACCGGGAAGGGGGCGCGGACGCTCCATCCCCTCGGCGTGGACCGTGGCCTCCTCGAGGTCGAGGACGACCCACCGGTCGCCGACCGCGGTGATGTCGGCGAGTCGGCTCCCCTCGAAGGGAAGGTCGGTGCGCTCCGCCCTGCCGAAGCCCTCGCCCTGCGCCGGGACCTCGACGACGGTGCCGCTCTCCGCCGAGACGACCATGATGTCGCCGTCCTCGGACACGGTCACGGCGGCCGCCCTGCCGATCCGGGACTCGAGCGGGGCCCGGTCGGTGAGGCCATCGATCGCCGTCCCGCCCTCGGGGTCGAGTCGCATCGCCCACAGGTCACCGCTCGCGTGGTCGACGACGGCCAAGGTGTTGCCGCCCAGGGCCACGAGGTCCGGCATGAAGTACGCGTCCCCGGTGGTGATCTGCGAGGCCGGCAGCGTCGCGTTGCCCGTGATCGGGGTGCCGGTCGTCGTGTCGAAGGCCACGAGCTGACGGTCCTGCGTCGTCCCATCGGCCACCCCGGTGATGCCGACGGCGTGGCGTCCGTCCTGGAGGATGTCCGCGCGGGCGACCTCCTCCGTGGCCTTCGTCGCGGGGGTCCTCCCGGCGCCGTCGATGATCGTGTCGAGCGCGTGGGAGCCGGTGTTGACCCGGCCCCAGTATCCGGTGCGACCTCCGCTGACCCAGATGCTCCCGTCGGTCAGGGCCACGTCGTGCACCGGCTCACCCTCCGCCCTCACGGCGAGGATGCCGGCGACGACGACGAGGAGGGACACGACGGTGCCCGAGATCATCCGCACCCACATCGACCGTGGCCGTCGCCCGCCGTGGGCCCCTCGCGCCGGCGCGCTCCCCTCGTCGGCCATCCCTCGTCAGCTCTCCGCCCCGGTCGGGTCCTCGAGCAGGAGGAGGTCCTCCTCGAGGACCATGCGGGTGGACAGGGCGTGCTCCACCAGGCGGGCCTTGCGATTGCTCGCGAGCTTGCCGGGCCCGCCGTGGAGGCCGCGGATGCCGGCATCGGCCAACTTCTGGCAGACGTTGTCGAGCTTGCGGTTGAACTTCGTGACCTTCCACCCCAGGCGGTCCGCGGCAGCGGCGGAGCTCGGGATCTGTCCCTGGCCGGCACCCTCACGACGCAGGAAGTCCTCGCACAGGGCGACGACGAGCAGCTTCTGGTCCGGGGTGAAGGCCACCCGCCCGACCGTGGTCTCACCGCTCTTCGTCGGCAGCAGGACCTCGTGGTCGACCGAGGTGAAGCTCGGGTTGCCCACGAGGATGTCGAAGTCGTAGGTCGTCGGGCCGGCGGTGAACCACACGGTGACCTTCTCGAAGGCCAGGGGGATCCGGGCACCGGGGCTGAGCCAGGCCTGGAAGAGTCCCTTCTTGTCCGCGACGGTCGCGGTGAGGGTCGTCCCGATGTTCGTCAGCCACCACCACCCGCCTTCGTGACTGATCTGGAGGAAGTGCCGGTGGAGGAAGGGGTTGTCGTCGATCTCGAGGTCACCCTCACGACCGATCGTCAGCACGCCCTCCTTGGGGGCCTCGTGGAACTCTCCACAGAAATCGACCGTGACCGCGCTGTCCGTCATCACCGAGCTCCCTTCTCCGTCTCGCACTTCGTGGACGACCACTGCGAGGACTGGCTCCCGCGCAGGACCTGCGCCCGTGCGCACTCCTGTCGACCCGTGGCCACATTGGACACGTGCTCGGTCTCGCCCCCGCGCAGGCGCACCGGCTCGGCGCCCTCCAGCGCCTCGGCGTCGGGGCCCTTCCTGATGAGGTAGACGTCCCCCTCGACGTACTGGTCGTAGCTGACCGTGTAGGTGAAGACGTCACCGTCCGAGTCGATCGTCAGCGCGGGCGTGCCGGCGAGGGCACCGCTCGGCTGGGTCGCCTCGGTCCGCGTCGCCACCGACTCGCTCGCGCCGCCACCGGTGAACCACACGACCCCCCCGATGACCCCCGCGACGAGCAGCAGGCCCACGATGCTCGCGACGAAGGGCACCAGACCCACCTCGAGACCCTTCGTCGGTGGCGGGGGGGGCGCGGGCTGGCCACGGGGGGGTGACTGCTGGCTCATGAGCCCTTGCCCGTCGCACACACGATCTCCGACCACTCGGAGCGCTGCTCCTCGGGGGAGTCGACGTCCCGCACGACCTGGACCTGGCCACACTGCTGCGTCCCCGCGCGGGCGGGCAGCCGGTAGGTGCCGGTGCCGTCCGTGACCTCGGAGACGCTGTAGGCGGTGGCCGGGCCGAAGTTGTCCCTCGTGGGGGCGTACTTGAAGGCGTACCGATCTCCCTCGGAGAAGTCGTCGTAGGTCAGGGTGAAGACGAGGCTCTCACCGTCGGCCTGTGCCGTCACGCTCGGACGTCCGGTGAGCTCGCCACCACCGTCCGTGCCACGCCCCCCGCTGCTGGTGGCCGTCCCGCCGCCCCCGTCGCCGGTGAGGGCGATCGCCGCGCCGAGGGCCCCGAGGAGGAGCAGGACGGCGAGGACTCCCCCGAGGATCCACCACAGGCGCGGACCTGCGCCCTTCGTCGGTGACGAACGCGGGCCCGAGTGGGCCGCGCCGGGCGGCAGCGGTCCCTGCGGCGGGGAGCTGACGGGTGACTGGCCGGAGTGCTGCGGCGGCCGAGGGCCCGATGGTCCGCCCCCGGACGCGGCGGGTGCCGGACGCGGCCGCTGGGCCACCCCGTCGGCGATCGGTACGGGCGCCGCACCACCGATGCTGCGGCCGCCGCTGAGCCCCCCACCGATGACCGGCTGCCCCAGCGGGGGTGGCGGCGTGCCGGTGGTCGGTCGGGGCCCCGACGCCGGGCCGGAGCCGGCGCGCAGCTGGGTGTGGTCCTGGGTGCGGCCGGGCGGGGAGCCGGAGTCCCCCGAGTGGCCGAGCTCGTCGAGGACGACGATCGCCGTGCGCGAGAAGCGCTCCTCCTGCTCGATCTGCTGCAGGCTCCGGGCGAACTCGATGGCGCTCGCCGGGCGGGCGAGCGGGTTCTTGCTCATCGCCTGCGCGAGCAGCCGCTCGAGTGACTGCGGTGCGTCGGCCCGCCCCGAGCTCGGGGGCGGGTTGGAGCGGATGCGCGGCATGAGTGCATACGCCGAGTTGTCCCCACCGGGGACCTCGAAGGGCGAGCGCCCCACGAGCAGCTGCCACAGGGTCGCCGCCAAGGCGTAGACATCCGCCCTGGCATCGCCGTTGCTCTGCCCGAAGAGCACCTCCGGCGGCGCCCACGGGATGGAGACCCCGATGTCGTCGTCGAGCTCCTCGAGGGCGCCACCGCGACCCGCGATGCCGAAGTCGGTCAACCCCGGGGAGCCGTACTGGCTCACGAGGACATTGGCCGGCTTGATGTCCCGGTGGATGACTCCCGCCCGGTGGGCGGTCTCGACGGCACTCGAGAGCTGGATCCCGGTCCGGAGGACCTCCTCGACGGAGAATCGTGCCGTCCGGGCCCGCTGCGCGAGGTTCGGCGGCGGGTAGTACTTCATGATCAGGTACGGGCGCGCGTCCTCACTCGTGCCTGCGCGGAAGACCTGGACGATGTACGGGTGGTCCGCGAGCTGGGCCATCGTGTTGGCCTCGTCGATGAACTGCTGCTTGATCGCCGGCGTGAGTCCCTCCGTCTTGAGGACCTTGACCGCGACCTTCATCCTCGGCATCTGCTGCTCGTAGAGGAAGACGTCCGCATAACCGCCGGAACCCAGCGGTTGGACGTAGTCGAGCCCGTCGAGGTCGGGCGGGAGGGTGCTACTCACTCACGCATCATCCCGTGACCTCGAAGACCATCGAGACCTGATCGGCGAGCGTGATCGTCGTCCCCGGCTCGATCGTCTGCTGGTCACCGGGGCGCACCCGCACGGGCGAGGACCCCGGAAGGGCCACGGTCGTGCCGTTGGTGGAGCCGAGATCGCGCACGAGCACGTGCCAGCCGTCGAGGACGATCTCCACGTGGTTGCGGGAGATCTCGTTGTCCGGGCTGGCGATCCGCACGAGGTGGGGGGCGCGGGCTCCGCTGGCGTCCGTCGAGGCCCGCGGGGCGCGTCCGACCAGCACGCCCCGGTCGAGGGTGACGACGTCCCCGGTCGACAGGCGCAGCAGCCCGAGCGCGGGGCGCGGGGTCTGCTCCGGCTGCTGGCTGGGCAGCTCCTGGCCGCAGACACGGCACCGGGTGGCGTGGGGCGCGTTGTGGTGACCCGACGAGCAGCGCACGGCGAGGACCATCGGCCCCGACGGCAGCTCACCGGTGCCGCCGGCCGGGTCGGGAGTCGCCTGCCCCCCGGCGTCGGAGCCCCGATCCGGCCCTGCGCCGTCACCCCAGGGCACGGAGGAGATCATCCCGTCCTGGTCGACCGGCTGCGGGAGACCGGGGCCACCGGCCGAGCCCGACGGCGACGCGGCGCCGTCGGGGACCCGGCTGCCCACGAGATGACCGTCGGTGAACTGGGGGAAGCCCGCTCCCGGCTCGTGGCCCGTGGCGTCGTCCCGGGCGGCCTGGACCCGCCCGGGAGCGGAGGAAAGGGGGTCACTGCCCGGCATGGGCGGCGGACCGCCGGGCACCGCCGAGATCGGCCCACCGTCGGCCGGTGCCTGCTCCCGCTCTGCCGGTGCATCACCGTCCCCGTGATCCCCGTCCTCCGCGGGCGGGGCGAGGGTGGCGTTGGTGGGGTCCTGCGGTGCCTGGTAGCCCCCGGCCGCAGCCACCGGGCCGGCGTCGATCGGCGCCTCTCCCTCCTCCTGTGCCTCGAGAGCGGAGACGAGGGACTCGCGGTGGCGGCTGGTGTTGCCGAAGAGGAAGTCGAAGCTCGGCAGCTCCTCGTCCTCCTCCCCGACACGATCCTCGTCCCGGGGGGCGTCGGTCTCGACGGCCGGAGCCGCGTCGGGCTCTGCGGGGTCATCAGCCACCACGCTGAGCGGGGGCCTCGTCGGCTGCTGCGCCGCGGCACCCGCCCCGGCGGCGCCGAAGACCGACGGCAGGGACCATCCGCCCGCCGACGGCTGGGGGTCCGGCTCGCTCCGGGGCTCGGGCTCACCGGTCACGAGCACCGCGGACTGCAGGCCCTCGTCGAGGTCCTCATCGGCCCAGGGGGCGCGAGCCGGTGCCACGACCTCCCGGGCCGTGCCATCGGCACCGGTGAGCCGCACCGAGGCGCTGCCACGCACCAGGACGCGGCCGGCGCCCTCGTCGACGATCGCGAAGTCCGGGGTGCGTCGCACCCCGTCGGTGGTCAGCTCATCGGTGACGACATCGGCGAGGCCCTCGTCGCCCGCCTCGCCCACGGCGGCCTGCAGGCGCTCGCGCAGGGCGTCATCGCCCTTCGTCAGGACGTGCACGCCCGCACGGGTGACCTCGATCCAGCCGTCCCGGCCCTCGATCCGCGTCTCCATGGTCACTCCTTATTCGCCGCGGCGACCGCGGGGTGCGGTGGCCTCGGCTCGTGGGCTCGTCTCGGACAGGTCATCCCCGACATCGCCGTCGAGGTTGACCACGACGACGGTGACGTTGTCCCTCCCCCCGGCCTCCACCGCAGCGCGCACGAGCTCCTCCGAGGCCGCTTGCGGGTCGGGGTTCGCCTGCAGGATCTCACGCACGACGTCGTCGCTGACCTCGTTCGTCAGGCCATCGCTGCAGATGACGAAGCGTTCGCCGGCGAACGGCGGCAGGACCCACACGTCCGCCTGGTAGGCGTGCTCGGTGCCGAGCGATCGGGTCACGACATTGCGCGCGGGGTGCACGCGCGCCTCGGCCGGGGTGATCACCCCGGCCTCGACGAGCTCCTGCACCTCCGAGTGGTCGACGGTCACCTGGGTCAGGCTCCCGCTGATGGAGCGGTAGACCCGCGAGTCGCCGACGTTGAAGATCGCCCAGTGGTCGGATCCGCCGGCGGTGACGAGGGCGAGACCGGCCGCGGTGGTGCCCATCCCCGTCCGCTCGGGGTGGGAGCTGACGGCGCTGAGGATGCGCTCGTTGGCATGGACGAGCTGACGGGAGACGTCGTCGGTGGTCAGGTCCGCGCGTCCCACGAGGTCGCGCATCGTCTCCACGGCGATGCCGCTGGCGACCTCGCCGGCGGCGTGACCGCCCATGCCGTCCGCGACGAGGAAGATGCCGCCCTCGGCGAGGGCAGCGTCCTCGTTGTGGGCACGGACCCGACCCGTGTCGGTGGTGGCACCGACCCGCAGGAGGAGACCGGGCAGCTCATCGGGGTCGACCACGGCGCTCACCTCGCGACCCGGACGGTCCGCAGGATCTGCTGCACCTCGGCGTAGGAGCTCTGGGCATCGTCACCGCCGACCGAACCCGTGGCCTGGACCAGGTCGACGATGCGCCCGCGGCGGGACCCGGCGAAGAGGTGGATCTGCACGACGGTGCCGATCTCGGGGTCCGTCCACGAGACGTTGACCCCGAGGAAGGGCACCTCACCGAGCTCGAGCTCGAAGGGCTCGTCGACATTCCCCTCCTGCTGGTCCGCGACGAATCCGCGCAGCTCGGCGAGCGCGTGGCGCATGGTGAAGTCGGAGGAGCGCTGGAACCCGCGGATGACGACGTTCGGCGCGAAACCGTGGTCACTGCTGATCCGGCGGCAGGAGACGAGGGCCCCCCCGACGCGCACCGGCGCCCAGGTGTCCGGGACGTCGATCGTGACGCTCGGCGGTCCCGGGAACGTCTCGCTCGGGTACGTCAGCTGTGGCATGTGTGTGGGCCCTCCCTCTGTGGCAGCCATCATGACCGAGAACCGGGCTCTCCCGGTGGTCCCGACCTCAGGGATTGACGCGGATCGAGTCGACGACCCGGTCGATGATGGCGTAGTCGGGCTCACGGCGTGAGCCGGCGTACGAGCCGGTCACCTGGATGACATCGATGACGTCGTTGCGCTGCTGGGCGGTGAACCAGTGCACCTGCGCGACCGTCCCGGCCTGCGGGTCGACGAAGGCGAGGTCCGCCCCGAGCCACTCGCGGCCGTTGACCTCCTGTGACTTCATCGCACCGAGCTCACCCTCCTGGTGCTGTGCGGTGTGCTCCGCGAGCTCACCCGCGATCTCGTCCGCGCCGAAGGGGGCCATGCGCTGGTAGAAGCGCACGACGACGTTGGCGAGGAAGTGCTCGGCCCCCTGCGCGTCGTCCCGGATGGCGATGAGGGTGTCCGGCGCCCAGACCTGGATCCAGCCCTCGGGCATCTCGAGGTGGATCGGGGGCGGGCCCGGGACGACGGCACTCGGGTAGGTGATGGTGCTGGACATGCTGCTCTCCTGGGGTCAGACGGGGCGGCCGGCAGGATCCGAGGTCCCAGCCTGCCATTCTGGGTGGGTGTGGTGGGTCACCAGCCCCAGTTCATGGGGTTGAGCTGGGAGTCGGCCACGGCCCCGCCGGCATCGGAGAGGTCGCCGATGATGTCCGACGGGGACACCGACACGTCGAAGGTCGCTCCGCCCCCGACGCCCAGGGTGGCGCCCACGTCCAGGGAGAAGCCGACCCGGTCGGCGCTGATCTCCCCCTCCAGGTCGGCATGGGCGCCGATCCCGTAGGACACCTCGCCGCCGACACCGACGCTGCCGTAGTCGCCGATCTCCTGGGAGAGGCGGGCCTCGGCCGAGCCACCGGCGAAGGCCTCGAGGCCGGCGTCGATCTGCGCCCCGCCCGGGCCGAGAGAGGCCAGACCCTCGGCCGACGCCTCCGCCCCGACGTAGGCCTCGCCCTCGGCGGAGGTTCCGTACTCGTTCTGCCAGTGGGCCTCCCCCCTCGCGAGGTAGGCCCCGGCCTCGGCATTGGCCTGGACGTAGGCCCCGTCCTCGAGGCTGATCCCGGCCTCTCCGCTCGTCTCGGCGTTCGCCGAGAGCACCTCGGCGCTGGCGCCGAGGGCGTCGTCACCCCACTCATCACCCCAGACCTCGGCATGGGCGCTCTGGTCCCACAGGTCCTGCGTCACGAGGGGCTCGGTCTGCACCTGGTCGAGGACGGACCTGTCGGACTTCTCCCGCCCCTCGTCGGTCCACTCCGTCTCCCACTTCTCGCCGTAGGACCTGCGGCCCCCACCGTCCCCCCGGCTGCTCTCGTGGGTCGAGGTGCGGCCGTCGTCGTGCTCGGTCCCGTCGATGTCGGTCCGGGTGCGGTGACCCTGCCGGTCCTCCTCCTGCGACCAGGTGCCGTCCTCGCCCTCGACCCACGACTTACCCGTCACCGGGTCGTAGCGGTGGGTGTTGCCGTCGGAGTCCGTGGTGGTCCGCACACCCACGGAGTGCTCGTCCCGGTCCGTCGAGCTCACGCTGATCGTCCCGGGCGCAGGGTCCTCCCCGGCGGTGCGACCCGCGCCCCCGGGCCGACCCGGCCCGCCGGGGCCCACAGGGCCCACGGGGGCGCCCCCGGCGCCGGTACGGGACTCACCGCTGGCGTCGTCCTGCTGGTCCGCCTGGCGCTGCAGCTGCGCCGACGTCGAGCGCAGCATCTCGCTGGCGGAGGTGAGCTGCCTCAGGGCGTCCGAACGCCACCGCACGAGCAGAGCCTGTCCGTCGTCCCCGCCCCAGTTGCCCTCGAGGACCCCGGCGCTGGCACTACCCGTGGCGAGCACGTCACCGAGCTTGTGCACCTCGGCGTCGAGCTGGTCCGAGATCTCGCGGATCCGGGTACTGTCCATTCCCTGCTGGACGGTCATGGGCTTCCCTTCGTGGGCACGGTCTCTCCGGGTCGTGTCGTGGACCAACCTAGAGGCGGCCACTGCGGGGGGACATGGGGAGAACTCCCCTTCGTCCCGGGCCGACCCTCACCGCACCGCGGTCACGCCTGCTCGGCCCACCACGCCCGCAGGCGGTCGGTCGCCGCCTCCTTGCCGATCGGGCCCTCGTCGAGACGGACCTGCAGGAGGTGGCGGTAGGCCCGACCGACGGCCGGCCCGGGCTCGATCCCGAGCACCTCGCCGATCTCGTTGCCGTCGAGCTCGGGACGGACCCGGTCCAGCTCCTCCTGCTCCAGCAGGACCTCGATGCGCTCCTCGAGGTCGTCATAGGCCCGACGCAGCCGATGGGCCCTGCGCTGGTTGCGGGTGGTGGAGTCCGCGCGGGTCAGCCGGTGCAACCGCTCCAGGAGCGGACCGGCGTCCGTGATGTAGCGCCGCACGGCCGAATCGGTCCACCGACCCTCCCCGTACCCGTGGAAGCGCAGGTGCAGCTCGACGAGGCGCGCCACCGACTTCGTCGTGCCCTTGTCGAATCGCAGCGCCTTCATCCGCTTGGCGGTGAGCTTGGCGCCGACGACGTCGTGGTGGTGGAAGGAGACGCCACCCCCGGGCTCGAAGCGCCGCGTGCGCGGCTTGCCGATGTCGTGCAGGAGCGCCGCGAGTCGCAGGACGAGGTCGGGGCCCGGCACGGGATGGTCCACGGCCCCACGGGGGCCCTCGAGGTCGATCGCCTGCTCCAGCACGGTCAACGAGTGCTCGTAGACGTCCTTGTGGCGGTGGTGCTCGTCGATCTCGAGGCGAAGGGCGGGCAGCTCCGGCAGCACGTGCTCGGCCAGGCCGGTGTCGACGAGGAGACGCAGGCCGGCGACGGGGTGCTCGCCGAGGAGCAGCTTGACCAGCTCGTCGCGGACCCGCTCCGCCGAGACGATCTGCAGGGTCTGCGCGGCCTCGCGCATCGCCGCGACGACCTCGGGCGCGGGGACGAGAGCGAGCTGGGCGACGAACCGTGCCGCCCGCATCATCCGCAGCGGGTCGTCGCTGAAGGAGACCTCGGGGGCCGACGGGGTACGCAGCCGTCGCGCCGCGAGGTCGAGCATGCCCCCGTGCGGGTCGACGAGCTCGAGCCCGGGCAACCGCAGCGCCATCGCATTGACCGTGAAGTCACGCCGGACGAGGTCGTCCTCGAGGTTGTCGCCGAAGGCGACGACCGGCTTGCGCGTGGTCCCGTCATAGGCATCGGCGCGATACGTGGTGACCTCGACGGTCTGCTCCCCCTTGTGCGCACCGATGGTGCCGAACTCCCGGCCCATGTCCCAGTGGGCGTCGCCCCAGTCGGTGAGGATCCGCTCGGTCTCCTCCGGCGAGGCGGAGGTCGTGAAGTCGAGGTCACCGCTGGTGCGCTCGAGGAAGGCGTCGCGGACCGGGCCACCCACGAGGGCCAGCTCGTGTCCCCCCTTCGCGAACCGCTCCCCCAGGTCGGTGAGCAGCGGAACCGTCGGAGCCAGGTGGGCCACTGCGGCACGCAGGATCTCCGGTGGCAGAGCAGGGGTGGACATGGGGCCCAAGATTAGGTCACGCACGCGCACCCACCGTCCCCGGAGCACCGAGCCCCGACGGCAGGCGACGCCCGGGCGCCTCACAGGTCCCTATGGCTACAGTGACCACATGACCCACCCGGCCCCCGCCCCCGGCTCGCAGCGTCGGCTGCCTGCGGTCGAGGAGCGCAGCGCGGGTGGCGTCGTCGTCGACATCGATGACGGACAGGCCCGGATCGCCGTCATCGCTCGGCGCAACCGCGCCGGACGGCTCGAGTGGTGCCTGCCCAAGGGGCACATCGAGGGCGCGGAGACGCTCGTGGAGACCGCGGCCCGCGAGGTCGCCGAGGAGACCGGCATCGAGGCCCGGGTGCTCGTCGAGCTCGGCACCATCGACTACTGGTTCGCCACGCCGGACCGCCGGATCCACAAGTTCGTCCACCACTACCTCCTCGAGGCCATCGGTGGGTACCTGACGATCGACAACGACCCGGACCACGAGGCCGTCGACGTCGCGTGGCTGCCGCTGCGCGAGGCGCACCGGCACCTGACCTTCCCCAATGAACGACGTATCGCGAGGGAGGCGTGGCAGCGGCTCGCCGGCGACGACTGAGGCACACGACCCTCGCGATGACCACCCTCGCGCTGCTCGTCCTGCTGCCCTCGGCCGGCGCCATGCCCTCGTCCTCGGGCGAGGACTCCGTCGACTCCCGGCTGACCCTCACGTCGATCACCCCGGTCGTCGAGGGCGACGGCTCCGCCACCGTCCGGGGACGACTGACCAACACCGGCTCCCGCGTCCTCTCGGCCACCGACGTCGAGCTCGTCTCCCGCGAGGCCTCGTCCACCCGGGCGGACATCGCCGACTGGGCCGAGGGTGGGACGCCGATCGAGGGGAGCGGCGTCGACACCACCACGCTCGACGACATCGCCCCCGGTGACTCGGCGCCCTTCACCCTGCAGGTCTCCGCCGACGAGCTCTCGCCCGAGATCACCGCCGGGGCGGCCCGGGTCAGCGTGCAGACCGACGAGACCGCGGTGCACACCTTCATCGGGGTCCACCGCACCAAGGAGTACGAGCCGCTCGAGGTCGTCTGGGGACTGCCGCTCCTGCTGCCCAACGACCCACGCCTCTTCGGGGATCCGGGCAGCGCCCGCACCCGGGCCTGGGAGACGGCGACGGGCCCCGACTCCCGGCTGGCCGGACTCACCGAGGAGGAGCCGGACACCGACGAGGCCTGGTTGCTCGACCCCACCCTGCTCTCCGTCCCCCCCGAACCGGCCGTGGGCACGGGCGAGACGGTGGCCGCCGCGATGAACTCCGAGCGGGAGGTGCGCAGCCGGCGCGCCTCCGCGATCCGCGAGCGCGTCGTGGGGGAGCGCACCCTCGTGCTCCCCGAGGCCGACGCCGATGTCGCCGCCGGCGCCGAGTCAGCGAGCGCGGAGCAGGTCATCCGCCCCCGCCTGCGGGGCGGGCGCACCCTCGCGGGGCAGCTCGACGCAGGCGACGACGTCATGTGGCCGGCCGACGGCCTGGTCACCGACTCCCGCGCGCGGGACCTCGAGCGCCTCCACCCGGGCGCGGACGCTCCGACGCTGCTCACGCAGAGCTCGGCGCTCGTCCCGAGCGGCTTCACGCCCACGGGAGCCGCGCGCACGACCGGGGGAGCACCCCTGCTCGTCTCGGACAAGACGCTCTCCTCGGTCGTCGGGGACCTGTCCTCCCAGAGCGACGTGACCCTCGCCCGGCAACGGCTCGTCGCCGAGACCTCCGCCGTCCTCGCGGAGCGGCCCGGCACCCCGCGGACGCTTCTCGTCGTCCCCGACCGGAGCGACCAGCCCTCGGCGGAGGCCTACGCCTCCCTTCGCGACTCGGTCACGCAGATCCCCTGGCTGACGAAGGGAAGCACCGCCGACCTCCTCGAGGCGGCCCAGGAGGCGCCGGCCGACCAGGTCCCCCGCACCCTCGACCAGATGTCCAGCTCGCCGACGGCGACGCAGACCCGCGGCCCGGTGCTCACGACCGGACGGGCCCAGCAGGTCGCCCGCGACGAGCGGTCCGTGGCGACCTTCGCCTCGGTCCGTCCCGACGGCGTGATCTGGCGACGCACCGTCGACCCCTCCCTCGACCAGCTCACCTCCGCCAGGTGGCGCGACACCCCGTACGCCTTCGTCGAGCTGCACCAGAAGCTGTCGCGCACGGTCACCCTCAGCCCCCAGGACCTCGTCGTCTCGTCCGGCGACGTGAACTTCTTCGCCGACTCCGGTCGCCTGCAGATCACGGTCGTCAACAACACCGACGTGGAGCTGTCCAACCTCACGGTCGACCTCGTCTCGCAGAACCCCTCCTTCCGCATCGACGACCCGCCCGAGCCGGTGACCATCGGACCGGGCGGGCGCCAGACGGTGAACGTGCAGGCCACCGCCCTGGCCGCCGGTCAGGCGCAGGTGCACGTCGTCCTCACCACCCCGAGCGGGCGGGAACTGACCCGCCCGGCCACCCTGCGGGTCCGGATGCGCCCGACGGGAGGGGCCATCTACTGGGCGATCGGCGGGACGGCCGTGCTGCTGCTCGGCGCAGGGACGTGGCGTACCGTGCGGCGACCCCGCCAGCCGACCGTGAACGAGGACCACGCATGAGCGAGCCGACCAGCCCGGGCGACGGGCCCACGGACGCCGCCGCCTCGGGCGGCACGAGGGTGGAGTCCCCCTCGATCGCCCGGTCCAGCGCGATCATGGCCGCCGGGAGCCTGGCCTCCCGGGTGCTCGGGCTCGTCCGCAACACGCTGACGATCGCCGTCGTGGGACTCAACCTCGTCGCCTCGGACGCGTGGAATGCCGCGAACACGCTGCCGAACATCTTCCACCTGCTCATCGCCGGCGGCGTGCTCAATGCCGTGATCGTCCCCCAGATCACCAAGGCCATGCGGCACGAGGACGGCGGCACGGTCTACATCAACCGGCTGCTGACCCTCGCGATCACCGTCCTCGCCGGCGTGACGCTCGTGCTCGTCCTGGCCGCACCGCTGCTCATCTCCCTCGTCGTCTCGGGCAGCTGGGACAGCGAGGCGCGGGGCCTCGCGACCGCCTTCGCGGTGCTCTGCCTCCCGCAGGTCTTCTTCTACGGTCTCTACACCCTGCTGGGCCAGGTGCTCACGGCGCACAACCGGTTCGGGATGTTCATGTGGGCCCCGGCCTTCGCGAACGTCGTCGCGATCGCGGGACTGCTGTGGTTCCTCATCACCGGAGCCCCGCTCCAGGCCCCCGTCTCGGAGTGGTCCCCGACGATGATCGCCGTGCTCGGCGGGTCGGCGACGCTGTCCATCGCCATCCAGGCGCTCGTGCTCATCCCGCCGCTGCGCGCCACCGGCCTGCGCTTTCGCCCCGTCTGGGGTCTGCGCGGCAGTGGTCTGGGCGGCGCCTCGCGGATGGCGCTGTGGGCCTTCGCCGCGGTCTCGATCGGCCAGCTGGGTTACTTCGTCAACTCCCGCGTGCTCACCAGTGCGACCTACCGCGCCACCGAGGCCGGGATCGAGGGCGCCGGTCTCACCGCCTACGCCAATGCCTACCTCCTCTTCATGCTCCCCCACGGACTCGTGACGGTCTCCCTCATCACGGCACTGTTCACCCGCCTCTCGCACGCCGCCCACGACGGCGACACCTCCGCGGTCACCGCGGACCTGCGCCGCGGCATGATGATGCCGGCCGTGCTGCTCATCCCCGCGACGGCGATCGTCGTGCTCCTCGCCCCGCTCGTCCTCGCCGCGATCCTGCCGGGAACCCCCCGGGGCGCGACCGACGCCTCGGTCGGGGTGCTCGTGACGATGATCCTCGGGCTCGTCCCCTACGGCTGGTTCTTCCTCGTCCAACGGGCCTACTACGCCTACGAGGACGGGCGGACCCCCTTCGCCCTGCAGCTCGTCGTCACGCTCATCGCCGTGGGGGTGACCCTCTTCGGCAGCACCCGGCCCGCCCAGGAGGTCGCCACCTGGGTCGGCCTGGGCCAGTCCCTGTCCAACCTCGCCGCCGCGCTCCTCGGCCTCTGGCTGCTGCGGCGCCGGCTCGGCCCCCTCGGCCTCGGTCGGGTCGTGCGACAGAACGCCCGCCTGCTCGTCGCCACCGGCGTGGCCACCGGTGTCGGGTGGGCCGCCCTCCGGTTGCTCTCGCGGGTCGTCGACTCCGACACCTGGCGCGGTTCCGTGGTGCTCTGCGTCGTCATCGGACTGCTCATCCTGCTCATCACCCTCGCCATCGCCGCGAAGCTGCGCGTCCGCGAGGTGACCGAGGTCATCGGCCCGCTCTCGAGGCGGCTTTCCCGCGGCTGACGCGCCCGACCGGCTCCCGGGGCGGGACCCGCGATGGACCTAGGATGGCGCGGCAGGCAGACCACCAACGAGAGGGACAGTGTGCACGGGGTGAACCCGGGGACCGAGCTCGGTCGCTACACGGTCAACGCGCGGATCGAGACGATCCCGGGCGGCGAGCGGTGGACGGCGCGGGACACCACGCTCGAGCGCGACGTGACTCTCCTGATCATGCCCTCCGACGAGCCGCCCACCGCCGCAGCGCTCGACGCTGCCCGCCGTGCGTCCGGTGTCGAGGCCGCCCAGCTCGTGCGCATCCTCGACGTCGGCACGCAGGAGCGCTGGTCCTTCATCGCCGAGGAGGCGAGCGGCGACTCCGACACCTATGCCGGCGTCATCGGCGACGACGGGCTGCCAGCGGAGGAGGTCCGCCGCATCACCGGTGAGGTCGCCACCGGCATCGAGGCGGCCCGCGCCCGCGGCCTGCACCACCTCGCGCTGACCCCCGAGAGCGTGCTGCTCACCCACGATGGCCGTGTCAAGGTGCGCGGTCTGGCCACGGCTGCCGCACTCGCCGGCACCGAGACCGAGGGGGAGGACGCCGATCGCGAGGACGCCACCGGCGTCGTCGCCCTCGCCTACGCCGGCCTCACCGCCACCTGGCCGCTGCCCGGGACCACCTCCCTTCGCGCCGCTCCGGACGACGGGAGCGGGCCCCCGCCCCCGTCCCGGGTGGCCGTGGGCGTGCCCGGGGACCTCGACACCCTCTGTCGGGAGACCCTCACCGAGGGCACCGGTCCGGAGTCGCCCGGCGACTACGCCGCCCAGATCGCCCCGTGGTCCCGCATCCCGCTCTCCGGGGCCTCGCCCGCCACGCCCTCGACCCCGCCGGCCGGCGACGAACCACACCGGCGCCCGTCCGACGCCGCGGTGAGCGCAGCGACCGTGCGGACGGCGGACGGTGACGTCGGTGCACCCGGGAGCGGCGACGACTCCGCCGGGTCCGGCCACGCTGCCCGGGACGAGGGCGCCACCCGCCCGATCGACCTCGGGCGAGACGACGAGCCGACCGCGGTCATCGACACCCGCCGGCGCGGAGGCGATGACCGTCCTCGCGGCGACCGGGCTGTCGGCGGCGCCCACGAGGAGACCCCTCCCCAGGGTGAGGACTCGCCCGGCAAGGCCGCCGCGGCAGCAGCCGCTGCAGCCGGGGCCGTCGGCACCGGCGCCAAGGTCCTCGGTGACCGCATCGGCCAGGCCTCGAAGTCGGCGAGCGGCCGCTCCAGGGGCGCGCTCCACGACGTCCGCGCCCGACGCGAGGCCATCCGCGCGGACCGGTCCCGGCGGACCTCCCTGGGCTCCGCGCCGGTCTCCGCCGAGCTCGAGTCGCCGGCCCCGTTGCTCCCCGCGGACGCCGGAGCGGCGCCGAGCCGTCAGCAGTCCAACCTCGTGCTGGCACTCATGGCCGTCTTCGTCGTCCTGGCCTGCGTCTTCGGTGCCATCGGCACCTCCCAGATCGGTGAGGGGAGCAACCTGGGCGAGATCCTCGGTGGGGACCAGACCACCACGGTCCGCACGAGCCAGTCGTCGTCCAGCGCGTCGAGCAGCAGCGACGGCGCCGCCGGGGACGGCGAGCCCTTCGCCATCCTCAATGCGGCCGGCTTCGACCCTCCGCCCGGCGACGGCAGTGAGCACAACGCCGAGGTCCAGCGCGTCTACGACGGCAACGCCGACACCTCCTGGACGACGGAGGGGTACACCGATCCCTCCTTCGGCGGGGTGAAGCAGGGTGTGGGCCTGACCATCGACCTCGGTCAGCCGCAGCAGATCAGCTCGGTCACCCTCACCCTGCCGACGACGGCCGAGGCGACGGTCTACGCCGGGGACTCGGCGACCAACTCGGGCACGCAGATCGGCACGACCCAGGGGCGCGACGGAGAGGTCGTCCTCACCCCGGCCAACCAGGCCACCGCCCAGTACGTGACCGTGTGGTTCACCTCCCTGACCCAGGACGCCAATGACGGCCGGTACCGGGCCGCCATCAGCGAGATCTCCGTCCGGTGACCCCCGTGAGCACGCAGCCGCTCGGCGAGCTCGACGACCGCCTGCTCCTGCGCCGGCACGTCGAGGGCGACGCGGACGCCTTCGGTGAGCTCTACCGGCGCCACCGGGACCGGATGTGGGCCGTCGCCGTCGGTGTGTGCGGCGACCGCGAGATCGCCGCCGAGGGCGTCCAGGAGGGCTTCATCGCCGCCTTCCGGCGGGCGGAGTCCTATCGTGGGCAGGCTGCCGTCACGACGTGGCTGCACCGGATCATCGTCAACGCCTGCATCGACGCCACGCGGCGACTTCGGCCGACGGCCGAGCTCACGGAGGCCGTCATCGCCTCCGGGCCGACCGGTCCCGACCGGGCGGAGCAGGTCGACACCCGCCTCGCCGTCCACCAGGCCCTCTGGGGACTGCCCGATGCCCAGCGCCTGGCCCTCGTCCTCGTCGACATGCACGCCGTGCCCGTCGCCGAGGCGGCCGAGATCCTGCAGGTCCCCCCCGGCACGATCAAGTCCCGCTGTGCGCGCGGTCGTGAGGCGCTCGCCGCAGCACTCGACGGGAATGGTTTCACCGATGTGGGAACCTCTGGGGCTCCCACCACGTCAAACACACCAGGGCCGCACGAGACGAAGGGAGGTGGCCATGACCGATGACCAGGACCCGACGGGCATGAGTCACCTGCTCGCAGGCCTCAAGGAGACCGGCCCCGTGCCCGACGACCTCAACGAGCGCATCCGCGCCAGCCTGGCCGGCGAGCAGGCCGCCCGCGCCGGGGAGGTCCCCGGTGACGTCCGCGACGACGCCGACGCGGCCGACGAGCGCGAGGACGCCGAGACCACCGACCGGGCCGCCTTCTGGGCGGAGATGGACCACGACGGACGCAGCCCGAGCCGCCGCACCACGCCTGCCGGCCGCTGGGTGCTCGGCATCGCCGCGGCAGCGGTCATCGTCATGGGCATCGGCGGGATCTTCGCCGTGCGCGGTGGCAGCGACGACCCCAGCGACTCGGCCGCCGCCGGTTCCGCCTCGCAGCAGCGGGGGGACTCCGCCCGGTCCGAAGCCGAGCAGGGCGCGTCCCCGTCCGAGACACCCGCGTTCGCCATCACCGGCAGCGAGACGCGCTACTCCCGCGCCGACCTCTCCGCCGAGGCGGGCGCGCTCTACGCGGACCCGGGGGCAGCCAAGGAGCTGGAGGATCCCAGCGTGCTCGACGCCATGGGCACGGCAGCGGGGGCGAAGGACTGCCTCGCCCGCTTGGGAAACCCGGAGCTGCAGCCGGTCGTCATCGACGTCGCGTACTTCGGGGAGACACCCGGGGTCCTCATCATCGCCGAGCCCGTACCGGAGGGGACTCCCCGGGCCTGGGCCGTCACCACCGGTTGCACCGAGATCTGGCCCGGGCCGACGGACGTCAGCACGAAGAACTGATCGCCCCCGTGTCCGTGGAACAGACGGGACCTACGATGACGTTGTCACCGACAGATCCCGTGCGAAGCGCCTCAGCGCTTCGCCCACCACCGACCTGAGGACCGAATTCGTGGCCGCAGCCAACTCTTCCACCGACGTGCGCAACGTGATCATCATCGGCTCGGGTCCGGCGGGGTACACCGCCGCGGTGTACGCCGCCCGGGCCAACCTCGCACCCTTGATGTTCGAGGGATCGGTCACCGCCGGTGGCGCCCTGATGAACACCACCGATGTGGAGAACTTCCCCGGTTTCACCGACGGCATCATGGGTCCTGACCTCATGCTCAACATGCGCGCCCAGGCCGACCGCTTCGGAGCCGAGATCGTCACCGACGACGTCAGCTCAGTCGACCTCGAGGGCGAGATCAAGGTCGTCACCGACGGTGAGGGACGAAAGCACCGCGCCCACGCGGTGATCCTCGCCATGGGCTCCGCCTACCGCGAGCTCGGCCTGCCGGACGAGAAGCGCCTGTCCGGACACGGCGTCAGCTGGTGCGCCACGTGTGACGGCTTCTTCTTCCGCGACCAGGACATCCTCGTCGTCGGCGGCGGCGACTCGGCCGTCGAGGAGGCCACCTTCCTCACGAAGTTCGGCAAGTCGGTGACCATCGTCCACCGCCGCGACGAGCTGCGGGCCAGCAAGATCATGGCCGACCGCGCCTACGCCAACGACAAGATCGCCTTCGCGTGGAACAGCGAGGTCATCGCGATCCACGGCGAGGACAAGGTCAGCGGCGTGACCCTGCGCGACACCGTCACGGGTGAGACCCGCGAGCTGGCGGCCACGGGACTCTTCGTCGCCATCGGCCACGACCCCCGCAACGAGCTGCTCCAGCAGAGCGAGGACGCGGGCCGCGTCTCCCTGGACGACGAGGGCTATGTCCTCGTCGAGGGCCGCAGCACGCGAACGAGCGTCGACGGGGTCTTCGCCTCCGGAGACCTCGTGGACCACACCTACCGCCAGGCCATCACGGCGGCCGGCTCCGGGTGCGCTGCCGCACTCGACGCCGAGCGCTGGCTGGCCGCGCGCGAAGAGGCCGCGGCCCCGAGCGCGGACCAAGCGCTCACCGCCCAGGAGAACCCGGTCGCCGGCACCGTCGGCGCCCGCTGAACCACCCACGCACCACCGAAAGGATCGACCCATGGCCACCACCCCCACCTCCGATGCCACCTTCGACGAGGATGTCCTCAAGAGCGACACGCCCGTGCTCGTGGACTTCTGGGCCACCTGGTGCGGTCCGTGCCGTGCCGTTGCCCCGGTCCTGGAGGAACTGTCCGGCCAGTACGACGGCCAGCTGAAGATCGTCAAGCTCGACACGGACGCCAACCCGCAGATCACCGCCCGCTACGGCATCACCTCGATCCCGACGATGCACGTCTTCCAGGGCGGCGAGGTCGTCAAGACCATCGTCGGTGCCATGCCGAAGCCGAAGCTCGTCAAGGAGCTCGAGCCCTTCGTCGGCTGAGTTCCGTTGCGCCAGAACGGTATTGGTTCTGGCATGGCGTCCGGCGCCGTGATCGAAGTGGGAGTGCCCCGACTCAGGGGCTGAGCTTGCGAAGCCCCAAGGGGCGCCCCACTTTGATCACGGCGCCTCGTCGTACCCGTGGCGCTGTGTCGTGCCCGCGGGGCCTTGTGGTGCCCGCGGCGCCGTGGTTGACCTCAGTCGTCGACGGCGTCGACACCCATCTGGTCGATCACCCGGTGCAGGTCCTCCACCGAGGCGAACTCGATCGTCATGCGACCCTTGCGCTGACCCAGGTTGATCTTGACCCGCGTGTCGAGCCGGTCGCTGAGCCGAGAGGCCAGGTCATCCAGCTGGGGGGTACGTTCGGCGGAGCGGGGCGCTGAGCGCTTGCTCGGTTCCGGCTCCATCCCGAGGGAGACGATCTCCTCGACGCTGCGCACGGAGAGCCCCTCCGCCACGATGCGCTGCGCGAGCCGCTCCATCTGGGCGCCGTCGTCGAGGGTGAGCAACGCCCGCGCGTGCCCCGCCGTGAGCACACCGGCGGCGACGCGCCGCGCCACGAGCGGTGGCAGTCGCAGCAGGCGCAGGGTGTTGGAGATCTGGGGACGACTCCGGCCGATCCGCTGGGAGAGCTCCTCCTTGCTGCACCCGAAGTCATCGAGCAGCTGCTGGTAGGCAGCCGCCTCTTCGAGGGCGTTGAGGTTGCTCCGGTGGAGGTTCTCCAGCAGGGCATCGCGCAGGAGGTCCTCGTCCTCGGTGGTCTTGATGATCGCCGGGATCGTCTCCCGATCCGCCTGCCCGCTGGCGCGCCAACGGCGTTCACCCATGATCAGCTCGAACTCGACCGCTCCCTCCGCGGCCACCCGACGCACGACGATCGGCTGGAGCACCCCGATCTGGGAGATCGAGTGGACGAGCTCGTCCATGTCGTCCTCGTCGAAGACCTCACGTGGCTGCTTCGGGTTCGGCCGGATCGCGGCCACCGGGATCTCGGCATAGGTGGCTCCCGGAACCGGGGCCAGATCCGCGGCATCGCCCTCAACCCGCTCTGCCGCCGGGGCGGTCGGGGTCGGGTCATCGACGGGGGCGGAGCCGGAGTGGTCCGCCGCGACCTGCACACCATCGGGGTCCACGGGCCGGTCCGGAGCCGCTTCCTGGCTCTCCGCCACCATCCCGGCAGCGGTGTGCGGGACCTCCGGCGCCCGGTCCTGGTCACGGAACCAGACGTCGACCGGTCGTTCGGCCGTCGGGCGACCGGCTGCTGTGGAGTCGGGGATGAGGGCCCCGAGGCCCCGGCCGAGTCCGCGTCGCTTCTCGCTCATGAACCGTCCTTCGTCGCTGCACCGCGGTGGGCGATCTCTGCCGCGGCCTCCTGGTAGCACCGGGCGCCGGTGCTCTGCGGGTCGTACGTGATCACGGTCTGACCGAAGCTCGGAGCCTCGGACACCCGGACCGACCGGGGGACGGTCGCCTTGAGCACCTCGTCGGGGAAGTGCGAACGCACCTCCTCGGCCACCTGCGACGACAGGCGGGTGCGCCCGTCGTACATCGTCAACAGGATCGTGGAGACGTGCAGCTGCGGATTGAGATGGGTCTGGATGAGCGTGATGTTGTTCAGCAGCTGGCTCAGCCCCTCGAGCGCGTAGTACTCGCACTGGATCGGGATGAGGACCTCCGCTGCCGCGACGAAGGCGTTCACCGTGAGCAGCCCCAGGCTGGGGGGACAGTCGATGATCACGTAGTCGAGGCGGCGTCGTCCGGCGGCCTCGAGGTCGCCGTGCAGTGCCGAGACGGCCCTGGCCATCCGGCTCTCGCGCGCCACCAGCGAGACGAGCTCGATCTCGGCTCCCGCCAGGTCGATCGTCGCGGGAACACACCACAGGTTGTCCACGTCCGGACAGGCCTGCATGACGTCGAGGATGGACGCGCCGTCCACGAGCACGTCATAGACGCTCGGGACCTCCGCGTGGTGCTCGATGTTCAGCGCGGTGCTCGCATTGCCCTGGGGGTCGGTGTCGATGAGGAGCACCTCCAGACCCCGCTCGGCCAGGGCGGCAGCGAGGTTCACGGCGCTCGTCGTCTTGCCCACGCCCCCCTTCTGGTTGGACACCGTCATGATGCGCGGAGCCGGCGGACGCGGCAGCTCGGGCACACGCTCCGGAGCACTCGATCCCTCAGGAAGGGACTCGTCCTCCTGGGCGTCATCCGACGAGACGCCCGGCCCGGGGTTCTCGCTCAGGGCTGTGGGCGTGGGCGCCGGGGGGCGGGTGGTCGCAGGCGCGTCGTCGCACGGGTCGGGGGAGGTCGTCGCCTCCGGCGAGTCGAGCGCGGGCTCGCTCTCCGCGATCCCGCCCGAGGGACCCGAGAGCCAGCCGATCGGTGCGCTCGTCGACGGTCCGACCAGCTCCGGCCAGCCAACGCCCGTCACGACGGATCGTGCAGTGGTCACCGAGTCATGCCTCCTTCAGTGGTGGGAGCCACGCCATACAACCCCAGCGATGGCCGACACGCCAAACGGGCGCGGGGTCGCGTTTCACGTGAAACGATCATCTGCGCCCACGGCGCGCCACGACGCAGTCGATGGTCAGCGTCGGCTCCTCGAGGACACCGCCGTCGTGACGCGACACCTGGGCCTCGATCAGGCCGAGCCGGCCCAGCGCGGGCCTCGCCCGGTCCAGCTCCTCCGCAGCCGACCGCCCCTTCATCGCCACCAGCCGGCCCTGGTGCTCCACGAGCGGGAAGCACCAGCGGGCGAGCTTGTCGAGGCGGGCCACCGCGCGTGCGGTGACGAAGGGCGCCGACAGCGTCCCGTGGACCTCCTCGGCCCGGCCGCGGTGCACGGTGACGTTGTCCAGGTCGACCTGCGAGACCGTGCTCGCCAACCAGTCGGTCCGTCGCTGCATCGGCTCCACGAGGTGCACGTCGAGGTCGGGTCGGATGATCGCGAGGGCGATCCCCGGGAGCCCGGCACCCGAACCGACGTCGATGACCCGGGTGTCGGCAGGGAAGGCATCCTCGATCACGGCGCAGTTGAGCAGGTGCCGCTCCCAGAGGATGGGCACCTCCCGCGGACCGATGAGGCCGTGGCTGACACCGGTGTCCGCGAGGATGTGGGCAAAGGTGACCGCACGAGGAAGGCGCTCACCGAAGAATCGGTGAGCGCCTTCCGGTGCTGTGGGGGCGTTCGTCGTCATGCCCCCAGCGTTTCACGTGAAACGGCGGGCCTCACGCCGGGTCGCTCGTGTCGTCACCGACGGCCTGACCGGACGCCCGGTCCGCCGTCGCGGCCTCGTCCGTGGCCTCGTCCGCGACCGTCGACTCCGTCCCCGTGGTCTGCGTCGCCGGACCGTCGGAGTCGGCTTCCGCCTCCTCGGCGGGGTGCACCACGACGAACCGACGCGGCTCGCTCCCGGAGGAGTCCGAGACGAGGCCGGCGGCGAGCACCTCGTCGTGGACCACCTTGCGCTCGAAGGCCGTCATCGGCTCGAGGTCGAGCGACTGCCCGCTCTCCTTGACGCTCGCCACCGCCCGCCCGGCGATCCCGACGAGCTCCGCCCGACGCGCGGCACGGTGCCCCGCCACGTCGAGCATCAGCCGGCTGCGGTCACCCGTGTCGGACTGCACGGCCAGCCTCGTCAACTCCTGCAGGGCCTCGAGGACCTTCCCGTCCTGGCCGACGAGACGGCGCGGGACCCGCCCTTCGTCGGAGTCGACCACGGCCACCGCCGCCCGGTCCCCGTCGATGTCCAGGTCGATGTCCCCGTCGAGGTCGGCGATGTCGAGCAGTGTCTCGAGGAAGTCGGCCGCGACCTCGCCCTCACGCTCGAGGAGCTGACGGCGGGTGCGTTTGCGTGGTTCGCCCGGGCCCGAGGTCTCCGGTCCCGAGGTGTCCGGTCCCGTCGACGGCGTGCTGGCGGTCGCGTCGGTCTCGACCTCGGTCGTGGTGTTCTCGCTCATGAATTCTCCTGATGCGTGTGGCGTGCGGTCGGTCCCGGCCGGGCCGGGATGGCGACAGAGGTCAGCTGTTCTTGCCGGACTGGTTCGGGGTGCCCCCGCCCGACTTCTTGGCGCGCTTCTTCGACCTGGGCTGCTGCCGCTGACCGGAGATCACGCCCTTCGCCTCCAGCTCGGCGGTCATCTCGGCGTCGTGCGCGCGCTCGCGCGTCTCCTCATAGGTGTCAGCCGACTTGCCCTGCTTCTGGCGCCGCTGCTGCATCGCCTTCTCCGCAGCCGATCCGGGGGCCGGCATGCGGCGGATCACGTAGAACTGCTGGCACATGGTCCACAGGTTCGTCGAGAACCAGTAGATGAGGACACCGACGGGGAAGAACCCGCCGGAGACGGCGAAGATGATCGGGAAGAGGTAGAGCATCAGCTTCTGCTGCTGCGCGAACTGACCCTCCAGGGCCGAGGCCGGCATGTTCTTGCGCATCAGCTGGTACTGCGTCGTGAACGTCGTCGCCGACATGAGGATGATGAGGACGACCGTGACGATCTTGACGCTGATCTCGTCCGAGCCCATGAACTGGGCGGAGAGAGGAGCACCGAAGATCGCCGAGGACTCCGCCTGCGCGGCGACCTGTTGCGTGATGGGGCCGATGGCAGCGGCCTTGCCGCTCCCGATCTCGTCGAGGGAGTTCAGGACCCGGAAGAGGCCGTAGAAGAAGGGCATCTGCACGAGGATGGGCAGACAGGAGGAGAACGGGTTCGTTCCGCTGTCCTTGTAGAGCGCCATCGTCTCTTCCGTCATCTTCTGACGGGAGTCGGGATCCTTCTTGTCCTTGTACTTCGCCTGGATCTTTTGCATCTCGGGCTGGATGAGCTGCATCTTGCGCGAGGCGTGGATCTGCTTGACGAAGAGCGGGATGAGCGCGGCGCGCATCACGAGCACGAGGCCGGCGATGGACAGCGTCCACGTCCACCCGTTGGCCTCCGGCATCCCGACCGCGGTCAGGGCGCCGTGCCACAGATACATGATCCAGGCGACCAGCCACTCGAAGGGGAAGATGATGTCGCTGAAGCTCACTCGGTGAACATCCTTCGGTCGGTGGCGTCGCGCTCGACGCCGTCGTCGTGGTCCTCCACCTCAGCCAGCCGGGGCTTCGCCAGATCGGGCGAGCCCCGCTCGGCCCAGGTGTCGGGCACGTGGTCGATGCCCCCGGCGGACCAGGGGTTGCACCGCAGCAGGCGGTGCACGGACAGGTAGCCACCCCGGGCCGGGCCGAAGCGCTGGAGCGCGGTCACGGCGTAGGCGGAGCAGCTGGGGAAGTAGCGGCAGCTCTGGGGCAGCAGGGGCGAGACCAGGATCTGGTAGGCCCGGACGACCCAGATCAGCGGCAGGGCAAGGATCCTCATATGTCCTCGTCAACGAGCAGGTCGCGGACACAGTGCCGCATCGCGGCGCCGAGCTCCGCGGACGACGCCTCGGCCGCGGCCGGGTTGGCTCGGACGACGAGGTCCGTCCCGGGCGGCAGGTGCGGCAGGATCTCGCCGGCCTGGGCCCGCAGCCGGCGCTTGACCCGGGTCCGGACCACCGCGTTGCCCACGGCCTTGGACACGACGAGACCGACACGCGAGGCCGGGCCTCGAGCATCGGTGGCAGTGGCGTGCGCCGCCGGTCGGGCGTGGACCACGAGGAGCCGGGAACCGTGGCGGGTCGTGCCCCGTCCCCGGATGGTCGCCGCGAAGTCCGCGCGTTCCGTCAGGCGGTGCCGCGCGGGCAGCACCGTCGCCTCGTCAGGCGGAGAGCTTGTTGCGGCCCTTGGCGCGGCGGTTGGCCAGGATCGACCGGCCGGCGCGCGTGCGCATCCGCAGACGGAAGCCGTGGGTCTTCGAGCGACGGCGGGTGTTCGGCTGGAAGGTGCGCTTGCTCATGGCAGTCTCCGATGATCGATGGACCTCGTCGGTCCGGTGCTCAGGTGGATGGCGTCGGTCGCCATCGGAAACCCACGTCTGGCGCGTGCGGGACGAGCCTGGAGAACATGGGTATGCGAAAGCGGCCGACAGACCTCGATCCACGCTACGGCAGCGCCGTTGTGAGGGTCAAACCACGCGACGGGGCGCCCAGCGCGCTCGTCCAACCGCCCGACGCTGCCATGCCACCGACTCGGGATGATGATGACACGCCGGGGCCCCCGAAATCGTTCCGGGGTCCGGGTTGCCCCCTCCTCGAGAGTGTTGTTAGCGTCACTCCTCACCACCCTCGCCACCGACGGCTACCCACAACCTGTGGACAACCTTGTGGACGCCCTCGACGGATCCTCTCCGGCAGGGTCGGATGTGACAGAACCAGCCCGGACGGCCACGCGCCGCAGGAAGATGAGGTGCGCACGTGGCCGAAGGCGAGGTCGACTTCGGCGAGGTGTGGCGCACCACCCTCGACACCCTCGACGCCGACGGTGTCCCGGTCACCCGGCGCGCCTTCCTCAGCATGGCCCGTCTCGTCGGACTCCTCGACGACACCGCCCTCATCGCCGTTCCGGACGACTTCTCCAAGAACTTCGTCGAGCAGCGCCTGCGCATGCACGTGACCCAGGCGCTCTCCGACCAGCTTGGTCGCGAGGTCCGCCTGGCCGTGACCGTCGACCCCGATCTCGCGGACGGTGAGCCGCTGCCTCCCACCCAGGGACTCGACGCCGAGCCCACGGCACCGTCACACCAACGTCCTCGCCCGCAGGGTCTGTCGTCGACACTGCCCATCGAAGGACGCGACGACGGCCTCGTGGACGAGGACCCCGAGCCGGTTCCGACCCGCTCCCGGCGTGGTCGGCCCGAGCCCGAGCAGGTCGAGCTGACCCGGCTGAACCCGAAGTACACCTTCGACACCTTCGTCATCGGCGCCAGCAACCGCTTCGCCAACGCGGCCGCGGTCGCCGTCGCGGAGGCACCGGCCAAGGCGTACAACCCCCTCTTCATCTACGGCGAGTCCGGTCTGGGCAAGACCCACCTGCTGCACGCGATCGGGCACTACGCCCGCAGCCTCTATCCCCACGTCAAGGTGCGCTACGTGAACTCCGAGGAGTTCACCAACGACTTCATCAACAGCATCCGCGACGACAAGGCCGCGAACTTCCAACGCCGCTACCGCGATGTCGACGTGCTGCTCATCGACGACATCCAGTTCCTCCAGGGCAAGATGCAGACGCAGGAGGAGTTCTTCCACACCTTCAACACGCTGCACAACGCGAACAAGCAGGTCGTCATCACCTCGGACGTCGCTCCGAAGCTGCTGTCCGGCTTCGAGGAACGAATGCGCAGTCGCTTCGAATGGGGCCTGCTCACCGATGTGCAGCCTCCCGACCTCGAGACGAGGATCGCGATCCTGCGCAAGAAGGCCATCCAGGAGAAGCTCTCCGTGCCCGCCGATGTCCTCGAGTTCATCGCCAGCCGGATCAGCACGAACATCCGCGAGCTGGAGGGCGCCCTGATCCGCGTCACCGCCTTCGCGAGCCTGAACCGTCAGCCGGTCGACATCGGACTGGCGCAGATCGTGCTCAAGGACCTCATCCCCAACGAGCAGTCGAGCGAGATCTCCAGCGCGACGATCATGGCCCAGACGGCCGACTACTTCGGCCTGACCATCGAGGACCTGCAGAGCGCCTCACGCACCCGGCTGCTCGTGACGGCCCGTCAGATCGCGATGTACCTGTGCCGTGAGCTGACGGACATGTCGCTGCCGAAGATCGGTGAGCAGTTCGGTGGTCGCGACCACACGACAGTCATGCACGCCGAGCGCAAGATCCGCGAGCTCATGGGTGAGCGACGCGCGATCTACAACCAGGTGACCGAGCTGACCAACCGCATCAAGCAGCAGGCCGGCTGACCCTCCCTTCCCCACTCTGTCGGTGTCTATCGTGTGATGGATACTCCCCGATAGAGCCTGATCGACGGATATCCACAGTCTTCTCCCCACCCTGTGGGTCCGGCGACACCGGACCGCAACCTTCCCTCAAGCCCGTGCCGTGTCCGAGGTTGTCCACACATCCACAGGCTGTGGACAATCTTGTGGGTACCCGCCCGGCCCCGAACGTGGGACCAACACGCCCGATGTCGTCCACAGGCGAGGTCGTCCGTGCCCCTCGCACCCCCCGACCGACGCCCGACGGTGGCCTGCGGTCGCGATCCCCCACCATCCCGGGCCGCTCCGCAGCGACATCGTCCACAGCACCCTGGGGACAAGCATGTGCGCAGACTGTGCAGGGACGCCCCGGCCTGGTGACGACGGTGATTCCCCCACAGCCCCTCCCCGTCGTGCACAGCCGGTCCACCGCGTCGTCCCCAGGCGGATCCGGGGCCACGAGCGGCCTGACGGGGGTTGTCCACGTCGTCCACACCGCCTATGACAACGATGAGTCCTCTCTCCATCTGATCCCTCCCCCACGCATTGCGACCTGCCCTGCTGTGGATGACGACATCGTGACCACGCCTTGCAGAATCACCAGGACACCCTCGGTTCCCGGTGAGGCGCTCGACCGCGTAATGTCGGGACCCACGTGCGCTGCACGTGGATCCGTGTCATCCCATGACCTCGCGCACTTGGGCGCGTCGAAGGGTAGGTCTGTCGTGAAGTTCCGCGTCGAGCGCGATGTGCTGGCCGAGGCGGTCACCTGGGTGGCCCGCAGCCTGCCGAGTCGTCCGCCGGTCCCCGTCCTGGCCGGTGTCCTCATCGAGGCCACCGACGACGGGTCGCTCACCCTCTCCGCCTTCGACTACGAGGTCTCCGCCCGGATCACCGTCGCCGCAGAGGTCGCCGAGGCGGGCACCGCCCTGGTCCTCGGCCGCCTCCTGGCCGACATCTCCCGGAACCTCCCGGGGAAGCCGGTGGACATCGCGACCGACGGTGCCAAGGTCCAGGTGACCTGCGGCAGCTCGCGCTTCGCCCTCCTGCAGATGCCCGCGGACGAGTACCCGACCCTGCCGACCTCCCCCGAGTCCAGCGGCAGCATCGACGGCACGCTCTTCACCCAGGCCGTCCAGCAGGTGCAGATCGCCGCCGACCGCGGCGACACCCTGCCGATCCTCACCGGTGTCCGCGTCGAGATCGAGGGCGAGAAGATCACCCTGCTCGCCACCGACCGGTACCGCCTCGCGATGCGTGAGCTCACCTGGCAGCCCCGCGCCTCGGACGCCAGCCACATCGCACTCATCCCGGCGCGCACCCTCTCCGACACCGCGAAGGCGCTCGGTGCTGCCGGCTCGATCGAGGTCTCCCTCGGTGCAGCCGGCGCCGGCTCGGGACTCGTCGGCTTCGAGGCCGGCCAGCGCCACACGACGAGCCGTCTGCTCGACGGTGAGTACCCCAAGGTCGCCAAGATCTTCCCGACCGAGAGCGAGACCGAGGCCGTCGTGGCCACCGAGACGTTGACGGAGGCCGTCAAGCGTGTCGCCCTCGTGACCGAGCGCAACACCCCGGTCCGGCTGCGCTTCACCGACGGACAGGTGACCATCGAGGCCGGCGCCGGCGACGACGCCCAGGCCTCCGAGGCGATCGAGGCGAAGGTCGACGGCCCGCAGATCGAGGTCGCCTTCAACCCCGGCTACCTCCTCGACGGTCTCGGGGTCCTGGGCACGACCTTCACCCGGCTGTCCTTCACGGCCCCGCTCAAGCCGGCGATGATCACCGGTCAGGAGTCGCTGGACTCGCAGATCGACACGACCTACCGCTACGTGCTCCAGCCGGTCCGACTCGCCGGCTGAGCCTCCCTTCGTCCGACGACCCACGAAAGGCCCCACATGCAGCTCGGTCTCATCGGCCTCGGCAAGATGGGCGGCAACATGCGCGAGCGTGTGCGCCGTGCCGGTCACGAGGTCATCGGCTACGACACCGATCCCGAGGTCTCGGACGCCGAGAGCGTCCAGGCGATGGTCGATCGCCTCGAGGCCCCGCGCACGGTGTGGGTCATGGTCCCGGCCGGGAAGGTCACTCGCGAGGTGATCAGCGACCTCGCGGACCGCCTCTTCCCCGGTGACCTCGTCATCGACGGCGGCAACTCCCGCTTCAGCGACGACGTCCCCAACGCCGAGCTGCTCGGGGCGAAGGGGGTCGGCTACCTCGACTGTGGCGTCTCCGGCGGCATCTGGGGCCTGGACAACGGCTACGGCCTCATGTGCGGCGGCGACGCGGAGCACGTCGAGCAGGCCATGCCGATCTTCGACGCCCTGCGCCCGGAGGGGCCCCGCGACGAGGGCTTCGTCCACGCGGGCGCGGTCGGCGCCGGCCACTACGTGAAGATGGTCCACAACGGCATCGAGTACGGGCTGATGCACGCCTACGCCGAGGGCTACGAGCTGCTGGAGAAGAAGGACATCGTCACCGACGTCCCGGGCGCCTTCAAGGCGTGGAGCCGCGGCACCGTCGTGCGCTCCTGGCTGCTGGACCTCATGGTCACGGCGCTCGAGGACAACCCTGAGCTCGAGGACGTCAGCGACTACACGGCCGACTCCGGGGAGGGCCGGTGGACGGTCGAGGAGGGCATCGCCAATGCCGTGCCCATGCCGGTCATCTCGGCCTCGCTCTTCGCCCGCTTCGCCTCCCGTCAGCAGGTCAGCCCGGCCATGCAGGCCGTCGCCGCGCTGCGCGGTCAGTTCGGTGGGCACCAGGTCATGACCGTCGCCGAGGGCGAGGACCTGCGCACCGAGGCGGCGAAGGGGGTGGCCTCCCCCGACGCCAGCGCCGCGCAGGAGGAGAGGAAGATCGCCCGGCCCACCGACCCGACCGAGGCGACGAAGGGCGACGCCACCCGTGCCGGCCCGACGTCGGGCACCGAGAGCACGGGCGGGTCGCCGGGACCGACGAGCGGCACCGGCTCGACGGGATGAGGCCGGGGGCTCGCGCCGGGATGTGGTCATGCACGTCCGGCACCTGAGCATCGGGGACTTCCGCAGCTACCCCGTGGCGGAGCTCGCCCTCGAGCCCGGGGTGACGACCCTCGTCGGCCTCAACGGTCAGGGCAAGACCAACCTCGTCGAGGCCATCGGCTATGTCGCCTCGCTGTCGAGCCATCGCGTCTCCACCGACCAGCCCCTCGTGCGCTTCGGGGCCAGCCGGGCCATCGTCCGGGCGGCCGTCGTGCGTGACGAGCGGGAGAGTCTCGTCGAGCTGGAGATCACCCCCGGCAAGGCCAACCGGGCCAAGCTCAACCGCTCCCCCTTGCCCCGGACCCGAGACGTGCTGGGCACGCTGCGCACCGTGCTCTTCGCGCCCGAGGACCTGTCGCTGGTCAAGGGAGATCCGGGCGAGCGACGCCGATTCCTCGACGACCTCCTCGTGCAGCGCCAGCCGAGGTGGGCGGGGGTGCGCGGGGACTACGACAAGATCCTGCGCCAGCGCGGGGCGCTGCTGAAGTCCGCGGCCTCGATCCTCGGCGCACGTCGTGGTCGTCGGCGCCGGAGCGTGTCCGCGCCGGAGGGCGTGGACCCGGCAGCGGCGGCCGAGGAGGCGCTGCGCACCCTGGAGATCTGGGACGACCACCTCGCGACCGTCGGCAGCCAGCTGCTCTATGCCCGACTGCGGCTGCTGCGCGATCTCGTGCCCCACCTGCAGGAGGCCTACCGGGAGGTCAGCGCCAACCAGTCCGAGGCGACCGCCGTCTACCGTTCCTCGCTCCACGAGGAGGCGGCCGAGGCGATCGCCACCGGTGAGGTCCCGGAGGTGGACGAGCTGCGGGTCATGCTCCTCGACTCGCTGGCCGGCGTCCGTGACCAGGAGGTCGAGCGCGGGGTGAACCTCGTCGGTCCCCACCGCGACGACCTCGTCCTCGGTCTCGGACCGATGCCGGCGAAGGGGTACGCGAGCCACGGTGAGTCCTGGTCCTTCGCCCTCGGGCTGCGACTCGCGTCGTACCACCTGCTGCGCCACGACCTCGGTGACGACCCGGTGCTCGTCCTCGACGACGTCTTCGCCGAGCTGGACTCTGGACGCCGGGAGCGCCTGGCGGGCCTCATCGCCGAGTGCGAGCAGGTGCTCATCACCGCCGCGGTCCCCGAGGACGTGCCCCGGTCACTCGCGGGGCGCCGATACACGGTCTCGCTCGGCGAGATCGGGGAGGCATCGTGACCGACGAGGAGGGGGTCGAGGAGGAGGTCGAGGAGGGCGAGGTCGATCCGAGCGTCGAGGACGCGGCCTCCTCGGCGCTCGCCCGGGCGCGGGCGAGCGCATCGAAGAAGGGCCTCCGGCCGGGGATGAGGCCACGACCGAAACGGCGTCGGCACGCCCCCGGATCCACGGCGAAGGGCGCCTCCGGCCGGGACCCGATGACCATCGGTGACCAGGTCGAGCGGATCGTCGGCGATCGCGGGTGGCAGGTCGATGTCGCCGCCGGGTCCGTCATGGGCCGGTGGCCGGAGATCGTCGGCCCGCAGGTGGCCGAGCACTGCGAGCCGGTGAGCTTCGAGGCCGGGGTGCTGTCGGTGCGCGCGGACTCGACGGCCTGGGCCACGCAGATCCGCCTGCTCTCGAGCTCGTTGCTGGGCCGGATCGGGGACGCCGTCGGCCCGGACGTCGTCCACGAGCTGCGGGTGCACGGCCCGAGCGCTCCGTCGTGGTCTCGTGGCCTGCGCCGCACCAGCGACGGGCGGGGACCGCGCGACACCTACGGCTGAGCTGTTCCGCGGGTGGGAACACCCTCCCTGCGGACGCGCTCTCGGGTGGAGAGTCGACGGAGACGGGGCACTGGTGCCCCGGGTGACGACCACGAAGGAGTGTTCGGTGAGGACGATCATCGTGCAGCCGTCGGGGACGAGGATCCACGTCGACCCCGGCGACACGCTGCTGGCCGGCCTGCAGAAGGCGGGCTACGCCTACACGGTGGGCTGCCGTCGCGGCGGCTGCGGGATCTGCAAGATCGACGTCCTCGAGGGTGACTTCTCCTACTGCCGACCCGTGGCCGACACGGTCATCACCACCGAGGAACGGAGCGACGGCACCTGCCTGAGCTGTCGTGCCGTTCCCGAGGACGACCTGACCATCCAGCTGCGAGACGCGTCCCTGCGCCTCGTCAACCCCCTGCTCGGCCAGATCAACGCGACGGCGCGTCAGCGCGCCGAGGCCGGGCGCACCGCACCGGAGGAGCAGTAGACATGGGCATCATGCGAATGGGGTACGCCCACGTGCGTGTCACCGACATGACCGAGGCGAAGAACCACTACGCCTCGACACTGGGTCTCTACCAGACCCTGGAGGACATCTCCCCCGAGGGAAACAAGCGCACCTTCTACAAGGGCTGGGACGAGTGGGACCACCACTCCCTGGTGCTCGAGGAAGGGGGGGTCGGTGTCGTCAAGTACGGCTGGAAGGTGCAGCACGAGGCGGACCTCGACGACATCGAGAAGAAGGCCCAGACCTTCGGTCTGAGCGTCGAGCGCATGGCCGCCGGGGACAACCCGGAGGTCGGTGACGGGATCCGCTTCACCACGACGAGCGACCACGTCTTCGAGGTGTACCACTCGCAGACGGCGATCGGGACCGAGGTGGGCACGCACAACCCCGACCCCTTCCCGCGGCACCTCGTCGGGATCGGTGTCCCGGCGCTCGACCACTCGCTCATCACCTGCGAGGACCCGAAGCTCATGGAGCGCCTGCTCATGGACGTCTTCGACTTCTACGCCACCGAGCGGGTCCAGACCACGCTCGAGGACGACCACGACCTCGTCGGTACGTGGATGACCTCGAACAACCAGATCCACCAGATGGCCGTCATCGGCGGCCCGCAGGGCAAGCTGCACCACTTCGCCTACCGGCTGGACAACTGGAACGAGGTCGGCCACGCGGCGGACCTGATGACGATGGACGACGTGCCGATCGACGTCACCCCGACCCGCCACGGGATCACGCGCGGCCAGACGGTCTACTTCTTCGACCCGAGCGGCAACCGCAACGAGG
Organism: Janibacter sp. GS2; assembly: GCF_051200835.1. GTDB lineage: Bacteria > Actinomycetota > Actinomycetes > Actinomycetales > Dermatophilaceae > Janibacter. Next base: position 583,885 of record NZ_CP195161.1, read on the forward strand.
TCTTCGCCGGTGGGTACTTGGCCTTCCCGGACCGACCGACGAATGTCTGGACGGTCGACCAGCTCGGTCAGGGCATCTTCTACCACGCTCGTGAGCTCAACGAGCGCTTCACCACCGTCCTCACCTGATGGATCACACCCGCGCGAGCGCCGTCCTGACCCTCTCCGGGGCCCGGGCGGCGCTCGACGCCGCTCTCGAGCACGCACACCGCCACGACCTGCGGATGAACATCGCGGTCGTCGACTCCGGTGGCGTCCTGCTCAGCTTCGCCCGGATGGACGGCGCCTTCGCCCACTCCGGGGACATCGCCACGGACAAGGCGCGCACGACGATCGGTTTCGGTGGCCTGGCGACGGCCGACCTCTACGGCGCGCTGTCCGCCGAGGACGCGGTGATCCGCGGGATCGGCAACCGTCCGGGAGTGGCCGCCTTCGGTGGTGCCGTCCCGATCCGGGTCGCGGGTGAGCTCGTCGGGGCGATCGGCGCCTCCGGCGGGTCGGCCGAGGAGGACGCGCAGGTCGCGGCCGCCGGCGCCGCCGCCGTGCACGACTGAAGGGGGGAGCCCGCCCCTCCCCCCTTCGCATCTGCCTAGGCACGTGCGCTCTGGGGCCGCATCTGCCTAGGCAAATGCGGCCGGGGTGGGTATCTGCCTAGGCAAATGCGGCCGGGGTGGGTATCTGCCTAGGCAGATGCGGAGAGGGTGTGGCTGGGCAGCTCGCCGTACTTGGCGCGGTAGGCGGCGGCGAAGCGCCCGAGGTGGGTGACCCCCCAGCGCACGGCCACGTCGGTGACGCTGGCGCCACGACCGTGGACGAGGTCGTCGTGGACCCGCTGCAGGCGCACATCGTGCAGGTAGGCGAAGGGGGTTGTACCCACGTGCTCCCGGAAGGCCTGCTGGAGCCGACGCACGCTGACCCCACCGATCTCGGCCAGGTCCGCCGGGGCCCACGCCCGGGCGGGGTCGGCCTCGATCGCCCGGATGACCCGGTGGACCGGCCGCGGCCGCATGGCGGCCATCGACCCCGGTTCGTCGGGAACCGCCGCGAGCAGCAGGCCGGTGACGAGCATGCTCGCGACCGATCCCGCGACCTGGGGGTCCCGGAAGAGGTTCCCGGCGCAGTCACGCGCACTGTCGAAGGTGGCGCGGGCCATCCGCAGCCAGGCCTCCCCGTTCGCGGAGCGCAGGTCGATGTCGCCGGGGACCACGACATCCCCGCGGCCGAAGACGCGCTCGCTCTCCCGGTGCAGGAAATCCGTGTCGATGCGCAGGCCGAGGATGTCGAGGTCAGGGCCCCAGGCGGGCATGAGTGCCGGGGTGTCGGGCTGGAAGGCCGTCGCCTGGCCGGGACCGGCCTGCATGACGCGTCGACCGACGTGCGACTCGAGGTGGCCCGCGAGCGGGATGTTCACGGCCATCGCCCCCGGGTGGTCGGTGACGATCGAGACCGTGGCGCCGAAGCGGATGCGGGCCAGGCGACACCGGTCGAGGTCGACGAGCTCGAGACCGGACTCGGCCGCAGGGCCGCTCGAGCGCGGGCGCAGGGCGTGGGGGAAGTAGGCGTCGCTCAGGGCGTCGTGGAGCCCCTCCCAGTCCTCGAACCGGGGCGCCGACTCCAGCAAGTGCCTCATCGCACTCCTCTCGCGATCATCCGTGATCCCTCGATGATGATCCGTCCGAGTCTCGCACCCGTGAGCGTTCCGCAGCACGGAACGTCGCTGGCCACCTGCAGCACTGCGTTCTGCGGATAGCGGCTGCGTCGGGTGGATCGCCGCGACCCGCGACCCGACCTAGATTCGACGCACAACATCGATCGAGGAGAAGTGCAATGACGCCCTTCATGACCCGCGTGGCCGAGTTCGTCGGTGCACCCGACGCAGCGGACGTGGTGAGGACCGGGGACGTGCCTCCGATCTCTTCCCGGCGCACGACCATGCCCGAGACCCGGATCAGTCGTCGGGTGGCCACCGGCACCGGCGCCGACCGACACGTGGCCCTGCGTTCGTTGGCGGAGCAGTACGTCTGCGAGGCCAATGCCGTGCTCGGCCCCGGACGCGACCACCTCGACCTCGTCGACGAGCCCCTGCCCGACGAGCTCGCCTTCACCGTCACCTTCCGGGACCAGGGTGCCCGCTGCTCCACGCTCTTCACCGACGGCCGTGCCTTCGGCCGACTCGTCGGCAGCTTCTTCGACGGTGAGCAGGCCCGGGAGCTCGAGGGTCCGGACGCCCTGCCCGACCTCCTGGTGCGCCTCATGGACGCCAGCCGCGATGAGGGCACCGACGCGAGGACCCCCTCGCCGCCGACCTCCGCCTGACCCCCTTCGCCCGACCGACACCCGAGGAGAACGTCCAGTGCAGTACGAACTCAAGACCCAGGTCATCGAAGCCCAACGCCAGACCTTCACCGCCGTCGCCAAGCGCTACGGCGACAAGCCGGCCTCCCGCTACCTCGAGGGCATCATCGACGTCCAGCCGAAGGAGAACTTCCACTACCGGCCGACGTGGGACCCGACGCGGGAGATCTACGACGACACCTTCAGCGTCTTCCGGCTGACCGACCCCTACTCCTTCCTCGACCCGCGGCAGTACTACTACGCGCCCTACGTCACGGCCCGGGCGGGTCACCACGAGGCCTTCGCCACCTCCCTCGGCTACATCGAGGACCGTGGCCTGCTCGAGCGTCTCCCCGAGGGGTGGAAGAGGGTGCTCGCGGAACTCGTCATCCCCCTGCGCCACCTGGAGAGCGGTGGTCAGCTGATCCTCTGCGGCATGGCCCGTTTCGGTTTCGGCGGGACGATCACCCAGGCGGCGGCCTACTCGGCCTTCGACCGGGTCGGCAATGCCCAGGTCCTCAGCCGGGTCGGCATCGCCCTCGGCGGCGGCACCGCGGACCTGCTCGCGGACGCCAAGGAGCACTGGCTCGAGGACGCGGGGCTCCAAGCCCTGCGCAAGCTCACCGAGGAGACCATCGTCGAGAGCGACTGGGGCATCGCGCTCCTGCAGCTCGACGCCGTCGACCAGCTGCTCTACGACCTGCTCGACCGCCACCTCGACGACGAGGCCGTCGTCGCCGGCGCCTCGGCCTACTCGCTGATCTCACAGCACATGTCGAGCTGGTTCGGCGACAACCGCAAGTGGATCGACGCCCTGTACGCGACCTGGCGCGCCGACCCGCAGCTCGGCGAGACCAATGCCCGACTCCTGCAGGAGCACGGGCAGGCGGCCGCGGACAAGGCACTCGAGGCGGTGACCCCCTTCGCCGTGGCCGTCGACGAGCTGATCGGCGTCGGAGCGCTCGACTGCATCACCACCAAGGCGGCAGAGGTGCGCAGTGCGCACGCTGGCGTGCAGGCCTGAGGAAGGAACGGACATGAGTGAGCCGCAGGAAGCAGCGACCCGGACCACGGCGGCGCGTGACGTCGGTGTGGTCATCCAGGAGTCGGAGAACAACCGCCCGGTCATCGAGGCCATCGAGCAGGACAACCCGGAGTGCAGCCTGGGCCACTCCCCCGGCCTGGTGCGCATCACCGCACCCGGGCGGCTGGTGATCCTGCAGGAGACCGTCGAGGAGAAGCTCGGACGCGAGTGGGAGACCCACGAGTTCCAGATGGCGATCGTCTCCTACTTCGGCAACATCCAGGAGTGGGACGACGACGAGATCGTCATCGCCTGGGACCACTGAGCCGACACCCCGCACCACAGCGACCCATACCGACCGGACAGACCCGAACACAGACGTTCACAGGAGACCGAGATGACGCTCGCACCCGAGAAGAAGACGAAGAAGCCGAAGAAGCTCTCGATGAAGGCTCGCTACGAGGCGCTGACGCGCGGCCTCGACTGGGAGCCGAGCTATGTCGAGAAGAGCGAGATGTTCCCGCACCTCGACTACGAAGGCATCAAGATCCACGACTGGGCGGCCTGGGAGGACCCCTTCCGCCTGACGATCGACGCCTACTGCAAGTACCAGGCGGAGAAGGACAAGCGCCTCTACGCCGTCCTCGACGGCTTCGCGCAGGGCCAGGGGCACCTGGGCCTCACCGACGCCTCCTACCTCAACGCGATGAAGGTCTTCATCCAGGGCGTCACCCCGCTGGAGTACGGCGCCCACCGGCACTTCGCCTACCTCGCCCGGCACTTCGCCGGCCCGGGTCCGCGCTTCGCGGCGCTGTGCCAGTCGATCGACGAGATCCGGCACATGCAGACCGAGATCCACACCCTGAGCAACTACAACAAGCACTACTCGGGTTTCCACAACTGGCAGGAGCAGTTCGACCGGGTCTGGTACCTGTCGGTGCCGAAGAGCTTCTTCGAGGACGCCCTCTCGTGCGGCCCCTTCGAGTTCCTCATCGCCGTCGGCTTCTCCTTCGAGTACCTGCTGACCAACCTGCTCTTCGTGCCGTTCATGTCCGGCTCGTCCTTCAACGGCGACCTGCCGACGATGACCTTCGGCTTCTCCGCCCAGTCCGACGAGTCGCGCCACATGACCCTGGGTCTCGAGGCGATCAAGTTCCTCCTCGAGCAGGACGAGGACAACGTGGAGATCGTCCAGGGCTGGATCGACAAGTGGTTCTGGCGCTCCTACCGCGTCACCGCGCTCGTCGCCCAGATGCTCGACTACATGCTCCCGCGCAAGGTCATGAGCTGGAAGGAGTCCTTCGAGCTCTACTTCGAGGAGCAGATGCTCGGCGGTCTCTTCGAGGACCTCGCCTTCTACGGCATCAAGCCCCCGCGGCACGTCGAGGACGCCATCGCCGAGAAGGAGATCCTCTCCCACCAGGTGTACTGGACCCTTTACCAGTTCTCCTTCGCCGCAGGGTTCACGACCTCGATGCCCTCCGAGGAGCACCTCGACTGGCTCTCCGCGGCCTACCCGGACACCTTCGACACGCACTTTCGTCCGCTGTGGGACAAGGAGGCGAAGAACATCGCCGAGGGCGGGCGCCACTTTGCCCCGGGCCTGCCCCAGCTGTGCCAGGTCTGCCAGATCCCGATGACCTTCACCGAGCCGGGTGACCCGACCACCTTCGCCCAGCGCGAGTCGCAGTTCGAGGGGGAGATCTATCACACCTGCTCCAACGGCTGTCAGTGGATCTTCGAGCGCGAGCCGGAGAAGTACCGCCAGGCGTGGCTGCCGGTCCACCAGATCCTCGCGGGCAACTGCGGCGGGTCGAGCATCCCCGAGGTCCTCGACTGGTACGGGCTGCAGGACGGCGACAGCGGTGAGTACCTCGGCTCACGTGACCACAAGAACTGGATGGCGTGGCAGGGCGAGGCGGCCGCCGAGACCGCCGGGCCCTCCACCGACGAGACGACGAAGGCAGGTGCCTGAGATGGCGATCAAGAGCCTGGGTGAGTACAACTTCCCCTCGCGCTCCGCGCAGGAGAACTACGGGGACGACCAGCTGGTCACCGTGTGGTTCCAGGACACGATGTGGTTCGCCGCACCGGTGATGTTCCGCGCCCCGCGGGAGATGACGTGGTCGGACTTCACCGCCCAGATGTTCGTCCCCTTCGCGGAGGAGGACCCGGACTTCGACCCGGCCGCGCCGCGGACGTGGACGCTGCACGGCGCCCCCTTCGAGCCGCAGGACGGCCAGACCCTGGCCGAGCTCGGCGTCCGGCACAAGGACGTCATCGGCACCCGCGTGGCCGCCTGAGCTGCCCCCTTCGTCCCGCTCCAGGAGAAACCATGACCAAGTACACGATCACCGTCGAACCCGTCGGCCGCGAGGTCGAGTGCGACGAGGACCAGACGATCCTCGAGGCCTGCCTCCGCGCCGGGGTGTGGTTGCCGCACAGCTGTACCCATGGCACCTGTGCGACCTGCAAGGTCGACAAGCTCGACGGTGAGGTGGACCTGGGTGAGGCGAGCACCTTCGCCCTCATGGACTTCGAGCGGGACGAAGGGAAGCTGCTCACCTGCTGCGCGAAGCCGCGGGAGGACGTGACGATCGAGGCCGACCTCGACGTCGACGAGGACATGGATGTCCACCCGGTCCAGGACTTCACCGGGCGGGTCGTCGTCCTCGAGGACATCGCGGAGCAGACCAAGCGCCTGGTCGTCGAGCTGGACCGCGAGATCGGCTTCAACGCCGGCCAGTACATGAAGTTCACCGTGCCTGCATCGACGGTCGGTGGAGAGTCGCTCGGCGAGGTCGACCGGACCTGGTCGATCGGCTCTCCCCCCGGCGAGACGACCCGCCTGGAGTTCCACATCCGCAACGTCAAGGGCGGTCGCGGCACCGACGGGTGGGTCTTCGCCGGCCTCGCCGAGGGCGACGAGGTGATGCTCTCCGGGCCCTACGGACGCTTCGTCCTGAAGACCAGCGACGACAAGCACGCGATCCTCGTCGGGGGTGGCACCGGTGTGGCGCCGCTGAAGTCGATGGTCCGGCACGCCCTCGAGGCCGGCGAGTACGAGGGCGAGATCACCCTCTACGCCGGTGGGCGCACCCGGGCGTGGCTCTACGACGTGGCGGCCTTCCGCGCCCTCGACGACGAGTACGACGAGTTCACGTACCGGCCCTGCCTCTCCGACGAGACCGCGGAGGAGGTCGCGGCCTCCGGCGACGACCCGGACGCCTACGCCTACGGGATGGTCACGGAGGTCATCGAGGCCGACCACGAGCGACTCAGCGGGTGCCGCGGCTACCTCTGCGGGCCCCCGGCCATGGTCGATGCGGCGCTGAAGACCCTCATGAGCCGTCGTCTCTTCCCCCGGGACATCTTCCGGGAGGACTTCTTCGACGAGTCGGACAAGAACGGCTCCGGGCTGAAGAGCCCGCTCATCAAACGATGACTCACAGGCCGGCGTCGCGCAGTTGTCTCGAGATGGCGAAGGCCGCGGTGCGCACGGCGACCCCCAACCGCTGCAGGTCCATCCGGGAGGTCTGCCCGGTGGCCGAGATCGCGGCCCGGATGCGCTTGTCCGTCCCGAAGACCGGCGCGGCGACGCACGAGATCCCCGGGTGTGACTCCTCGTGGTCGTAGGACGTGCCCCCCGTGCGGATGTCCTGCAGGTTCCGCGCGAGGTCCCCCGGCGTCGTGATCGTGCGCGCGGTCATCGCCGGGAGGCCGGCCTCCACCCGATCGGCGACGAGGGCCCGCGGGGAGTAGGCGAGGATCGCCTTGCCGACGCCGGTGGCGTGAGCGGGCAGCCGACCGCCGATGCTCGAGGCCAGCGGCAGGCCACCGCGCACGATCTCGACGTAGACGACCTCGACCCCGTCGAGGACCGCGAGGTGGATCTGGCGGTCGGTCGCCCGGTGGAGGTCGTGCATGAGCGGCCGGGCGACCTCGGCCAGGGTGCGGGGCAGCGGGACGCTCGACCCCAGCTCGAAGAGGCGCACCCCCAGGGTGAGGCGGGCGTCATCGGTCCGCTCGAGCAGGTGCTCGTGCACGAGCTGGTTGACCAACCGGTGCACCGTGCCCTTCGCCATCCCCGTCCGCGCGGCCAGCTCGCTGATCCCCAGCGGTCCCGGGGCCTCCTCGAGGGCGGCGAGGACCAGCGAGACCCGGCCGACGACCGACACGGGAACGCGGCCATCGTTTCGTTCAGCGGAACGCATTCCTTGATCATGCCGCACGGCCGGGGCGACAGTGAAGCAACCACGACGCAGAGAGGTGTGGACGACGATGAGCACAGCAACCCATGAGCCCCCGGCAGGGGTCGTCACGGATGACGCGTGGTGCACGTCCACACCCCGGCGGGGAACCGCCGGCGGCCTGCGCTCCGTCGGGACCGCGCTCGACGTCCTCGAGTGCTTCGCCGTCGACTCCGCCCTCGGGGTCTCCGACGTGGCCCGGCGTCTCGGGGTGGCGAAGTCGACCGCCCACCGGGTGCTGACGACGCTGGCCGGACGGGGCTTCGTCGAGCAGGACTCCGCCGGCCTGTACCGGCTCGGCATCCACCTCTACGAGCTCGGGATGCTCTCCCACGCCCGCAACGGGCTGCGGCACGTCGCGCTGCCGGTCATGCGGGCCGTGGCCGAGCAGACCGGCCACACGGTCAACCTCGGTGTGCCCGACGGCGCCGATGTCGTGTACGTCGAGCGGATCGAGTCCGTCGACGGCGTGCGCATCCTCGGCCACAGCGGCCGTCGCCTGCCCGCCCACTGCACGAGCTCGGGCCTGGTCATCGCTGCCTTCAACCCGAGGGTCGAGCACGAGCGTCGCAGGGCCGGCTTCCCGCCGAAGGCCCGAGGCACGATCCGTCGGTCGGAGGACTGGGACCGCGCACTGGCCGAGGTGCGACAGCAGGGCCATGCGGTCCTGCACTCCGGCTCCTTCACCGACGCGAGCTCGGTGGCCGCGGCGATCCGGGTGCAGGGCATGGCGATCGGGTCGATCTCCGTGTTCGGCCCGACCCCGCTCATCGAGCCGGACCTGCGCCGGGTCGTGCCCCTGCTCACGGCAGCGGCGAACCGCATCGCCAAGCAGTACTCGGCCTGACCCCTCGCATCTGCCTAGGCAGATGCGACCTCGTGACCAGCACCGGTCTCGTTCCCGCCACCGGAACGAGCGCCCCGACGACCGAAGGGCAGTTCTAGCGTGACCACCATGGAAGAGTCCACCCCCGTCCGGGAGAAGGCCGCGCAGATCCTGCTGCAGGCCTACGCCAGTGGCACGCCCACGGCTCCCCTGACCGAGCAGTTCGACGGACTGGGCATCGAGGACGCGTACGCGATCCAGCTCGCCCAGGTGCGCAGCTGGACCGAGGGGGGCCGGCGCATCATCGGGCACAAGGTCGGCCTGACGTCGGCGGCGATGCAGAAGCAGCTCGGCGTCGACCAGCCGGACTTCGGTCACCTCACGCACGACTTCGCCCACCTCGAGCACGAGGCGATCCCCCTGTCCGGCTACCTCCAGCCGCGGGTCGAGCCCGAGATCGCCTTCGTCCTGCGCAAGCCGCTCACCGGCCCGGGCATCACCGTGACGCAGGCCATCGACGCCATCGACTACGTCCTGCCGGCGCTGGAGATCGTCGACAGCCGCGTCGCCGACTGGAAGATCACCCTCGTCGACACGATCGCCGACAACGCCAGCTCCGGGGGCTTCGTCCTCGGCAGCACGCCCACCCGGCTGGATGACGTCGACCTGCGCCTGACCGGGTGTGTCTTCTCCCGCAACTCCCAGGTGGTCGGGACCGGCGCCGGCGGCGCCGTCCTCGGCTCCCCGATCACCAGCCTCGTGTGGCTGGCCAACACGGTCGGCGCCCTCGGGACGACCCTCGAGGCGGGCCACGTGATCCTCCCCGGATCCGTCACCTCGATGGTCCCGGTCGCGCCGGGCGACGTCTTCACCGCGACCTTCGCTGGTCTCGGCAGCGTCACCGCCCGATTCGCAGACAAGTGAAAGGTGAACCCATGACGCAGCGCACCCAGGGCACTGCCGCCATCGTCGGTCCGGGCAACATCGGCACCGACCTGATGTTCAAGCTCATGCGGCGCTCGGAGGTCCTCGAGCCGCGCTACATGGTGGGCGTCGACCCGAGCAGCGACGGGTTGCGTCGGGCCACGAGCCTCGGCCTCGCCGCCAGCCACGAGGGCGTCGACTGGCTCCTCGCCCAGGACGAGCTCCCGGACGTCGTCTTCGAGTGCACCTCGGCGAAGGCGCACCAGGCCAACGCCCCCAAGTACGCCGAGGCCGGCATCCTCGCCGTCGACCTCACCCCGGCCGCCGTGGGCCCCTACCTGTGCCCCCCGGTCAACCTCGACTTCACCCTCGACGCGACGAACGTCAACATGATCACCTGTGGAGGTCAGGCGACGACGCCGATCGTCGCGGCGGTCTCCCGCGTCGTCGACGTCCCCTACGCCGAGATCGTCGCCTCGATCTCAAGCAAGTCGGCCGGTCCCGGTACCCGCGCCAACATCGACGAGTTCACCGAGACCACGAGCGAGGCACTCGAGGTCGTCGGCGGCGCCCGCCGCGGGAAGGCGATCATCATCCTCAACCCCGTCGAGCCGCCCCTGATGATGCGCAACACCGTCTTCTGCGCCATCCCCCAGGAGGCCGCCGAAGCGGGTCCCCTGCACGACCGGCTGCAGGAGTCGATCGCGGCGATGGTGCAGCGCGTGCAGGAGTACGTCCCCGGCTACCACCTGCGGGCCGACCCGCAGTTCGACGACGCCCGAGACCTGTGGAACGGCATGGCGCGGGTCACCGTCCCGATCGAGGTCAAGGGACGTGGCGACTACCTGCCGGAGTACGCCGGCAATCTCGACATCATCACATCCGCCGCCGCCCGGGTGGGCGACATGATGGTGGCGCACCGGCTCGGGGTCGACTCCGGGTGGGTCGCCTCCGACGCGGGCAGCACGACCGGCCAGGAGGTCCCGGCATGAGCACCACCACCGACACGTCCCACACCGCCCCCTCGCCCGTCCCCTTCGCCGGCGACGTGGACGTGCGCATCACGGACACCACCCTGCGTGACGGCTCGCACGCGATGTCCCACCAGTTCACCGAGGAGCAGGTCCGCACCACCGTGCGGGCGCTCGACGACGCCGGTGTCCAGGTCATCGAGGTGACCCACGGCGACGGCCTCGGCGGCAGCTCCTTCAACTACGGCTTCTCCGCCGTCGACGAGATGGCCCTCGTGAAGGCCGCCGTGGCCGAGGCACGGCAGGCCAGGATCGCCGTGCTCATGCTCCCGGGCCTGGGGACCGTGGAGAAGTTGCACGAGGCCCACGAGATGGGGGCCCAGATCGCCCGCATCGCCACGCACTGCACCGAGGCGGATGTCTCGATCCAGCACTTCGGCGCGGCCCGGGAGCTCGGGATGGAGACCGTCGGATTCCTCATGCTCAGCCACATGAGCCCACCGCAGGAACTGGCCCGGCAGGCCCGCATCATGGTCGACGCCGGCTGCCAGTGCGTCTACGTCGTCGACAGCGCCGGTGCGTTGATCCTCGAGGACGTCTCGGACCGGGTCTCCGCGATCGTCGCCGAGATCGGCACGGACGCCCAGGTCGGTTACCACGGCCACCAGAACATGTCCTTCGGCGTGGCCAACTCGGTCCTCGCCCACCGCGCGGGTGCTCGTCAGATCGACGGCTCGCTGTGCGCCCTGGGCGCCGGGGCGGGCAACTCCCCGACGGAGGTCCTCGCGGCCTCCTTCGAGCGGCTCGGCATCGCGACCGGAATCGATCTGGAGACGATCATGGGTGCCGCGGAGGACGTCGTGCGCCCGATCATCAGGCGCCTGCCGTGGATGGACCGCTCCTCGATCATGCAGGGCTACGCCGGCGTGTACAGCTCCTTCCTGCTGCACGCCGAGCGGGCCGCCGAGCGGTACGACGTCCCGGCCCACGAGATCCTGCGCAGGGTTGGGGAGTACGGCTACGTCGGGGGCCAGGAGGACATGATCATCGACGTCGCGATCGAGCTCCGCGACCGCCAGATCGAGCTGCGGGACGGGACGAAGGTGGGCGCCTGATGGCCACGTGGGACGTCGAGTCCGTCGCCACCGAGCTCCTCGCCTGCGAGGACGAGCGCCGTGACCGGGTGAAGTTCACCGACGAGTGGCCCGAGCTCGACGTGGCCACCGGCTACGAGATCCAGGACCTCACCCTCCAGCGCCGGCTCGACCGCGGCGAGAAGCTCATCGGGATCAAGTTGGGTCTCACCTCGCGGGCCAAGCAGCAGCGCATGGGGGTGGAGACCCCCTTCGTCGCCTGGCTCACCGATGCCATGGTCCTGCCGGCGGGAGACCCGGTCCCCCAGGACCGGCTCATCCACCCGCGGGTCGAACCCGAGCTGGTCTTCGTCATGGGTGAGCGTCTCGAGGGCCCCGGGGTCACCGCGGCCCAGGCGATGTCCGCGGTCGACCACGTGCTCGGTGGGGCCGAGATCATCGACAGCCGGTACACGGACTTCAAGTTCGCGGCCGGTGACGTCATCGCCGACAATGCGAGCTCCGGTGCCTTCGTCACCGGGCCGGTGTCCCTGTCGCCCCGCGCGCTGGACCTCTCCCTCGAGGCGGTCCTCGTCGAGGTCGGCGGCCAGGTCGTCGACTCGGCGACGGGAGCCGCCGTGCAGGGGCATCCGGCCGAGGCGCTCGCGCTCGCGGCCAATGACCTGGCCACGCGGGGTCACGCCATCGAGCCCGGCTGGATCGTCCTCACCGGCGGCATGACCGACGCCTACTTCGCCACCCCGGGCACCTCCCTCTCGCTGCACTTCTCCTCACTCGGGTCCGTGCGGATCAACGGGGGCGAGTGAGGTGCCGGTCGTCCAGGTCACCCTCACCGAGGGCCGCACGCCGGAGACCATCCGCTCGATGATCTCCGGGGTGACCCAGGCGCTCGTCGACTCCGGCGTCGCGCCGAGGGAGGCCGTGCGCGTCCTGGTCACCGAGATCCCCACCGATCACTTCGCCGCCGGTGACGTCACCATCACCGAGCGGCACGCTGCGCAGGCGGCGACGACCACCCCTGAGGAGGGCCAGTCATGAGCACCCAGTTCTTCGGCCACATCATCGACAACGACGAGGTCGAGTCGCTGTCGGGCGAGCGCTTCGACGTGTGGAACCCGTGGACGCAGGAGGTCTTCGCCCAGGCGGCCGAGGGCGCGGCCGAGGACGCCGAGCGGGCGATCGCCAGCGCCCGCCGGGCCTATGACGAGGGTCCCTGGCCCCGGATGACCCGACCGGAGCGCGCGGCGGCGATCCACCGCCTCGCCGATCTCATGGAGGCGCGGGCCGACGAGCTGGCGACCCTCGACACGACCAACATGGGCAAGCCCCTCGCCCAGGCCAAGCACGACGTCGGCCGGTCGGTGGCCAACTTCCGGTTCTTCGCCGACCACCAGCGCGACCACACCGGTGAGGTCTACCCGATGGCCACGGGCCACCACACCTACAGCGAGTTCGGTCCGGTGGGTGTCGTCGCCGCGATCTCGCCGTGGAACTTCCCGCTGATGATGGCGACGTGGAAGATTGCTCCGGCCATCGCCTGGGGCAACACCTGCATCATCAAGCCGAGCGAGGACACCCCCGCCTCGGTGACGCTGCTCGGTCGGCTTGCCGTCGAGGCCGGGTTCCCTCCGGGTGTGCTCAACGTGCTCAACGGTCACGGCGCCCCGGCCGGCTCGACCCTGACCGCCGACGACCGCGTCGACCGGGTGACCTTCACCGGCTCCTCAACCACGGGCAAGACCGTCATGGCCTCGGCATCGACACACCTTGCCCCCGTCTCGCTCGAGCTCGGCGGCAAGGGTGCCAATGTCGTCTTCGACGACGCCGATCTCGACAACGCCGTCCACTGGGCCGTCGAGGCGATCTTCCGCAACTCCGGTCAGATCTGCCTCGCCGGGTCTCGTCTGTTCGTCCAGTCCGGCATCTACGACGAGTTCATGGCGCGCTTCGTCGCGGCCGCAGAGGCACTGACCATCGGTGACCCCTTCGACCCGGAGGTGAAGTTCTCCTCCCTCGCGAGCAGGAAGCACTTCGACAAGGTCGCGAGCTACCTCGAGGACGTCGAGGCGCAGGGCGGGAGGATGCTCACCGGTGGGGTCGACGAGGACGGGGCCTGGCTCGTGCGACCGACGGTCCTCACCGACCTGCCGTTGGACTCCTCGCAGTACTGCGAGGAGATCTTCGGCCCGGTGTGCGTCGTCAACCGCTTCGAGACCGAGGCAGAGGCGGTCCACCTGGCCAACGACACCCGATACGGGCTCAACGCGATGCTCTTCACCGAGAACCTCTCACGCGCCCACCGGGTCGCAGCGAACCTCAGGGCCGGGACCGTCTGGGTCAACTGCTTCTTCATCCGCGACCTGCGCACGCCCTTCGGTGGTGTCGGCGACTCGGGCGTCGGCCGCGAGGGAGGCAACTTCAGTCGGGAGTTCTTCACCGAACCCAAGGCCGTGGTCATGCAGATCGATCGCACCGTCCCCGGGTCGCCCTGATCTCCTGTCGACGGGGCACGCACCGGGTCCACCGATCGAGAACTCGATTGGTGGACCCGGGGGGTCGTTATGGCATCGTGAGGTGAGGCTCTTGATTCTGAGAGCACCGACGCCTAGCAGGAGATCATCATGAGCGGACCGAAGGACGGGCGGGGCCGCGACGCCTTCGACGACTTCTTCGGCGACCCGACCCCCTCGGGCCGCATGGGTCCGGCGTCGGCGGAGCCCGGGCAGCAGCCGGAGCCCGGGCAGCAGCCGAAGCCCGCGCAGCAGCCGGAGGTCGACACCGACAGCGAGCGGACGCGGGCCATCGACCTCGGCGACGAGGACACCTCCGATGTGCCGACGAGCAGGCCCGAGCCCGAGCCAGTGGCCCCGGTCCCCAGCGGCGCCGTCCCCGAGGACTGGTGGACCTCCGACGCGGAGCCCGGCCCCGCCGCCACCAGCGCCACGTGGCAGTCCGCCCCGGGCCCCCGGCCCCAGCCGGCGGCCCCGCCGCCGCGCCGGTCCGTCTCACCCCTGGCCCTCACGGCCATGCTCGTGGGCGGCGTCCTGCTCGGTGGGCTGTGTGTCGGTGGCGCCGTCGTGGCCCTGGACCAGAACCGCGAGGATCCGGTGGCCTCGCAGACCACGGTGACCGAGACGAGTGAGGACACCCCCACGTCGGCCAGCTCGAGCACTCCGAGCTCGTCGAGCAGCACGCCCAGTTCCTCCACGAGCACCAGCTCGTCCTCGAGCTCGAGTTCCAGCTCCAGCTCCCCGACACGCTCCGGTGAGGTTCCGGCCGGGGTGACGAGCTGCGCCGGCCCGTCGTCGGGCGTCGCCGTCGGGCGGGGCACCGATGTGACCACGTGCGACTTCGCGGTCGCGGTGCGCGACGCGTACGTGGCGCAGAAGTCCCAGGGAAGTGTCCGGCTCGACGTGCGCTCCCCGGTGACGAAGAAGGGGTACACGATGTCGTGCACCGGTCAGGCCATCACCCGCTGCACCGGTGGTAACAACGCCGTCGTCGTCCTCTACTGACGCCGTGATCCGGCCACTCGGCAGAGTCGTCGGGGCCGTGTCCCTGGCCGCCGTGCTGGGTGGGTGCGCCGCGACGGACACCCCGACACAGCCGCGAGGGTCGGATCCCAGCAGGGCATCGGGCACGAGCACCTCCAGTCCCTCGAGCACGTCCTCGTCCTCGACGGGCACGGGGCAGGCCCGTCCCCCGTCCCTGGACCGTGGCCTGGTCACGGACCTCGAGCGGGTCGCGACAGCGCATCCCGACGCCGAGGTCTCCGTGGCCCTCGCGCCCGTGGGCGGGCAGGAGCAGCCGCAGGTCGTCGGTGAGGCGCCCGGACTCGTCTCCTGGTCGACGATCAAGGTCCCGCTCTCCCTCGCCGTCATCCGCGCCGGTCAGTCCCACCCGGCCGACATCGACGCCGCGCTCACCGCGTCCGACAACGAGGCGGCGCGCCGCCTCTGGGAGGGCCTCGGCGCGGGGGCGCCGGCATCGCAGGCCGTCCAGCAGCAGCTGCGCCGCGGCGGGGACGAGCGCACGCGGATCCCCACGGTGGCGACGGTCCCCGGGTACTCGCCCTTCGGTCAGGCCACGTGGCACCTGCGTGACCAGGCGACCTTCACCTCGTTGCTCCCCTGCCTGTCCGGTGCCACGAGCGTCACCGACGCGATGGGCAGGGTGGCCGACGGTCAGCGGTGGGGCCTCGGCGGCATCGACGGCGCCCGGTTCAAGGGCGGCTGGGGCCCCACCCCGGAGGGCTACGTCGTCCGTCAGCTGGGACTGCTCCCCGGGACGAAGGGGGAGGGCGCCGCCGCCCTCCAGGTGCGGACCGGGACGTACGAGCAGGGGACGGCGATCGCCGACGAGATCGCGGACGTGCTGCGGCGGCACGGTCGTGACCTGCCGACCGGCTCCTGCGATTGAGACGCCACCAGCCCGCCACCCGGTGGGCAGCGGGCTCGTGGGCGCGACGGCTCGTCCCGGTCAGGCCTTCTTGATGCTGTCGGTGATGGTCGTGGAGACCTTGTCGGCCGACGACGCGTCGTCCGAGACGACCTGGATGACGGCCGCTCCCTTGTCCGCCGGGAGGACCAACAGCGTCTGGTTGGCCTTCTTGTCCGCGGACGCGACGGTGTAGCCCGTCCCGACCGAGGTCTTGACCTTCTCGGGGCTCTCGACCTTCGCTCCGCCCTCCTTCAGCTGGGACTTCAGCTGCGACTCGGACGGCATCTCGGGCAGGTTGGCGACGCTGATGCTCTTCGTGAGCGAGGCGTCACCGGCGATGACGACCTCCATCCCGGACTGCCCCCAGGCCTGGAGGATCTCCTTGGGCTCGACCTTCTGCTGCTTGGCTGCGTCCTCGAGCCATTTCGGGGGGTTCTTGGCGGCCTCCTTGTCCGCCACGTCGACGGACTCCCAGCCCCGGGGCACCTCGAAGCTGACCTTCGACGTCTTCGCGGTCACGGTCTCACCAGCGCCATCCTTCTCCTGCGACGCCTTCCCCTGCGATGCCGAGCCGCCCTGCTGCCCGCCGTCTCCCGACGGCGAGTCCGGGGACGAGGAGTCCCCACCCCCGCACGCGGTGAGGGTGAGCGCGGCCGCAGCGGCCGTCGCAGCGAGGGAGCGGGTTCGGTGGATCTGCGTCATGTCCTCCACCGTACGGACGCGGTGACGTCACTCGAAACGCGCGGCGTGGCGGATCACGGGAGCGGCCCTCAGAGCGCCTCGGGGGTGGGGACACGTACCGGGAGTCACCGGACGCCGCGATCAGCGGCCAGAACCGCCGCCACGGGCGCTGCAGATGCGTCGTCGCGCCCTGTGGAGAGGTAGGATCGGGGGGTTGAGGCCGCGGCGCCGCCCCCTTCGGGGTCAGCCCGCGGCGATCCATGCACTGCACTCGAGGAGCACCGTGGCAGACGAGCAGTCGCCGTCCGAGATCCAGCCGAAGACACCTGACGTGGGTGGCCCCGGTCATCATGAGTACGACGCGAGTGCCATCACGGTCCTCGAGGGTCTCGAGGCCGTGCGCAAACGGCCCGGCATGTACATCGGGTCCACGGGTGAGCGCGGCCTGCACCACCTCGTGTGGGAGATCGTCGACAACGCCGTGGACGAGGCGATGGCCGGGTACGCCGACACCATCGACGTCACCCTCATGGACAACGGCGCCGTGCGTGTCAAGGACAACGGGCGTGGCATCCCGACGGACATCCACGAGGCGGAGGGCATCTCCGCGGTCGAGCTCGTCCTCACCCAGCTGCACGCCGGCGGCAAGTTCGGCGGCGGGGGTTACAAGGTCTCCGGAGGCCTGCACGGCGTCGGCTCGTCCGTCGTCAATGCCCTGTCGACGCAGATGGACGTGTGCGTCCGGCAGAAGGGGCGCGCCCACCGGATGTCCTTCGAGCACGGTGTGCCGACCCGCCCCCTCACGCAGGAGGAGGAGACCGACGCGACCGGCACGACGATCACGTACTGGGCCAATGACCAGATCTTCGACACCGTCGACTACGACTACGAGACGATCCGCGCCCGCTTCCAGCAGATGGCCTTCCTCAACAAGGGCCTGACGATCAACCTCGTCGACGAGCGGGTGCACGAGCCCACCGCGGCCGAGCAGGACGAGGACCTCGACGAGGTCGACGCCGACATCACCGAGGTCGTCGACTCCGAGGAGACGGCGGCGGCGCCGAAGAAGGCCCGCAAGGTCTCCTACCGCTACGACAACGGCCTCGTGGACTACGTCGAGCACCTCGTGGGCTCCAAGAAGGCCGAACCGATCACGGCCGAGGTCATCGCCATGGAGAACGAGGACACCGAGCGTGAGCTGTCCCTCGAGATCGCGCTGCAGTGGACGAGTGCCTACAGCGAGTCGGTGCACACCTACGCCAATGCGATCAACACGCACGAGGGCGGCACCCACGAGGAGGGCTTCCGCTCGGCGCTGACCAAGCTCGTCAACGACTTCGCCCGCAAGCAGGGCCTGCTGAAGGAGAAGGACGACAACCTCACCGGTGACGACATCCGCGAGGGCCTGACGGCGGTCATCTCGGTCAAGCTCGGCGAGCCCCAGTTCGAGGGGCAGACCAAGACCAAGCTCGGCAACTCGGAGGTCAAGGGCTTCGTGCAGCGCGCCATGACCGATGAGTTCGGTCACTGGCTCGCGACCCACCCCAACGAGGGCAAGGACATCGTCCGCAAGTCCGTGCAGGCCGCCATGGCACGCATGGCCGCCCGCAAGGCGCGCGAGGCCACCCGCCGCAAGGGCCTGCTGGAGTCCGGTGGCCTGCCCGGCAAGCTCTCCGACTGCCAGACCAAGGACCCGACCGTCTCCGAGGTCTTCATCGTCGAGGGCGACTCCGCCGGCGGCTCGGCCAAGGCCGGCCGCAATCCGGAGAACCAGGCGATCCTGCCGATCCGGGGCAAGATCCTCAATGTCGAGAAGGCCCGGATCGACCGGATCCTCGCCAACCAGGAGGTCCAGGCACTGATCTCGGCCTTCGGCACCGGGATCGGCGAGGACTTCGACATCGCCAAGGCGCGCTACCACAAGATCGTGCTCATGGCCGATGCCGACGTCGACGGCATGCACATCCGCACGCTGCTGCTCACGCTGCTCTTCCGCTTCATGAAGCCGCTGATCGAGGCGGGCTACGTCTACCTCGCCCAGCCGCCGCTCTACCGGCTCAAGTGGTCCAACCACGACCACGGGTTCGCCTTCACCGACCGTGAGCGCGACGCCATGATCGCCGAGGGCCAGGCGAAGGGATGGCGCCTGCCCAAGGAGAACTCCGTGCAGCGCTACAAGGGCCTGGGTGAGATGAACTACCAGGAGCTGTGGGAGACCACGATGGCCCCGGAGTCCCGGGTCCTCCTGCAGGTCACCCTCGACGACGCCGCGGCCGCGGACGAGATCTTCGCCGTGCTCATGGGTGAGGACGTCGAGTCCCGACGCAGCTTCATCCAGAGGAACGCCCGCGACGTGCGCTTCCTCGACATCTGACCGCGCTCCCACCCAGCCTGTGCCCCCCTTCGGCCCCGACCCCGAGGTGACCTGACCACATGACCGACATCCCCACCGCTCCCGAGCACGACCGCACGGAGCCGATCGACCTCAACGCGGAGATGCAGCGCAGCTACATCGAGTACGCGATGAGCGTCATCGTCTCCCGTGCCCTTCCCGATGTGCGTGACGGGCTCAAGCCCGTCCACCGGCGCATCGTCTACGCGATGTACGACGGCGGCTACCGCCCCGACCGCGGCTACAACAAGTGCTCGCGCGTCGTCGGCGACGTCATGGGGCAGTACCACCCGCACGGTGACAGCGCGATCTACGACGCGATGGTCCGCCTCGTCCAGCCGTGGTCGCTGCGCTACCCGCTCATCGACGGCCAGGGCAACTTCGGCTCCGCCGGCAATGACGGCGCGGCCGCCCCCCGGTACACCGAGTGCAAGATGGCCCCGCTGTCGCTCGAGCTCGTGCGTGACATCGACCAGGAGACAGTCGACTTCGTCCCGAACTACGACGGCAAGACGCTGCAGCCGGACGTGCTGCCGGCGCGCTTCCCGAACCTGCTCGCCAACGGGTCGGCCGGCATCGCCGTCGGCATGGCGACCCAGATCCCGCCGCACAACCTGCGCGAGGTCTCCGCGGCCGCGCACTGGATGCTCGACCACCCCGAGTCCTCCCGCGAGGAGGCCCTCGAGGCGATCCTGGGCTTCATCAAGGGCCCCGACTTCCCCACCGGCGCCCTGATCATGGGCACCCGCGGCATCGAGGAGGCCTACCGCACCGGCCGTGGCTCGATCATCATGCGCGCGGTCGTCGAGGTCGAGGAGCTGCAGGGCCGCACCTGCCTCGTCGTCACCGAGCTGCCCTACCAGGTCAACCCGGACACGCTCGCGCAGAAGATCGCCGAGATGACCAAGGAGGGACGCCTGTCGGGTATCGCGGACATCCGCGACGAGACCTCGGGCCGCACCGGTCAGCGTCTGGTCATCGTCCTCAAGCGGGACGCGGTCGCCAAGGTCGTGCTGAACAACCTGTACAAGCACACCCAGCTGCAGACGACCTTCGGCGCGAACATGCTGGCGCTCGTCGACGGTGTGCCGCGCACCCTGCCGGTCTCGGCCTTCATCCGGCACTGGGTCGAGCACCAGATCGATGTCATCGTGCGGCGCACCGAGTACCGGCTGCGCAAGGACGAGGCGGCCATCCACATCCTGCGTGGGTACCTCAAGGCCCTCGACATGCTCGATGAGGTCATCGCCCTCATCCGGCGGTCCCCGACCGTCGACGAGGCACGTGAGGGGCTCATCGCGCTCCTGGAGATCGATGAGCTCCAGGCGATGGCGATCCTCAACCTCCAGCTGCGCCGCCTGGCCGCACTGGAGCGGCAGAAGATCATCAACGAGCACGACGAGATCGAGGCCCGGATCGTCGACTACAAGGACATCCTCGCCAAGCCGGAGCGGCAGCGACAGATCGTGCGGGACGAGCTCACCGAGATCGTCGACCGCTACGGCGACGACCGGCGCAGCCGGATCCTGCCCTACGACGGGGACGTCGCCATGGAGGACCTCATCCCCGAGGAGGACGTCGTCGTGACGATCACCCGGGGCGGGTACGCCAAGCGCACCCGGGTCGACGAGTACCGGGCCCAGAAGCGTGGTGGGAAGGGGGTGCGTGGCGCCTCCCTGCGTGGGGAGGACGTCGTGCGCAACTTCTTCACGACGACCTCGCACCACTGGCTGCTCTTCTTCACCAACCACGGCCGGGTCTACCGGGTCAAGGCCTACGAGCTGCCGGAGGCGGCGCGCGACGGCAAGGGCCAGCACGTGGCCAACCTCCTGGCCTTCCAGCCGGGCGAGCAGATCGCCGCGGTCCACGCGATCAGGGACTACGAGGTCGCCCCCTACCTCGTCCTCGCGACGAAGCGCGGCCTGGTGAAGAAGACCCGGCTCGAGGAGTACGACTCGCCGCGCAGCGGTGGGCTCATCGCCATCAAGCTGCGTGAGGACGACGAGCTCATCGGCGTCGGCCTCGTCTCGGCCGAGGACGACCTCCTCCTGGTCTCGCGTAACGCCCAGTCGGTGCGATTCCACGCTACGGACGCGATCATCCGCCCGATGGGCCGCTCGACGAGTGGCGTCACCGGGATGAAGTTCCGCGACGGCGACTCCCTCCTCGCGCTCAACGTCATCCCCGACGGGACCGACCCCGACGTCTTCGTCGTCTTCGAGAAGGGCGTGGCCAAGCGCACGGCCGCCTCCGAGTGGACGCCGAAGGGCCGCGCGGGGCTGGGTGTCACGGCGGCCAACTCGGGCAAGGGCGGTCAGCTCGCCGGTGCCCTCATCGTCGGCGAGCACGACGAGGTCATGGTCGTCATGGAGAAGGGCAACATCGTGCGCTCCGCGGTGACCGAGGTGAACCGCACCGGCCGCAACACGATGGGCGTCAGCTTCGCCACCCCGCGCAAGGGCGACGCCATCGTGGCGGTTGCGCGCAATGTCGACCGTGGCGACGACGCGGAGGTGGTCGGTGACGGGGTAGCGTCTGACCCTGACGCACCCGTCGAGATCGACTCGGCGGAGACCGCCCAGCAGGGGGACACCCCCGGAGGTGACCAGGAGTGAGCTCGTCAGACACGACGACGATGCGTTCGTCGTCCGGCTCGACAACCGGGACGCGCCGGCCCCAGGGCGGCTCGACCGCCCAACGTCCCGCACCCCGTGGGGGGCGTCGGGTCAAGCTCATGGTCTCCCGGGTCGACCCCTTCTCGGTGATGAAGGTCGGCTTCCTCGTCTCGGTGGCCATGGGGATCGCCATGGTCGTCATGACCGGCGTCATGTGGGCGCTCTTCTCCGCGATGGGTGTCTTCGACTCCGTGAACGAGCTCGCCGGCCAGATCATCGGGACCGGATCCGGCCAGGAGTTCGACGTCATGGACTTCCTCGGTTTCGGCCGGGTCATGGCCCTGTCGATCGTCGTCGCCGTCGTGGACATCTTCCTCCTCACGGCGATCGCGACCCTCGGAGCCTTCCTGTACAACATCGTCGCCAGCCTCGTCGGTGGCGTGCACATGACGCTGACCGACGACTGATCCGCACTCCGGCCGTCGTTTTGGTCTCGGCGGTCGGAGTGGGGTAATCTCGGGCGTCGCACCACGGTGCACACGGGCCTATAGCTCAGCGCGGTTAGAGCGCTTCCCTGATAAGGAAGAGGTCCCTGGTTCAAGTCCAGGTAGGCCCACCACAGACGGTGAGGAGATCCCGTGAAGAAGGTCCTCGTGCTCGTCGCAGCCGCGGTCGGCGCGGCGTACGCCAGGCGCAAGGTCGAGCAGCAGCGGTCCGAGAAGGACCTGCACGCCGCCACCAGCCGCATGGGTACCTCGGGCAGCTCGGCCGGGTCCGCCGGCGGGGCCTGGGCCGCGGCCACCGACCGCCCTTCCTGACCGACGGTGCGCTCGGGTTCGTGCGCGACAACGGCGCACGACGACGTCGGACAACTGAACAAGGGGACTTAGCTCAGCTGGTAGAGCACCGCCTTTGCAAGGCGGGGGTCAGGGGTTCGAACCCCCTAGTCTCCACATCCTCGGCTCAGCGCCCGCTTCTCGCCGGCGCGCACGGGCACGCTGATCCTGTTGCCCTCGACGGGGGCCGGGCAGGTGGCGTGGTCGGTGAAGGCGAACCACATGTTCACGGTCCGGTTGAAGTCCAGGGTCACGACGCCGTGCTCGGGATCCTCGAACTTCAGCTGTCGCCACGCCTCGGTCTCGTCCGTGTTGGTCGGGTCGTGGAACTCCAGACCCAACCCGCTCTTGATGGTCGTGACCACGAGTCGTTGGGGTCGCCCGTCGAGCGTGAACTCGACCTCCCCGGGGGCGCGCAGCCGTTGGCGCAGGTCGGGTCGGTGCGTCGCGACGTCCACCCGCCGGTCCTCGGGGCCGGGGATGAACTCGGCCCGGATGACCCACGCCGGGTCGTGATCGAAGGTGGGCACACCCGTGAAGCCCTCCCGGGCCGCGGAGGTTCGTGAGCGCAACCGGACGGCCAACCGTCCGCCGCGGCGGAGCAGCTCGATCTCGGTGTCACCCCGGCGCAGCCACGGGAGGCGTCCCGTCTCGGCGACGGTCCGCAGGCTCTGACCATCGAGCGGCTCGCCGTCCACGGTCAGCCCGTCGCCCGGGCCGGCCACGACGCGAGCGTGCTCACCGTCGGTCGACCACGTACCCGGCAACCCCTCGAGCGGGGCGGGATCCCGCGGGAGCCAGTGGAAGCCCTGCAGCGTGAGCCACCCGTACGGCTGCACCAGCTCGGCCTCTCGTGCCGCCCGAAACTCCTGCCACGCCTGCCTGCTGCTCATCGACTCAGGCTGGCGCAGGAGGACGGCGGCGTCGCCCCTCGTTCCTCACGCGGGGACGGCGGCCGGTGTCTGTGTGTGGCGGGTCATCGCTGCGCTCGGCGGATGCTCCCTTCGCCCAGCGGATCGCCGTCTCCGTCCGGTGGGCGTACCTTCCGTCAGGAGAAGCCAACGAGGGACTGGGAGCAGCGCATGACCACTGTCGCGACGGACAACCCCGAGGTCGCCAACTCGGTCGACGTCAACGGGATCATCACGAACTACCACGATGTGGGCACCGGCCGGCCCGTCCTGCTCATCCACGGGTCCGGCCCCGGCGTCAGCGCCTGGGCGAACTGGCGGGCTGTGCTACCGGCACTCTCGCAAGCACATCGTGTCATCGCCCCGGACGTCCTCGGCTTCGGCTTCACCGAGCGTCCCGAGGGCGTGACCTACGACTTGGCGACGTGGACCGAGCACCTCATCGGCTTCCTCGACGCCCTCGCCCTGGACGAGGTCGCCATCGTCGGCAACAGCTTCGGTGGGGCGCTCGCCCTCAATCTCGTGACCCACCACCGGGATCGGGTGAGCAAGCTCGTCCTCATGGGTGCCGTCGGTGTCCCGTTCGAGATCACCGAGGGTCTGGACACGGTGTGGGGTTTCGAGCCGTCGCTGGAGAACATGGTCGACCTCATGGACGTCTTCACCCACGACCGCTCGCTGCTCACCGAGGACCTGGCCCGCAGCCGCCTCGAGGCCGCGACCCGGCCGGGCGCGCACGAGGCCTACAGCGCGATGTTCCCGGCCCCACGCCAGCGTTCCGTGGAGGCGATGACGGTCCCGGATGCACACATCCGCGGCATCGAGCAGCCCACGCTGATCATCCACGGCCGCGACGACGAGGTCATCCCCCTGAGCAACTCCATGCGGCTGAACGAGCTCATCGACCAGTCCCAGCTGCACGTCTTCGGGCAGTGCGGCCACTGGGTGCAGATCGAGCACACCGCCGACTTCACGCGACTGGTGGGTGACTTCCTCGCCTGAGGGACCTCGGCGACCCGGGCACGAAGAAGGGGGTCGGCCCGCAGCTGCGGACCGACCCCCTTCCTCCTGGGGTGGAGCTCGTCAGGCCGTGGTGTCACCCTCGGCCGGGAGGTCGCCACCGAGGTGGTCGGTGTGCAGGTCGGCAGCCTCCGAGGTGTCCGAGGTGGACGGGACGGCGGAGTTGTCGGCCCAGTCACGCGCGGAGCTCCACGCGTCGGTGTCCGCGTCGGTCGTAGACGAGGTGGCCAGCGGGTCGCCCGCCGGAGCGGCCTCGGCTGCCTCGGCGGCGGGTGCGACACCGGCTGCGGCGACGCCGCCACCGAGTGAGGAGTCACGACCGGTGGTCGGCGCCTTGTAGGGGTCACCGGTGGGGACGGCCCACGGGTCCTTCTTCGGCGACTGCTTCTGCTTGGCGACGACCGCGGCGACACCTCCGGCGACGAGGGCGAGCAGGAGCAACTTGAGCCCGCGGCGCTTCTTCTGGGGCTTCTCGCCCTTCGCTGCGGCGAGTGCGGCCTGGGCATCGCCCTGGTCGCGCAGTGCGGCCACGACCTCGGGTCCGCGCACGGCGGCCTCGTCGGCCGCCTTGCGGCCGGCCGCGACACCGGCGGCCGCGAGACCCGCCGCGGTGCCGACGACCTGGTCGCGCACCTCGGAGACGTCCTTGCCCGCCTGCTTGGTGGTCTTGCCCGCCTGCTTCGACGTCTTCTTGGCCGACTTCTTCGCGGACTTCTTCGCGGACCTGGCCTGCTTCTTCACCGACGAGGTGCGCTTCTTCGCGTCCTTGGCGGCGTCCTTCTTGGCCTCCTCGGCCTGCTCGCGCAGCTCGGCGGCTCGGGCAGCGGCGCTGTCCCGGGCAGCGGCGGCGTGGTCCGTGGCGACGGACTTCAGCTCCTGGGCGCGCTCGCTGCCGAGCTCGGTCTGCTCAGCGACCTTGTCGATGATCTCGTGGACCTTGACCGCAGCGGTCTCGGCGGTCTCGTGGGCGCGCACGCGCCCATCGTCGACCTTGTTGTTCGTCTGGAACACCATTCCTCCTGCGCGATGGACTACACCCCCCATCCTGCACCGGATCACCCCGCAGGGAAACCGAGAGGCCGTGAAGAGCGCGTAGGGGTCGCCGTATTCGTGTGTCGGACCGGCTGGCTACGATGGTTGACCATGAAGGCCATCCTGCACACGAACCACGGCGACATCTCCATCGAGCTGTTCCCCAACCAGGCACCCACGACGGTGGACAACTTCGTCGGTCTCGCGACCGGTGAGAAGGAGTACACCGACGACGCGGGTCGCACCAACCCCACCCCGTTCTACGACGGCCTCGGCTTCCACCGGATCATCTCCGGCTTCATGATCCAGGGCGGGTGCCCGCTCGGCCAGGGCGTCGGCGGACCCGGCTACACCTTCGATGACGAGATCCACCCCGACCTGAGCTTCGCCAAGCCGTACCTGCTGGCCATGGCCAACGCCGGCAAGCAGATGGGCAAGGGCACCAACGGGTCCCAGTTCTTCGTCACCGTCGGTGAGACCCCGTGGCTCAACGGCAAGCACACGATCTTCGGTGAGGTGGCCGACGGCCCGAGCCGCGAGGTCGTCGACACCATCGCCGCCCTCCCCACCGGCGCGATGGACAAGCCGGCCGAGCCGGTCACCCTCGACTCCGTCGAGATCATCAAGGACTGATCGTCGTGTCGCAGCCGCCGTCCAACTGGGGCGGGCAGGACGCTGGCGGCGGTTTCGGCACTTCGCAGACCCCCGTCTGCCCCCGGCACCCGGACCGGGTGTCCTACATCCGCTGCCAGCGGTGCAGCCGGCCCACCTGCCCGGAGTGCCAGCGCAGTGCGGCCGTCGGTGTCCAGTGCGTGGACTGCGTGCGGGAGCAGGCGAAGGCCGACCGTCCGCAGCTCACCGTCTTCGGCGGTCGGGCCGGTGCGGGCGCGAGCAAGCCCTATCTGACGATGGGGATCATCGCGATCTGCGTCCTCGTGTGGGTCGGGGAGCTGATCTCGCCGCGCGTCTTCTCCGCCGTGGCCTTCGCGCCTGCGCTCGGCGCCATCGAGCCTTGGCGACTGCTGACCTCGGCCTTCGCGCACAGCCCCAACCAGCCGATGCACATCATCTTCAACATGTTTGCGTTGTGGGTCGTCGGCGGGTACATCGAGCGGTTGCTCGGGTGGGCCCGGTACCTCGCGATCTACCTGGTCAGTGCCCTCGCCGGGTCGGTGACCTGGCTGCTCTTCCAGCCGGTCGACCCCGGTGTGCCCGGGGCCTACGCCCCGATCGTCGGGGCCTCCGGTGCGGTGTTCGGTCTCTTCGCCGCCCTGATCATCCTCAACCGCCACCTCGGGCGGGACAGCTCCTCGATGCTCGCCGTGATCGGCCTCAACGTCGTCATCGGCTTCGTCGTGCCCAATGTCGCCTGGGAGGCCCACCTGGGCGGGCTCGTCGCCGGGGGACTCATGGCGCTGGCCATCGCGTCGTCGCGCACCCGCCGCAGCCCCGCCATCGCGTGGGGCGGCATCCTCGGGGTCCTCGTGGTCGTCGTCGCCCTCGCTGTCGCGAAGTACGCGCTCGCCCCGAGTGGGGTTCTCACCCCCTTCTGACCCGAGTTACACGCGTGTCATTTGTCCCCATCTGGGGACAACCCTGTGGACAACCCGAGTTGTCCACACGGGTGCAACTGGGGCTATTTCCACCGCGTGGTCATGGCGAAACCGGCGAGGATGAAGGCGAACCCCGCCCCGAGGTTCCACGTGCCCCAGCTCTCGACCGGGTAGGCCTGCTTCGTGATGTAGAAGGTCACGACCCACACCAGGCCGATGACCATCAGGCCGAGCATCACGGGGACGAACCACGGCGGATTGCCGATCTTCTGGGCGCGGGCCTTGTGTCGCTCCTTGCGCTCGGCTGCTGCGTAGGCCTCGTCGGCCTGCGCGCGCTTGCTCGGGTCGCCGGACCGCGACAGCGAGCCGGCCCCCTTCGCGGAGGTGGAGGAGGCCCCCTGTGTCGGGGCCTTCTTCTGCGTGGACGTCTTCTCGGGCGTCGCGCCCTTCGCGTCGTCGGCGGACTTCGCCACTGGGTGCTCCTTAGGGATGATCGGGTCGTGGCCTAGCGTAGAGGTCGTACCCGGTCCGACCGAGCGAAGGGGGAACCGCGTGCCTGAGGACAAGCCCTCCGGGACCAGCCCTGGTGACGGGGGCGCCGAGGGGAGCCCACTCCCGCGGCTGACCCGCGTGCGTGCGTGGCTGACCCACCGCCCCACGGGGTGGTCGACACTCGTGCCCGTCATCGCCCTCGGTGCGGGGCTGCTCTTCGCCACGTCCAGCACCACGGCTCGTGGCACCGA
Organism: Janibacter sp. GS2; assembly: GCF_051200835.1. Classification (GTDB taxonomy): domain Bacteria; phylum Actinomycetota; class Actinomycetes; order Actinomycetales; family Dermatophilaceae; genus Janibacter. Next base: position 611,530 of record NZ_CP195161.1, read on the forward strand.
CCTGCGCAGCGAGGCCGTGGAGCTGCCCGACGTGATCCGTGAGCGGACCATCGAGAACGAGCGCTCCGGCCAGGAAGTCGAGACGTTGCGCGCAGACGTCGACCGGCTCACCCGCGAAGCGGCCCCCGGCAGCAAGCAGCTGAGTGCTCTCGACCGCCGGGCCCGGGCCCGGGCCGACGATGCCGGGCTCACGGCGGTCACGGGGCCGTCGGTGACCGTCTCACTCGATGATGCCCACCTCGCGAGCGAGGAGATCCCGGAGGGGTTCTCCGTCGACGACGTCATCGTCCACCAGCAGGACGTCCAGGGGGTGGTCAACGCGCTGTGGCGTGGCGGAGCGGAGGGAATGCAGATCATGGACCAGCGGGTGATCTCCACCAGCGCCGTGCGGTGTGTCGGCAACACGCTCATCCTGCAGGGCCGGGTGTACTCACCACCCTTCACGATCACGGCGATCGGTGATCCGGAGAAGCTGCAGGAGGCCCTCGACGAGGACCCTGCGGTCGCCATCTACCAGCAGTACGTCGACGCGGTCGGTCTCGGGTACGAGGTGACCGCGGACGAGGACCATCAGCTCCCGGCCTTCGCCGGCCGGACGAGCCTGGAGCATGCCCGCGCCCTCGACTCCGACGAGTGAGGTCCATACTGGGTCGGTGAGCCAGATCCTCGTCGTCGACAACTACGACAGCTTCGTCTTCACCATCGTCGGCTACCTCCAGCAGCTGGGTGCCGAGACGACGGTCGTGCGCAACGACGCCGTCTCTGCCGCGGACGGCGCGGACTTCGACGGGGTGCTCATCTCCCCGGGACCGGGCACTCCCGACGGCGCCGGAGTCTCCATGGCCATGATCGAGGCCTGCGCGGAGCGGGCACAGCCGATGCTCGGTGTCTGCCTCGGTCACCAGGCCCTCGGGGCCGTCCTCGGCGCCACCGTCGGTCGGGCGCCGGAGCTCCTCCACGGCAAGACGAGCCGGGTGCTGCACGACGAGGGCGGAGTCCTCGCCGGGCTGCCCTCTCCCTTCACCGCCACGCGGTACCACTCGCTGACGATCGACCCGGCGACCGTGCCCGACGACCTCGTGCCCAACGGCCACACCGAGTCCGGCATCATCATGGCCGCCCACCACCGCGACCTGCCGCTGCACGGTGTGCAGTTCCACCCGGAGTCCGTGCTCACCGAGTACGGGCACCGCATCCTCGCCAACTGGCTGGCCATCGCGGGCGACGGCAGCGCCGTCGAGCTCAGCATCGGCAGGTCCCCTCTCGTGCGTGACGTCGAGGGTGTCGCCCGCGTCGTCGCGGCGGGCTGACGAAGGGGGAGGCCCCGTGGCCGACCCGAGCATCGGCCCGGTCGATCGTCTCCAGCGGCGGCATCCGGTCCTCGGCTTTCCCATCGCGGTCATCTACAAGTTCTTCGACGACTTCGGTGGCTACCTCTGTGCCCTGCTGACCTACTACGGCTTCCTCTCGCTCTTCCCGTCGTTGCTCCTGCTGTCCACGGTCGTCGGCTTCGTCCTCCAGGGGCAGCCCGAGTGGCAGGAGCGGATCCGCGACTCGGCGATCTCCGAGTTCCCGATCGTCGGTGACGAGCTGCGCACGACCGGCACCCTGGGCGGCGGACCGATCGGTCTGGTCGTCGGTGGTCTCTCGGCGCTCTACGGCGGACTGGGCGTGGGCCAGGCACTCCAGTACGCCAACAACACCGCCTGGATGATCCCGCGCAACGATCGGCCGAATCCCTTCGCCAGCCGCGGGCGGGGCCTGCTGCTGCTCGCCGTCGCCGCCCTGACGATCGTCGGGACGACCGGCGTGACCGCCTACCTCAACTGGATCGTCTCCGACGGGGCGGCCGGCTGGGCCCTGACGATCGCGTCGGTCCTGATCAACATCTACGTCATCGCCGTGGTCCTGCGCCTGGTCACGACGCGCGCACTCACCCTGTGGGACGTCCTGCCCGGGGCGGTCATCGCCGGGCTGGCCTGGCAGGGGATGCAGCAGGTCGGCGCCGCGTACGTGAGCACGGTCGTGGAGCGGGCGAGCAGCCTGAACTCGGTCTTCGCCCTCGTCCTGGGTCTGCTGGTCTTCCTCTACACGATGGCGGTCATCGTCATGCTCAGCGTCGAGGTCAACGTCGTGCGCAAGGAGCGGCTGTGGCCGCGGGCGCTGCTCACCCCCTTCACCGACCAGGTGGTGCTCACCACGGCCGACGAGCGAGCCTACGCCCGGCATGCCGAGGCGCAGCGGCTCAAGGGCTTCCAGCGGATCGACGTCTTCTTCGAGGACTCACGCGACCGGGACTGACTCCCGTGGCCCTCAGGGGCTCGGTGGCGACTGGGTCGTCTTGCTCGTCGACTTGGTGTCGCTCGGCTCCGACGGCGTCGGCTCCAACGGGCTCGTCGGGCTGGTGGACGTCGGCTCCGGCTCCTCGGTCGTGGAGGGGGACGAGGACGAGGAGGACTCCGACGGGGAGGACGACGACGAGGAGGAGGACTCCGACGGGTCCGTGGTCTCGCTCGGCTCCTCGGTGGTGGACGGCGACGTCGTCGTGGTCACGGTCGCCGCGGGCTTCTCGGCCACGACGAAGGTCACCGTCCGACCCTGGGGGATGGTGCCGGCACCCGGGCGCTGCTGGAGGATCGTGCCGGGCTCCTGGCTCGAGGACTGCGGCTCCTCCGCGACCTTCAGACGCAGGTCGTAGATGTCGGAGCGCACGTCCGCGATGTCCTGACCGGTGAAGTCCTGCAGCTCGACATCGCCGCTGGCGACGACGAGGTCGACGCTCTCGCCCTTCTGCACCGTCTCGGAGACCGCCGGTTGCGTGGAGATCACCTTGTTCTTGCCCTGGTCGGGGCTGTCCGTCTCGGTGACGTCCCCGACCTTCAGGCCGGCGTCCTCGAGGGCGGTGGTGGCCTCCTGCCGGCTCTTGCCCACGACATTGGGCACGCTCGCGTCCTCCGGCCCGTCGGAGACGGTGAGCGTCACCTCCTCACCCTCGGCGAGCGTCGTGTTCTCCTCGGGGTCCTGGGCGACGACCTGACCGGCGGGCTTCTGGCTCGCGGTCGTCCGGGTCGCGACGTCGAGCCCCAGCCCCTTGAGGTCCGCAGTCGCCACCGACTGCTCACGGCCGACGACGTTGGGGACCGTGACCTCGACGACCTCCTCACCCTGGGAGGCGCTCCAGGCGAACCACCCGAGGAGTCCGAGGGGGATCAGGAGCAGTGCCGCGATGAGCCAGCCGAGCCGGGAGCCGCGTCGGCGCTCGCCGGTCGCCGGCATCGACGCGGTGTCGGGGTCGTCGCGACGGGCCGGGCTGGCCTCCGCGCGGGGTGCGGTGACGGGCAGCGCGGTGGTCGCGCCCTCGAGTCGGGAGGTGGCGACCGGGCTGATGGGCCTGCCGGCGCCGTAGGCCTCGAGGTCCTCGGCCATCGACTTCGCGTCCGGGTAGCGCTCGTCGCGGTCCTTGGTCAGTGAGTGCACGACGATCGCGTCGAGCTCTGCCGGGACGTCGGGGTTGACCGACGACGGGAGCGGGATCTCGGCGTTGACGTGCTGGTAGGTCAGCGAGATCGGCTCGCCGGTGTACGGCGTGCGGGCCGTCAGCAGCTCGAAGAGCAGGCAGCCGGTGGAGTAGACGTCGCTGCGCTTGTCGACCGTCTCGCCCCGGGCCTGCTCGGGGGAGATGTACTGGGCCGTCCCGATGACGGCCTGGGTCTGGGTCATCGTCGCCTGGGTGTCGGCGATCGCCCGGGCGATCCCGAAGTCCATGACCTTGACGTTGCCGTCATCGGTGATCATGACGTTGCCCGGCTTGATGTCGCGGTGGACGATGCCCATGTCGTGGCTGTAGTCCAGTGCCTCGAGGACCTGCTGGACGATGTGGGCCGCCTCGCCCGGGTCGAGGGTGCCCGTCGGGGTGTCGTTGAGCACCTCGCGCAGCGTCTGGCCGTCGACGTACTCCATGACGATGTAGGGGATGTCGAGCGAGGCACCGCCGGACTCCTCGACGCGCTCCTCCCCGGAGTCGTAGACCGCGACGATCGAGCGGTGGTTCAGGCCGGCGACGGACTGGGCCTCGCGTCGGAAGCGGGTGAGGAAGGCGGTGTCGCGGGCATGGTCGGTGCGCAGGATCTTGATCGCGACGGGTCGGCCCAGGCGGGCGTCGTGGCCGAGGTGGACCTCCGCCATGCCGCCGCGGCCGATGAGCTCGCCCACCTCGTAGCGTCCACCGAGCAGGCGCGGTGCCGACGTGCTCATGCTGTCTCCCTGGGCTTGGCGGTGGGTGCGGTGCTCACGTGCGGGCTCATTCGAGGGCCGCCTTCATCACGGATGCGCTGATGGGGCCCGCGACGGAGCCGCCGTAGGCCTCGCTACCGGCTCGCCCGCCGTCCTCGACGACGACGGCCACGGCGATCCTGGGGTTGTCGGTGGGCGCGAATCCCGTGTACCAGGCGTGCGGAGGGGCGTCCTCGGCGTGCTCGGCCGTGCCGGTCTTGGCGGCGACGCTCACGCCGGGGACGGCACCCTGGGTGCCGGTCCCCTGGGTGACGACGAGCTCCATCATGTCGGTCAGCTCGTCGGAGGTCTTTCCCGACATGGCCTTGGACAGCTTCTCGGGCTTGGTCTCGTCGATCGTCGAGAGGTCGGAGCCGAGGACCGACTGGATGAGATGGGGCCGCATGACGACACCGTCGTTGGCCACCGCCGCGCTGACCATGGCCACCTGCAGCGGAGTCACGCGCACGTCGTACTGGCCGACCCCCACCTGCGCCTCCTGGGGCGGGTTGAGGTCCGTGGGGACGCTCGACGGCTCGACCGACATCGGGATGGCGAGGTCGTCACCGAAGCCGAACTTGCTCGACTGCTCGCGGATCGTGTCGCCACCGAGCTCCATGCCTAGCCAACCGAAGGCGGTGTTGCACGAGTTCTGCATCGCCACGGCGAGGGTGACCTCGTCGTTGGGCCCGCAGGGCTGGCGGTCGGAGTTGGGCAGGCCCGCGGTGGTCTGGGGCAGGTCGAGCACCGCCGGACCCGGCAGCGTGGAGTCCTCGTCGAAGTCCCCCTCCTCGATCGCCGCGGCAGCGGTGACGATCTTGAAGACCGAGCCGGGCGGGTAGAGGTTGCCGCCGATGGCCCGGTTGACCAGCGGGCGTGCGGGGTCGGCGTTCAGCTCGTCCCAGGCCTTCTTCTCGGTGGCCGGGTCGTGGCTCACGAGGGGCGTCGGGTCGTAGTTCGGGTGGGAGACCATCGCCCGGATCTCCCCGGTGCGCGGGTCGAGCGCGACGACGGAGCCGCGCTGGTCGCCGAGCGCCTCCTCGGCGGCCTTTTGGACCTTCGGGTCGATCGTCAGCTCGAGGCTGGCGCCCTTGGGCTCACGGCCGGCGATCGTGCCGGTGAGTCGGTCGTAGAAGAGCTTGTCGTCGCGGCCGGAGAGCAGGCCGTCGGCCGCGGACTCCACGCCGCCACCGGGGCCGTACGTGAAGGAGTTGTACCCCGTGATGTGGCTGTACAGGGTCGGCTCGGGGTACTCGCGCTGCCAGGCCAGGTCGGTGTCCGTCGGTGTCGACGTCGCGATCGGCTGGCCACCGAGGAGGATCTCGCCGCGCTCGCGGGCGTAGTTCTCCAGCTGGGTCCGGCGATTGCCCTCACGGTCGTTGATCTCCTGGGCGTCGAGGACCTGGATCCACGTGCTCGCGCCGAGCAGCAGGACGAAGAGCATCGCCACGAGCATCGACAGACGTCGGATGGGCTGGTTCATCGCGTCTTCACCACCTGGGTGGGTGCGTCCATCGACGCCGGGTCGAACTCCGGCTCGGGCCGGCGGGCGTGGTCACTGATCCGCAGGAGGATCGCGACGAGGGTCCAGTTGGTCAGGAGCGAGGAACCGCCGTAGGCGATGAAGGGGAGGGTGAGACCGGTCAGCGGGATGACCCGGGTGACGCCACCGATGACGACGAAGACCTGGATGGCCAGGACGAAGGTCAGGCCGGTCGCGAGCAGCTTGCCGAAGCCGTCGCGCAGACCGATGGCGGAGCGCAGACCGCGCTCGACGAGCAGCGCGTACAGCATGATGATCGCGAAGACGCCGATCAGGCCGAGCTCCTCACCGAGGCTGGTGAAGATGAAGTCCGACTCGGGCAGGGGCGTCAGCCAGGGCCGTCCACGACCCAGACCGGTGCCGGAGATCCCGCCGGCGGCCATCCCCATGATCCCGGTGGACAGCTGGCCGCACTGCTCCATGCCCTCCGGGGAGAAGGTGTCGGTCCAGCACAGGACTCGCGTTTGGATGTGCCCGGCGAACTGGTAGACGATCAGGGCGCCGGCGGCGGCGAATCCCAGCCCGAGGACGATCCACGACGTGCGCTCCGTCGCGACGTAGAGCATCGCGACGAACAGCCCGAAGATCAGCAGCGTCGTACCGAAGTCGTTCTCGAGGACCAGCACGAGGGCGGCCGCGAGCCAGGCGATGGCGAGCGGGCCGAGGTCCCGTGGGCGGGGGAAGGTGATCCCCAGGACCTTCTTCCCCGCGAGCGCCAGCATGTCACGGGTCTGGACGAGGTACCCGGCGAAGAAGATCGCGAGGAGGATCTTGGCCACCTCGGCGGGCTGGAAGGTGAAGGCGCCGAGCTTGATCCAGATCCGGGCGCCGTAGACCGTGTGTCCCAGGGGGGTCAGGGGCAGAGCGATGAAGGCGAGTGCGAGGGCCCCGCTGGTGTAGGTCAGGCGCCGCAGCACACGGTGGTCCCGCAGGGCGACGAGCACGACGAGGGCGATGGCCACGCCGAGGCCGGTCCAGATGAGCTGACGCAGCGCCAGGCCGGAGGTGAAGTCCCTCCCGGCCGCCAGGTCGAGCCGGTGGATCATCACCAGGCCGATGCCGTTGAGGAGCGTGACGATCGGCAGGATGATCGGGTCGGCGAAGCTGGCGCGCCACCGCAGCACGAGGTGCGCGCCGAGGGCGATCGCGGCGAGCAGACCGGTGTGCCCGAGCAGGTCCGGTGGGATCTCGCCGTCCTCGGCGACGGTGACGTTGACATAGGCGAGGATCACCACGCCGATCGCCAGGGCGATGAGCAGCAGCTCGATGTTCCGGCCGCGGGCCGGGGTGATGGTCGTGATCGCCCGCATCATCGGCCGCAGGACTCCCCGGAGGAGCGCAGCTGGCCGCACTTCTGGGCCGCCACCCGCAGGCTGTCCACGCGCTGGTTGGCGTCGGAGCGCGAGCCGACCGAGATCGTCTCCTCGACCTCGTCCCGGTAGAACGAGGGCAGCTCGGACAGCTCGATGCTCGTCTGGTCGACGACGGAGTTCAAGGAGATCGGGCCGAGGTCCTGCGCGACACCGCGGTAGACCGTGACCTTCCCGTCCTGGGCGCCGAGGTAGTACTGCTGCTGGGTCCAGGCGTAGCCGGCGTAGACGACGGCACCCACGAGGAGCACGCCGACCACGAGCGCACCGATGCGGCGCAGCCAGCGGCCTCCGCGAGCGGACCCGTCCTCCTCGGCCAGCTCCACCCCTTCGTCCACGTCCTCACGCGTCAGTGCGGCGGCGCGGGCGGCGGGGGAGTCCTCGGTGCGCGTGCGGGGGCGGCGCAGGGCCGCCGAGCCGACGACCTGCGGCTGGGTGGACGGGCTGCCGGTGTCGACGACGTCGGCGACGATCACCGTGACGTTGTCGGGCGCCCCGGCACGAAGGGCGAGGGAGACCAGGTCGTCCGCGGCACGGCCGGGGGCGGTGCCGGCGGTGAGGATCTCCTCGATGGTGTCGAGCGCGACGAAGCCGGACAGGCCGTCGGAGCAGAGCAGGTAGCGGTCGCCGGCGCGCGCCTCCCGGGCCCCGAGGTCGGGCTCGTCCTCCTCGCCTCCGGTGAGCACCCGGGTGACGACGGAGCGCTGCGGGTGGGTGCTCGCCTCCTCCTCGGTGATCCGGCCCTCGTCGATGAGGGTCTGGACGAAGGAGTGGTCCTTGGTGACCTGGGAGAGGCGCCCCTCGCGCAGGAGGTAGGCCCGGGAGTCCCCGATGTGGGCGAGGATCAGCTTGTTGCGGGCCCGCATGATCGCGGTGACCGTCGTGCCCATGCCCTCGAGCTCGCGGTTGTCGGAGTAGATCCGCGCGATCTCCTCGTTGGCGGAGGTGATGGCCCGGCTCAGCTGGGCGGAGGCCTCGGCCGCGGTGAGCGAGTCGTGGTCGATCTCGACGAGCTCGGTGATGACGGTCGCCGAGGCGATGTCGCCACCGGCGTGTCCGCCCATCCCGTCGGCGACGACGAGCAGGTGGGGCCCGGCGTACCCGGAGTCCTGGTTGTCCTTGCGGACGAGCCCGACATCGGAGCGTGCGGCGTAGTGGAAGGTCAGCGCCACGTCAGTTCCTCAGCTCGATGACGGTGCGGCCGATGCGGATCGCGGTCCCGGTCTCGACGGGGACGGGGTCACCGACGCGGTACTGGCCGAGGAAGGTCCCGTTGGTCGAGCCGAGGTCCTCCACGTACCAGCCGTCCTGTCCGCGGATGATCCGCGCGTGGCGACCCGAGGCGAACTCGTCGTCGAGGACGAGGGCGCACTCGGGGTTGCGGCCGATGAGCACGCCGGCGTCACGCAGCGGCAGCGAGGTGCCGGTGAGCGGACCGGTGGTGAGCACCAGGTGCGTGGGGGTGCGGGCGTTGCGTGTCGGCCGTGGCGTCGCGGCGACGGCGGGGGAGCCCTCCGCCGGCGCCTTCTGACGGCGGGAGGCCTTCTTCGGCGGCGCGGGTCGCCGGTTGACGACGCGGGTGCCGAAGAGGTCGGTGCGCAGCACCCGGGCCACGAAGAGCACGAAGACCCACAGGAGCACGAGCAGGCCGAGGCGCAGCACGGTGACTGTCAGCTCACTCAACTCGGTGCTCCTGTCGGGATGGGGACGGCGTCGCTCAACGACGGCCGACGTGGAAGGTGGCGTGCGTGCGGCCGACGGTGATCCGGTCACCGTCGGTGAGGCGGACGGC